>JBIJDM010000237.1:0-3976 GCA_044344145.1 Phycisphaerae bacterium
CGCGGACAGGGCCACGATGATTTCCGCGCCAAACAAGATGACATAACCCCATGGAATTGGCGTGCCCAGAGCCGACGCCATGAGAAAATCCGAACTGAAGGACAGCAGCAGGGTCCGGGACACAATCATGATGCCCACCCGCAGCAAATCAGCAAATATCATCAGCCCCCGGCGGGGGAGACGGTCCGCGAGGGTACCAAATAATGGCCCCAGTAAGAATGGGGCCAGCATCACGATGGTCAGTTGGCTGGCATCCTGCGTTTCCCAATGCTTATGCAGGCGCAATTGTGTGGCCAGGATTTCCAGCATCACCAGATAATGGATGCGATCCCCCAGTGACGCGATTACCCCGCTGGCCCAGAGCAGTACAAAGTTGCGATTGGTCCACAAGGCGGGTACTGCGGGGGTGTTGGTCGTGGTGGTCATGCGTTTTAGGGTCCTTGTGTACGCCCGCAACCTGAGGCCTATAATGCCATTATTCAGGAGTGTACAGAATGATGCAACTGCCCGCGCAGGTTGGTGTAATTTTGGTGGATCACGGTAGCCGACGCAACGAGGCCAATGCCATGTTGCTGGACGTGGTGGCCATGTTCAAACGCTACACCCAACACGCCATTGTGGAACCCGCCCATATGGAACTGGCCGACCCTGACATTGCCGCCGCTTTCGCGGCCTGTGTGGTGCAGGGAGCGAGTTATGTGGTGGTGCATCCTTATTTTCTGGCCCCGGGACGGCACAGCACCAGCGATATCCCGCGTCTGGTCAGTGAAGCGGCCCAGAATTATCCCATGGTCGGTTTTCATGTGACCCAGCCTTTGGGCTTGGATGAAAAAATGGCCCAGATTATTTTGGATCGGATTAACCACTGTGTGCGGCACCAGTATCGTTGTGACTATTGCGCGGGGACGGGTTGTTGTGATGCCCGGACGGCAAACCTGCCGGCCCCGGCTGGCCACTAAGACATTCCGTTAAGGGCCGATATGCCCGGGTGTGACCGAACTGCATATTCCACGTTTCCCAGAGAGAATGCCCGGACCGTCGGGCTAAGCTGATACGCTGGGCCTGATCATCCGCATGGATACGCATCCCCCAAAGCGGGACAAACCCGCGGGTATCCAACGAATACCGCGCATCCGCCCAAATCTGAGCGCCAACCGGGCTGCCATAGGGCAGTACAAAACCATCGGTAAAATTCAAAAATAGTGCCCCGGTCGGAGTAGTGGGGTATGTATTGGCCACCGGCCGGGGAACCCGGGTGCCTTCTGCCACTTGCGGGGCTGACCAGGTCGCTCGTATGGCATCGGCCACCAAGTTATCCTGCGTACGGTACAAAGAACGCCACACCCACATATTCCCGAATGTGGGCATCACCCGACCATGCTCGCGCACTTCGCCCCGGGTTGCGGACAAAGCCGTCTGCGTGGCCATCACCCGTTCATGTTGGATGGCTCCCAAACTGAAATACATGGCACACACCGCCAACCCCACTGCGGCCCAGCGTAGTTGCTTGCGCCAGAGTGCTGCCCACAAGAGCGCCAGCAAACTCAGCGTCAAAATCGGGTCCACAATGGGAACCCAATCCAAAGCCACCCGCGCGGGGCTGAATGGCCAATAGACCATCGTGCCGAAGCTGGTACAGGCATCAATAAACAGATGACTGGCCACGCCCAGCATGGCCACCCCATACGCCCGCCAGAGGTGCGTCCGTGTGGCCGCACGCAGCAGCCACGGCAGCAGACACAGCCCGGCCATCAACGGCAGCAAGGCGATACTATGGGTGGGCCCGCGATGAAACAGTGAAGCAATGAGTGATTGCCCGGTGAAAAAGATATCCATATCTGGGCTCATCCCCGCCAAAACGCCCAGCACCCAGGCGCTACGTGGCCATTGGCGTCCGAGCAGGGCCTGGGCGATCAAGCCGCCGACAACTGCGTGTGTAACTGGGTCCATGTATATTCCTCTTATTCCATGTTGAATCATAGACTTAAGCGTCAAGCGCTGGGGTCCTCCGCAGATTGGCTAACACCGAAGCGATTATTACTCGCAACCAGCCAGAAAAATTGCACACAAGATTCGTATAAAGGATATTTTTGTCCGATTGACGAAACGGACCGTAACCTTTAGATTCTATGGGCTTCACCTCTGAAGCCTAATGACCGTGACCTAAGCTGACTTACTCATGGTGAGTGGTCGGGCTGGTTTGACACTTTTGTGGAGTTTTGCTGATGAAGTCTCCGATTCGCGTTGCTATCACCGGTGCGGCTGGCCAAATTGGTTATGCCCTGTTGTTCCGTATCGCCTCCGGCCAGATGTTTGGCCCGGATCAGCCCGTCATTCTGCAAATGATCGAAGTGCCCATGGAAAAAGCCATGAACGCGCTCAACGGCGTGGCCATGGAATTGGAAGATTGCGCTTTCCCGCTCTTGTCGGACATGGTTCTGACCAGCGATCCGGCGGTGGGCTTCAAGGATGCCAACTGGTGCCTGATGGTGGGCGCCAAGCCCCGTGGCCCCGGCATGGAACGTGCCGACCTGCTGAAGGACAACGGCAAGATTTTCACCGAGCAGGGCAAGATTATTGATCGCGTCGCGGCCGATAACGCCCGCATCGCGGTCGTGGGTAACCCCGCCAACACCAACGCCATGATCTGCGCCAGCGCCTGTAAGCGTCTGCCCGCCGATCGTTTCACCGCGATGGTGCGTTTGGATGAAAACCGCGCCAAGACCCAGTTGGCCAAGAAGGCCGGCGTGGCCGTCTCGGCCGTCAGCGATATCTACATCTTCGGCAACCACAGCCCCTCGATGTTCCCGGCCTTCCACCTCGCCAAGATCAACGGCAAGCCCGTTCCGGAAGTGATCCGCCACAGCGAATGGCTGCAGGGCGCCTTCTGCGACACCGTGGGCAAGCGTGGTGCGGCCATCATCGCCGCCCGTGGCGCCAGCTCCGCGGCCAGCGCGGCCAATGCCCTGACCGATCATGTGCGCGACCTGGTCACCCCCGGCAAGGTCCACAGCATTGCCGTCAAGAGCAATGGCGAATATGGCTTTGATGCCAACGTCTGGGCCGGTCTGCCGGTCAAGACCACCGCGCCGGGCGCTTACGAAGTCGTCAAGGGCCTGCCCATGGACGAATTTGCCAAGACCAAGATTGCCGCCACCAACAAGGAACTGGCGGAAGAACGCAAGATGGTCGAAGGCCTGCTGGGCTAATGCCCGCATGCTGCTACGATGTGCTAGTAATATGACGGACCGCGTGGAAACACGCGGTCCGTTGTTTTTTAGTGGGAAACATCTTTTCTTCCGCATGTTACAATTCCCGTATGCTTCGTTGGTTGCTCAATATCACTTTCGGATTGTTCCTGCTGCTGAGTCTACTCACGGCCGGATTGTGGGTCTTTTCTGCCCGGTACTGCATCTCCTGGGAGTTTGGCTATCAAGACCGTCCCTCCCAAATTATGACCAACCCGGGACGAATCGAATTTTGGCAGGGGGGTGGAGATGAGCCGCGCTGGCAGTGGGATGTGTTTCGTATGAACACCGCATCGTCTGCCGGTCCGATGCAAACCCTGCGGCGTGGCCTGGAAAATGTTGAGTGGTACCTTGATGATGAGCCGATTGGGTGGTCAGTATCGCAGCCCATAGGTTGGTTTTGGCTCGGGATCACACTGTATGCTTGCTTGCTGGGTGCATATCTTCGCATCCTGCGGCAGAAACAGAAACAAACACGAATCCGCGCTGGCCTATGCCCGAAATGTTCCTATGACCTCCGCGCCAGCCAAGATCGTTGCCCAGAATGCGGTACACCGATTTGCCAGACGGATAATGGAAAATAATGGCTTGTTTACCTAGCTAGAGCGATTGCCAAAAATAATCCCCGCATCCGCTTGCGCGAAAGCGAATAATGGGTTTTAATGTTGGGCATGGCTGCTGCGTTACTCATGCCCAACGCCGAGAACTGCACGCTGGAGGAAATCCTG
>JBIJDM010000270.1:0-3032 GCA_044344145.1 Phycisphaerae bacterium
TACCCCGGAGGCACTGAAACGTTTCAGGTCGGCGCCATGAACCCCTTCCAATTGACTGCGATACTCTTTGATCAGATTGACAAATTTCCGGTAGATGATGCTGGTGACTACCAGCATCAAAATAATCATGACAAAGGCCAACAGTACGATCATCGGCGACAGGGCGATGGCGAAGGCCGGGTGGATACACCACATCAGGCCAAACAGGGCCAGGAAAATCACCAAGGTCCAGATCACACGCAGATTGGGATTTTTGGCCCGGATGGTCAGCCGTTCGATAAAGAACGCGAACGGCAGCACCAAAGCCAGGAAAAATACCGAAGCAATCACCGCGTCTTTACCGAGACTGCGGACATCGGGATAAGCCCGCAAGGCCACACCCCATGCATGTGTGCCCGCGCGATAGGCCCGGGAATATTCCCGATTAACCAAGGCTTTTTGTGCTTCATCAAGACTGGCCCGCGCCTGTTTGTCCAAATCATTCAGAAGTGTATTCTGGATACCATATTTGCTGAGTTTGGCGAGTCGGTCATGATTCACCGCCACCAAATCGGCGGCGATACGGAGGGCCGTGGCATTGATCCGGCCCCCGGGCGCATTCGTACTGAACCCGATATGGGCATTGGACGACCCGGCTTCGGTGTTAATCAGAGTGGCTCGGGTGCCCGACAATCCCTGATTCACCAACGCAACCATGTTGGCATCTACCGGACCGTATATGACACCGCAATTTTCCGTATATGGTCCATTGTCACCCGGGATCAAGGAATTGGGTAGGAATAAAGCGGAATGGTCGGGGCGTGAGAGGCTGGCCGCGTTGAGTAATTTGATTTCTACCAACGGAGTCAACACCCGTGGATCCAACAAATCAAATATCGCCAAACCCCGCATCGGGGCGGTGACGATCGAGACATCTTCGCGGTCGAAACGGCGGGTCAGGCGGTTGGACAACATATCCGTCCCATGGGGGGAACGGTCCACGGTATAGTCAATTTTGCCATCAAGTCCAAAATGGAAGGCAAATATTTCCACATCCTGTTTGGTAGTGATTGCACGTCGGTCCGGGATACCGCGAATGCGATAGCGGCCATTGGTGTCCACCGTGGTCAGCGCCATACGCCGGACCCCGGCATTGGTACTGACCGTTTCGCGTGACCCCTGATTCAAAAAGTTCTGGGGGAACAAGACCAACGAACCGGGGACGGGTTGATTCGGAAAAACCCCGGCCAGCACATCAAACTCAACCACCCGACCCGATACTTCCACAGCGCCGCCTTTGATATCGTTGTCCATCCGAACCAACGAAGGTTGCCGGGTCAGTAAGTTAATAAACCCGGCCAGAAATTTCATGGATTCCGCCGCTTTGGCTTCATCCACGGTTTCGGGGGTATCCAACGGGGTATCTACCAGCGACCGCGTGACATTGATCGAAGCCAACGCATAACTGGTAATGCCGGCCAAATAGGTGGCATTACCTTCAGTGACCGTATTCACCGTGGAAAGCCCACGGATTTCACCAGCTTCAATCGAAAAGGCATCTTCCAAGGGGATGGCCTGCTTCAGCCCGATAAGTTTGGCCAATTCGGCCACACCCTCGCGTTGTACCCCCATCATGTCGCGGAAAAAGTCCGCCCGACGGTTAAAGCCATAGCCTTTGACCGTATCCCAACTCAGTTGGTCCGCACCGGCAGACAGTTCCAGCGACAGGCTCCAAACTCGTCCCCCGGCGCTGGCTTTAACCAATTTCTGCAACAACACTTGCCCCTGCTGGGCAGACAAAGTTTTGACTACCTGTTCCCGGGCGAGGTTTTCGATTTTTTGTTGCAAGCCCTGGATACTGAATAACAAAGCACGGTATTGCTCCGGATCGCTGGTCGTCAGCCATTCCGGTCCACGCCGCACAATGCCCACCCGCGTGACGATATCTGCCCGGTTTTCACCCCGGTCAATCAACTGATACCAATCGCGTATTTTTGACAACTGGGCCAATTCGTTGGCTTTGGTGGGGTCTTTTTTCGAGATGGGTTGAATTACGCGGGCCGTCTTAATCCGGCCCCGTTGGGATAGATCGTCAATTTGCGTTTTCAATTCCTGCGTGGCCCGGGTCATCACGTCGGCGGCGGCATGCATGGATAACAGCGGCAGAGTCCGGCCAAATTGGCGCTCCGCATTGCTGCCAGCCATGGGTAGGCCGTCGAGCAACATGAATACTCTGGCCTCATCGTCAGTTTTAGCCAATAATTGCTCGGTCCAAACGGTCACGGTATCCAGATACGTGCGCTGGGCCGCAACCTCCTCTTGGGCACTGTTGGCCGCTTTGAACTGTTTGTCCAGCGTGGCGACCTTTTTGGTGCTGGCCGTAACCTCACGCCGCAGGGGCGAAGACACTTTGACTAATTCATCCAGCTTAAGGTCCAGTTCGGAAACTTGCTTGGTAAACTCGTCAATACGTGGATTACTGGTTTGACTATCCAGACCGGCCCGCAGTAGGCGCAAAGTACGCATAGCTTCACGGCGTTGGGCTTCCAAATCTAAGCGTTGATCATCCAGCTTGTTCAATTGGGGCAGCAGTTCCTGGCCCAGCTTGTTCTTGATTTTTTCAATCTCCACCTGGCCATCGGCGATGGTTTTCAAACGGTCGGTTTCATTTTTGTCCGCCTGCAGCCGGGCATTTTTGATCGCTTCGGGATATTGCTTCAAACCAGCACGGATAATGTCCATACTCTGAGGATCAAGCAGCAGTTTGCTGGCATCCATCCCTTGACCATAGACGTTACGGCTGGCAATCAGGCCCGCATTACCATCGGAACTAAGAAAGCGCAGGGCTAATTCCAAAGCCCGGGCCGAACCCTGCATACGCGCAGCTTCATCTTCCAGCGCTTGCACACCGGTCTGATTGAAGCCCTGACTAAGCAGGTAACCAAATTCGTTGGCTCCGGCCAAACCCAAACAGTGGCCATCACTAAAGACCACCGCAACAGCATGGCCTGGGCGGGAACTGGGTTCCGCCATCATACCCCGGATCAGGTTAA
>JBIJDM010000084.1:0-10549 GCA_044344145.1 Phycisphaerae bacterium
TGTCCGCGCCATGCGGTCCCGCCGGTGCGATCATCATCGAGTCCAGATAGCACTGGACCAAGAGCAGCCCGGCACTGGCATCATCCTGCTTGGCCGGGGGAATAATCGCCACAATATTACTGGTTTGTACCTTGGTCCAACGCGCCCCACCCACCAGTTGGGCCGGTACGGACGCGCTGCCCTTCAAAACCGCATCCACGGCATTCGTCGCCTCTGGGGAGAGCAGAAACCGCGGGACATTGAGCGGAACATTGAAAAACTTGCGATTGCTTTCAAAATTGCTCGTGGTTTTGGGGTGCCGGAACAAGACGGCCGCAGCACCTAACTTGGCGGCATTTTCCCAGTTTTTACCACTGTTGAAATTCAGCACCACGATGGCGTCCTGAATAGTTTTTCCATCCAAGTCGCTCAACTCACCATTGCCCCCCTCCACCAGCGGCGCATTGAGTCCGGGTGCGGGAATATACGAGGCCATGACCAGATTGGGCCACACCGCATATACACCATATTTCTGGCCGGCAAGCTGAAGCGTGGCACCGGCATTTTTAGCGTCGGGCAGTGTGGTTGCCACACCCGCCTGGACGGGCTCATCGCCCCCAACGTCCACCGGTACCGTTAAAGTAATCGGCTGTTCGAGCGTTTCCACGCCCAGACGTTTGAGTTCGGCCCGGACATAATCGCGCACCTTGGCGTGTCCTGGTTGGCCGACCACACGTGACCCCAAGGCGTAAATGGTTTCGACTTCACGGCGTACGCTGGCGGCGTCAATATGCTGCCACAAGGCGGGCGACAGCGCCGGCAACTTGCTCTTGGCCACAGGTTTAAGCGCAGGTGCGGAGGCAGGTTGAGTCTGGGTAGTGGGTATGGTGGTCTGCGCCCGGAGGCGTACCGCCCCCGCCAAGACCAATACCATCACGGCCAGAACACCACACCAAGGGGAATATTTACTACGATAGTTCATGGCCAGCCGTTACCAAGTAAAGAACAAAGGAAGCGTTTGCCCGGAAGATAATGCGGGGACCAGCCCTCGGGCTATGGCCCAGCCTGCCAGCGCAATCAGATAGCCGATAATCACGCCCCGGAAAAGTGGCAGGAAGCGTACAAACAGCTCCATGCCCCCAATCCGGAAGATGATTGATTTGATAATCCAAGCCAACAAAGCCGGTCCCCAGAAAACGTTTACCGCAAACGTGGGGGAAAAATATTGCCCCGTGCCCATGGCCGTCACCAGCACCAGAAAACCTACGGGGTGCAACGGGAAGCCCGCGATATAGGTACGGCACAGCAGAAAGGCCAGCATGACAAATCCGCCCACCAGCATCGCATTGATCCGGACCCACTCAAAAGCCCCCTGGGTCAATTCCGCACCTGCAAAACGGTACAGGATATAGATGGAATCAGAACCGCCGGCAAAGCCGGTAAAGGAGGTGTTTGGCCCCAAACCCTTGGCGTCGGAATATTGCCAGAATACCGCCATGGGCAGGCACACCAACAACGCTACTGCGGCGGCAATAAACATGCCCCACGCCATGCGTTTCAGACTGACTTTCTGCCGTTCGGCCAGGGCGATAATCTCCAACTGGTTGGGGAGCAATATGGAGATGGCCGAGTTGGACAGAAAACTCATACTGCCCACGATGGCCGAGGCTTCCGCACCAAATACCTTGGGACCACCGAACATCAGGTTATAGCGGGACATATTTACCAGCGCCGGCACCAAGGGTAAACCCGTTTCCGCACGCAAGCGGGCGGCAGCGATCGTCATGGCGATAAAGAGCCCCAGAATAATCAGCAGCAAAAGGATGCTCTTGACCCCAATCAGCCAGCCATAAAGCACCATACCTGCGGGCAACAACACCAACAGGAAAGGCAAAATCCTGGGATGAATCAGCCAATCGCCAATTTTCGCCCGATCGCCGGGGACCGTGGCCCCGACAAATATCTCCCAAATCCGACTGCGCGAGGCCCAGAGCATCCACGCCGTCATGATCAACATAGCGCCTGCAGCCTGATCATCCCAGAAGGGAAAAGGCCGATAGGCAAAGCTGCGAATCATGTCCGGAAGCGGAATGGTATTACTGGAAACCCCCATCACCCCAAGCACCAGCAGGGTAATCATTCCCAATACATAAACACCCCAGATCGAGCGCGATACTTCCAAACTCACCAGACAAAAGATGGCAATTAACACCGGGCTCCAGTAAATCGCCGAATAGCCTATGTAGCTAAACGGCGGATTCAGTAAAGCCGGGCTCAAATTGATCAACATGTACGCGGGGTCAATGCGGTCAAACAACGGCAGGCGAAAATGGGCGGCGGCGGGAATCGATACCCACATAAAGCCCAGAAACAACCCCAAGAGTAACAAGGGGGTAATGCCCTCCCCGCGCTTCTTGATGGCGCCAGGGAGCGTGCCCATCAATCCATTGGACACTTCGACCAACGGCATGGGTAAATTTTCGATCCGCAGCCAAATCCGCCGTAAGACTTCCGCCATGGTGATCAAAAACGTGATTACCAACAGCGAAAAACCGCCCCAGACCAAAAGCGGTTTGCCCCAAATGCTCCACGGAATAGGCTTACTTTTAACTAGAGATTTGCCATCGTCGGACAGTGGCGGGTCAATAATGTATTTTTCAGCCAGGCGTGAGGCGGAACGGGTCCATAAACCACGCAAGCCTGCCCGTTCTTCTGGAGTGAAATCCTCATCCCCTTCCAGTCTATACCCCCCCAGACTATCACGCATCAAACGGTTGCCAAACCACCATTGGACATTCAAAGCCACCGATTCGAAATAGCCCAAGCCCTGCGTAACCGGCGTGATGTCGCGGGGATCACGCTCCAAATGGGAAAAATACGTGGTCAGAGGGCCATAGGTTTCGGCTTTTAATTTGGCCGTCTTTTCCTGTTCCGGGGTGAGTAACGGGCCCGGCAGCTTGGGATACACCACCGGACTTTGCCGTTCATAACTGCTGCGAACCGTTTGCACACCGCGATTTAGTAGTTCGTCCATGACCCCGGTAATGTGCCCTAACAAGGGTCGTACAAGACCGGTGGAACAAATCGTAACCCCCACCACCAGCATAGCATACAACAACACAAAATTCGCCCGGGGCGAAAAGCGTTTGACTAAACCCGCAGTCAAAGCCGCCAGAACCATACCGGTCAGGACAATAATCGCCACCGGTGGAATGCCAAACGAGACCAGAGAGCCCTTTTCTTCCGAACCCATTTCCAGCCACTGCACCAACAAACAAAGCGGGATTAATGCCAAAGCGCCCACGATCACGGTCCACCAACTGGCGACCTGTAATTCTGCCACAGAGGATAATTCAGCCGGTTTTTCCGGGGTGGTTTGGGTTGGTGTGTTCTCGTCTGTCATATGGATAGCGTCACCTAAGCAAATCTTCGTTTACTAATCCGCGCTAACGCGAAAAACCTGCGTCAGAGTTACCGGGGCTTCAGAGGCAATAATGAACCTGTAGGCTCACTATTGCAGACCCGAGAAAATACTCGTTTATTGCCGTCTTGGCAACCGAATCAGGGGGCTAAAAATCATTTTGTTCCCGGGGCTTCAGCCTGCACCGCGACTAAGGCGCAACTAAGTATCTCTGCACCATTGCCCGTGGCGCTGACTTTGAGCTCAACCATCCCTGCGGCTTCGGTGCCAGAGATGGGAACGGTCTGGATGATGGCACATCCTTCATTGGCCGTAGATTCGGGCAAACTCAGGGTTTGTCCGTTGAGTGTAACACTCACTTCTCCGGCCTGCACATCCCGGGTGACCAGGCGCAAATACAGCCGATCACCTTTGATTCCGGTGGCCGGGAGTGTCGCGGTGATGCTTTCCCCCGCCTTCACCTGCTGCAGCACCCAGGGCAGGTACCACCTGCGATGATTTTCCGTCTGTTGGGGGGACGATTGCTTATAGACATCGTGAATCCGCCAAGAACTCAGCATGCGTGAACCAATCGGAGCCATCGCAAGTGTGCCCCATACCCCTTTTTGGGTATTTAGTTGGGTCCCGGCAGCATATGTCAGGTCCGTCCTGGTAACGGGGGTGTTGTCGGTCACACCGGGGAGTACAATTTGCACTTTTTGAGCCCAGCGGGTGTCATTCAAGGCTACCACAACGACATCCGATCCCTGTCGGGTGGCGACGGCGCGGACACCGGGTTGATCCACCGCGATTTTCAACATCGTTCCACGTAAATCTGCCAAAAGGGTGTAAACATCCGTTTCACCCTTATTGGTGCAGAAACCAGACCACAACGCATGGGTGGCGCGTCCCTTGGCAATATCAGGCACCCATTGGGCCATACTCAAGATGTCCAACGCATTGTAGTAAGCCCGGTTAAGTTGGTCAGCACCGTCATCGAACGGCTTGTCCTCAAGTTTCTCCCCCTTATTGGGGGTGTCAATCAAATCATTGGCTTCAGTATTGAAGATGGGCCAACGCTTCTGATACTTGTTCTGGGTATAGGCGGTGGTCACCTCGTACCCGGCCGCATAAGACTTCGGCTCGCCCTGATAATGATGCTCGGTAAGGAAATCCATCTGGGCATGACAATCCTGTAGCACCCGCCCCACAAAGCCGGTCAAATTGCTGTAATAGTCATCGCTGAAACTGGAACTGCACGGCCCCCCCAGTTGTACATGGGGATTGGAACTGCGGGCGCCTTTGGCGGCAGCCAGGAATATCTGGCTGTAGATTTTGGCAATAAATTCCGCGGGAATATCCGAAAACTGGGTGGGGTCCATCATCTTGGGGTCATGTTTATTCATGTACCGCGCCCACATAAAAGGCTCGTTCCATACCTCAAGATATCGTATCAACCCCCGTTCCGGGTCTCCGGGCATCCATGCCCCCCGTGCCCAAGCCTGATAAGAGGCCTCAACCTTGGGCAGAAAACTACCCAAATCCTCAGTCATCCATGATGGCTTGGCCCATAAATTTTGGGTATAGCTCATCATCACCATATCGCTGGCATCTGCCGCAATGGCCCGTTCGGCGGCGATATTCAGAGTTTCCGGAATCACCCGAGGTAGCGCCTTTAATTCTTCCGCCGTCTTAATGGTACCACCAAAACCAGTATGTTCGATCCGACGCAGAAACGATGGCCGCAATTGTTTGGTATAGGCCAATACCGCATCCCGATCTTTGGCATCATTCTGATTGACATCGTGGAAACCAAACAATCCCTTGGGCAGTTCCGACTGACCCTCATGGGCCAGAATCGTGTTGGGATCAATCGTAACCTTCACCTGAGCCGGCGCCGGGGTGGCCTGCCAGCCGACTGCCGTCCATTTCACAGCTTCAACGCTATGGATGGTAAAATTTACCGGTCCCACACCAAAGGGGTTTTGTACCCCCACCCGTAACGCCCGTACCTGCCGGGTGTCAATCCAACGCGAATCATCAAAACCGCCCGCGTGGAGCAGGACGTCAAACGGCACGATAAAGCTCTGTTTGGCGCCGGGCAAATAACCCGCACCATCCGCCTGATACCAAGCCTTGTTGGCTTTCTGCAATCCCACGCCAATCAGCAAATCAGGGCGTTTCTCCGCGCTGGATACGGTAATCCGAAGCCCATCATAGGCGGACAAATCCGCAGGCTTGGGCAGGGGCAAAACCATATAAGCCCCAGCCATGGAGCTATTCATGCGTTGGGTTCCCAAATCGGCGGCCACGGTAACCCCGCCATCAGTGGCCGGGCGCAGCAGTAAATGTCCCTCGGTGCCCATCACCCCAGGTTCCGCCATACGAACCATCCCGGCCTGCAGGTCGCCGGTAATGCCCTCTTCCAATTTGCCCCCCCGGGTACGAGTCGCAGTAAAAGTGCCCATCCACATCTCACCCATGGGACGCATGGCACTTTTGCGCCAGACCGGCGTGGTGGGATCGGGATCAGCTAAAGGCACAGGCTTCCCAGTGGCTTTCAAATCAACGCTGATGGTATAGGTGGCATCAAAGTAGAGCTTCTTTTTACGGTAATCCATACTCTTCAAGGCAATGAGCAACTTGCCGCCCAGCTTTCCCTCGGTATTAGTCAGCGTCACCTCTTGTACGGTCCCCTTCTGGGGGGGAGCGGGTGGTCCGGAGTCGGCTTGTAATGGGGTAAAGCGTCCACTCACCCCGGCCGGGCCAACCTCCCAGACGCCATCTTTTTGATAGACGGTGGCCACCAGATCAACATTTTTATCCACCAGATCAGGAAAACGCAGGGTCATTGCGTGCTTGGCGGTATTCACGGTCAGTGTGTCAGCCAAGGTGCCTTGCAGCGGCAAGGTCTGCTGGGCGGTGGGCACAGGCGCCTGTCCCATAACAGGCCAAGCCAGCCCCAGACAACTCAGTACGACAATCCCAAACATTTTTTTATTCATAGCAACCCAACTCTTTCGCGTATGCGTAGATGATTAGCCTATCAATAGTAACGAACATGACTCCATACTAACTTAAAACGTTGGGATGTTGGATCTATTGCCGCTTGGAAAAATCTGTGTGGTGGTCAGAAAAGTTATACACAGCGCTTGAAACAGCATACCAAAGGTGTAGATTGGTGGAAAGTTTTGAAAACTATATTTCTTACGGGATGGAGCCCGAACATGAGCCTCGCTGTGTCTGCACGTGGTCGCTTTTGGTTTACGATCTTTGTTTTTGCTTTGGCCAATCTCGGAGCCTGGTTATGGTTCCTGTCAGGTTATGCGCCGGCGCAGAAGAATTTATTGCGCGTGGAACAGTGCTCGGTCGCGCTGGGCACCCCCCAAGTGCCGCAAAATATCCCGGCCATTGAATTGGAATTTAATGCCCCGGTTCAACCCCGGCGCGTGGGCTTGGCTCCGGCAGTGTTTCAACCCGACATTCGTGGCACCTGGGCGCAGACTGGTGCGCTAAGTTGGGCCTTCAAACCTGAAGCCCCCCTACCCAAGGCCACAGAGTATCGGCTGACGGTCCTCGCCGACCGGCTCTTGAATAATGATGGTTTGCGCTTGCGCGAAGATTTTGTGCGTACCTTCCGCACCCAGCCCCTGACGGTGCGCAATGTCCGGCAGGTGGACTTCCAAGCCAATGACCGGTTGCTCATTGAAGCAGATTTCGACGATGTCGTCAGCCCCAGCGAAGCGCTGGAATTTATGAATGTTTACGCACCCGCCGACAGCAATACGAACCGCAACCAACGGCAGGTGTTGAATCTTTCCACATGGTCAACCACCGCGGGCTCGACGCTGCGTTTTCTTACCTCACCCTTGACCGATTTGCGGCACCAGGATATGAATCTGACGGTGGCCTTCAACCCCGGTCTGCGCGGGAATGCCGGCCCATTGGGCTTGACCACCCAACGGGAATTCTCTGTGCCCATCTCACGGACGTTGTGTGTGGAGTCGCTGGAATACCAACATGAATCCGCGAGTACCTTCAGCATCCGCGTCAACTGCAATCGCGAGATCACTCCCGAAGCGCTCGCGCAAGTGTTATCCATTGATCCGCCAGTAACATACACCACCACACGCTACTATTATGGCAACACCTTGCAGGTCCACGGTGATTTCAAACCTGCCACTCGTTATGTCTTTACGATTGCCCCCGCACCGGTCAGCACCGGGGATAAATATCCCCGCGCCACCGCATTGGCCATTACCACGCCGGACCTGAATACGCGGCTATGGTTCGAATATTCCCGCGGCTACATGGGCACGCAGGGCAATCGCACCGTGGTATTAAAATCCACCAATGCAACGTTGGCCAAAGTTAAACTGCACCGGGTGCATGAAAACAACATGCTGTGGTGGTTGAATCGCGAAAGTTATAATCAGGCCCATGATGTCGGCAAACCTTTGGGCGAAAAGATCATCAAGCTGGGCAATACGCGCAATGAAGTCCAAGAGTATAAAATTGCGCTGGATGATCTGGCTGGAGAACCGTTGAATGGAGTATACAGTCTTAGTGTCACCCAAACTGAAAACGAGTCCCAAGTCAGCATAAATGATTATCGCGAACACTACTATTACAGCGCTGGCGATAACATGCTGGTGACCTTTTCCGATATTGGTTTATCAAGTCGTTGGTCCGACTCCTCTGTTACGATCTGGGCCACAAGTTTGAAAACCGCCCAGCCGATGAACCAGATACCGGTGCGGGTGTATTCCCAGAAGTATCAACTCATGGGCGAAGGCCAAACCAATGCCGAAGGTCTGGTCACCATCACCAAACTGCGGCAGATTCCCGATGAAGAACCGGCATTTTTAGTGGCCAGTCGTTCGGATGGCACCGACCTGACCTGGTTGGATATGCGCAGCACCAGTCTGTCACCCTTGGATGGTGGCGGACAAATCGGTGGTGATACCTACCTGCGCAAAGGTTACGAAGCCTTCGTCTTTACCAGCCGGGATATGTTCCGCCCCGGCGAGACCATTCCCGTCAGTGCTGTAGTGCGCGGTCCCGGTTACGACACCGATGCCGCCCCCCAACAAGCCTTCCCCGTGGAATGGCAATTGGTCAACCCCGCCAATCGCGTTATTACCCGCGTCACCCAGATGGTACAACCCGGCGGTTGGACCCAGTGGCAATGCCCCATGACCGCCGATCTGCCCACGGGGCGTTGGACGTTACGGGTGGTTTTACCCGGCGGCATTAAACTACTCGGCGAAACTCAGGTTCGCGTCGAAGAATTCATGCCCGAACGCATGCAGGTCAAATTGGCCCTGAATGATACCGAGGGCAAACCGGTCGCGGAATACTGGACCGGCCAAAAGCCCCTCTCTGCCAAAGTGCAGTCGGATTATCTCTTCGGTCAACCCGCCGCCGAATTAACGGCCAACACGAATGTACGCATCATGACCCGCAGTTATCCTGGCGCCGCGTGGGAAAATTGGCAGATCGGCGATACCGCCAATGTGGCCAGTATCAAACACAAACCCAGCAACCCCGGCCAAGTGCAGGAGCTAGACAAACAACGCACCGACGACCAAGGCCGGGCCGTGTTCGCTCTCTTGCCCGAGAAACTGCTCCCCAAGCTTGATCCCAAAGACCCATGGGCGTATCGCGGGCCTTTACAGATGGTAGTGCAAGCCTCGGTGCTGGAAAGTGGTGGCCGGGCAGTAACCGCCACCCAGAGCCTGCCGGTGTTGCGCGAATCCATGTATCTGGCCTTGAAGAATGTGAGTCAAAAACTCACCAAGGTCGGTCATGAAGCCCGTTTTGACCTGCGTCAGGCCCGGCCTGATGGTGCTGCTGAAGCCTGGCCTGCCACTCCGCCGGTGCAATTGGAACTGTATGCGGAACACTGGGACAGCAATGTGGTGTATCAGAATAACACGTATCGTTATGTATCCACCCGCAAGCTGGATTTGATCGAAAATGCCCCCTGCAAACTCGAAACCACCAGCACCGGGCTCCAGATTGTGGCCCGTCCCCCCACCACCGGCAGTTATGTGCTGGTGGCCCGTTGGCAGCCTACCGGTGTGTATACGTCCACCTCGTTCTACGTCGGTGCTGATCAGGACTGGAGCGACTCGATCACCCGGGAAGACCCAGAAGGTTTGAAGGTTACCTTTACCAACGCGGCAGATTGGACTGGTCAGTTGTTGCCGACCTATGACTTGGGCGCTGTGCCCGAAGTCATGATTCGCAGTCCCTTTGCCGGGACGCTGCTACTCACGGTCGAAACCGATCATGTGCTGTGGAGTCAGGTCGTGACGATGAAAGAGTCGGTAACCACCATTAAGTTACCCGCCATTGACGCATCGTGGCGTCCCAATGTGCATATTTCCGCCGCCGTCGTGCGTGGAATTGACCCGGACGTGAAATGGCGTGTACACCGTGCCATTGGTGGTGTGGGGTTGGCCGTTGCGCCCGGCACCCATGCGCTCAAGGTCAAACTCACCGCCCCGGCTGAACTGCGGCCCCAGCGTGAGCTCAAAGTGTCCGCCGACGTATTGCAGGCCAATGACCGGCCCGCAGCCGGCGCCCAAGTGATGGTCATGGCCGTGGATGAAGGTATTCTGTCGCTGAGTAAGTTCGAATCCCCCGATCCGCTGACGTATTTCCATCGGCCGCGCCGTCGGGGTACATCGTGGTCTGATCTCTATTCGCAATTACTGCCAGAAGTCGCCCGGCCCACCGTGACCAGCAACACCGGCGGTGGTGGTGATGGTGATGAACCAGAACAGTATTTCTCCGCCGGAGCGCGATATATCTCGCCCCTGCAGGCCCGCCGGGTGCGTCCGGTGGCGTTGGCCACTACTCTGCTGACCGCCGATGCCGAAGGTCATATCGAGGGCACCATGATGGTGCCGCAGTTCAGCGGACAACTGCGTGTCATGTTGGTGGCCACGACGGCCAACCAATACGGCCATACGCAGGGGCCTGTGCTGATTAAACAACCGCTGATGATTCAGGCTACCGCGCCGCGTTTTGCCGCGCCTGGGGATCAGTTCACCTTGCCGTTGCGTTTGTTCAATAATACCGATCAGGCGGGTGAGGTGAACTGGAAAGTTGCCGTGGTCAATCCGATGGATGCCCCAACCCTGGCCCGGGTCACCCTTCCCG
>JBIJDM010000053.1:0-13477 GCA_044344145.1 Phycisphaerae bacterium
ACGCGGCAGGCAAACTAATCAAGGGCCTGCCCGATCAGGATGGCTATTTTGAAATGGTCGTACCGCAGGCGTTTTTGGAGGAAGCAGGCAACAAGATTACTTTGGGTTGGGTGGATTTTTATCGGTGAGGTGGGGGCCAGAAGGCAAATATCCCTCCTGCCGTATATACGCACATGTGTAGGTTATTAATATAAAAGCCACAGCTAGTCGGTTTTAGTCCGATTGTGGGACAGAAATTGAGTCCAAGAGCCTAAGCCACCGACTAAAATCCAATTACGCCATGGGGGAATAGCGGATATTGCAGGAAAATATTTACGCGCACGAATTAAAATATGGCCCACCAAAATTCTACCGCCATGACAAGACATTTCTTTTTCGTTCAATTGTATTCATTTACCATGTAGACCATCAATTATTCCAAGATGAAAGGCAATATCCTGAACGGTAGACGGTGATGCATTCGGCCCACGCTGGACTTCTACGAGAAAACGCAATGACTCTAAGGACAAGCTTTCCTGTCGCTCAATCACATCCTTCCATCCTGTTTTATATTTTTTGCGTCCATCCTCAAGTCCCCTTCTATATGATGATGTTTCTCTCGCCTTCATCAGAAACGATGAATCGATACCATTGATCGTAACCCCCGCAGATTCGCTGGCACCTCGCCCGTACCAAGCCTTTATGCCAAATGAAGCAGCGACCAAGATGACTAATCCGACAATCACAATGATTACCGCAGCTAATCCAACTAATAGACGGTTTCGGGACAGTATCCTCCCACCCGGGGCACGGGACGTGCGACTGATCTCGCTTGTTTCAACTAACGAAGCCTCTGGGGGTTTAAAGAGGGACGATTTTGGATTCAAGGTCGGAGTCTCTTTTGGTGGCGTTCCAAAGGCTTGTGAGTGGGATACCGATGGTGCCGTGGAAGCAAATTCTGGATAAAGTTCTGGTATTAGCCCAGCTGGAACCCACTCCGCCATTCCTTCTTTCCACAATAAGTCTTCGCGCTGAAGCTCACCTGAAGCCGCCAGTGCGTGTAGTTCTTTTGAGGTATACGGACCATTTTCAACATCACCACGACGGTATAGCCATTGACTTGCCATAATTTCTCCAAAAACTGAATTTGTAGCCTAACGTAAGTCCATGACGATTCAGACAACCGCCACATAAACTAAACGGAATCATTATGTGGCCTTAGTCCGAGTTATCAAACTCATTTCGGCAAACGACGCTTTGATGGCACCCAACAGTATTGCCGACGAGATTCGCTCCTCAATGCGAACAACAATTGTTTCCTCCATTTCTCTGGCAGCCTGCCTGATGGATTCTTGTTTACTCGCATTTGCCGTCGCCCCCATCACAGCTCCCGATAGTCCGGATATGCCCGCAGAACCACCTTCTACCTGAAATACTTCTTTCTGAGTAAGACCTTGAAATCCACCAAATAGGCCCGCAATAGTGCATACCGCTAATGATGTCCCGACACCCACGGCGGCACCTACAGCTGCCGCTTTGATAATATCTGCCGTCCCGCCAGTTTCTACCGGGCAGTGGGCACGAATGAGAAGAGATGCCGATGTTCCGATAAGTACGACGATAATATCACCACTAATAATTGCTCTTATCTCGCCATTCTGGTATCGCTCTACGACCGTTTGACGAAATGCCCCCTCAAATAAATCGTAAATCTCTTGCATTAGCCAATCAATGCAAATATCTTTGTTGGTGTACTTCCTGCGTGCACAGCCAGAATCATGGATCGCCTGTTCGACAAGTGTCTTGATGGCCTCCTCTTTGGAAATTTGGGCTGACGTTGAAACCGAAGCGTTAGAATTACCAGATAATCCACCATCCACGCTGGGTGTTGATTTTGTTGTGGGGTTTGTAGCTGTCCCGTTTGATTGATCGGGTGTCGGAGACTCTACCATTTTTTTGGCGGCCGCGGATACGCCCTGCGCCATCGTCTGACCAGCTTGTTTGAGTGTTGCAGTCAATCCACCGCCAAAAACGCTCTGTTTGGGTGCGGGAGTCTGCGACAGTACTGGCGAAGCAGAGAGTTGACTCATCACTTTACTCGCCGTGACCCAATCGCCCATGCCTTCCTTCCACACCATATCGCTTGCAGAAAGCTGACCCGATGCGATCAAGCGACTGATTTCATCAGTTTCAATTGGCCCTACCTGAGTTTCGTTTTTGATGTAGTACCATTCCGCAACCATATAACACCCCATTCAAGATCGCTGTAATAGTAATTCTATTTCAATTCACAATACAGCACGGTGCAATTAACCGCCCAACAGCACCTTGCCATTTGACGTCAGAGCCGTAACTCGACCTGTAGGTATACCACTTTTACCGAACATCACGAAGGTTCCCTCTACAGGAGTCCCATACCGATAGGCCATGATCTGCCCCTGAAATTGAGTTTGGCGTTTCCCAGTTGCTCTCCGAATAGGATCGTTAACATCATATGTCACCGTATCATCGGGTTGCCCAAGGATTTCAACTACTTGCTCGGGCGTCATGCCCAAGCGAACTTTGGTGGTGTTCGGGGCTGTGTTATCAGCAGCACCACCATCCTCACCCCGCTGCGGAGTCGCATCAGACAATCCTGCGCCCCACTGATTTTGGGGGGACTTCTTCACCTCGGTGTATAGCTTTATGGCATCAGGATTGCTCAGAATCAACATCAGTTCTAATTCAGCAGCCCGCACAGCGAAGGGACGTGCAACATCAGGGCCACTTTTTTCTACCAGATAGTCAATTACACGAGCAAAGACTCGTGCTTTATCTGAATTGCCCATGCCGGTGAGGTCGTCTTGGATCAATGTCGTATAGGCTTCAATAGCTTCTGACTTTTGGCCAGCTTTCCAACTGGAATCCGCCCTCTTCAGCATGTCGCTAACCGCAGATTTCCGCTGATCAGCCTCAACCTCGTACGACGCACGCCGGTTTTCATATAGTGAAAAAGTCACACCAAGTCCAACACCGAGCACAATGACTGTTCCAACTAAAAAACTAACATACTTTTTTGTGAAGGCAGGCCTTCTTTCAGCAATCCGGCTGACCGCCAAACGAAAAAGCAATACGACACCGAGACAGACAACGCCAAACAGGACCATCGCAATACATACAATAATGCGACCATCATCTCCATCAAAAACAAATCCGATAACTAGGACAATCAGGGTGAATGGAATCTGAGAAAAACCAACAAGCATGATGAATATTGCCAACCAACCAGAACGAGATCGAAACCACCTTTGATTCGGAGGCAGAGCGATTGTCAGCCGAAATCCAGAATACAGCAACCAGATGCCTAGTAATAAAATTACTGGTATCAGCAGAAGAATGGACATAGGTCCGATCACCACTGACACAATAGCCACAGCAAAACCAATCGTGGCAGCAGTAAGGGTCGGGAAGAGTTCGTTAACAACGGCTATATTTACCGTCGCTGGCACCGCAAATGAAGGTGTTACAGGCAAATCACTCTTCTTAGGCATTGAGGGGGGATTAGACTGGGACTTTGGGGGTGGGGGTGGGGGCATAAGTGACTCCATATCGGGCATTGTCGCCCTGAATGACCAATGGAAAACTACGTATTCATTTTACGCTAATTTTTTACCCAATTATCTTTTCTGAGATGATACTTATACATTTTTTTTCTGTCAAGGCCAAACGTGGCAATATGTTTTATTAAAACTGAGAAATCGTAACGAGGTTGTAAACGTTCATGAATACTTGGACCGAACAATCGAGTCTGCTGCCCTATGACCACAAGGCAAACCCAGCAAGGGCCTGCCCGATAAAGACGGTTATTTTGAAATGGTCGTACCGCAAGCCTTTCTAACTGAGGCAGGCAGTAAGCTTACGCTGAGTTGGGTGGACTTTTATCGGTGAGGATACACAGTACACATATGGCTCATGGGGCGTACTTGCTATTTTGCATGTAGACGCCAGCAAATAATTCTCATTAGCGAAATATCCTGCTTGGTCGTAAAATATACCTAGGTAGACATTTTAGTGTAAGTATACTTTACTTGTTTAAGCTATATAAGTAGAATTCACCTATGATTGCGTCACAGCAAGAGATATTCTCGGTACTTCGCCAGTTCAACCCTTGGTGGGAACGAGGGTCTGTGCCCGACTTGCCAACGTGGAAGCGAACCGCCTTTGCCGAACTACGAAATTGGGTGAGTAATCCCCCGGTTCGTCGGGCCGTGCTCCTGAGCGGAGCGCGGCAGATTGGCAAGACCACCTTATTGTTACAGGCTATTGCCTCGTTGCTGGCAGATGGTGTGAAGCCCGAACAGATTCTCTATGCCACTCTCGACCATCCCCTGCTCAAACTCGTCGGGTTAGAAGGGCTGCTTAAAACCTGGCGTGAAGTCCAGACCAAGGCGCCGGGCCTGGAGTATTTGTTCATTGATGAAATCCAGTATGCCCAACACTGGCAGACGTGGCTTAAACATCAGGTGGACTTTGAACCACAACGTCGCATCGCCGTAACCGGTTCCGCGGTACCGCTGAATACCGAGAATCTTGAGTCCGGGGTAGGCCGATGGCACACCATCCAATTGTCCACGTTGTCCTTTGCGGAATATCTGCACATCAAAAAAATTGCGTTGCCTCGGTTACCTCCGATAACCACCTTGGCCGACTTGTATACGTGGCCAACAGAGGAATTTGTGCGGGTCGGTGAACAAGCCCGGCCCCTCACTGCCCATTTTCACGAGTATTTACTCCGGGGCGGATTCCCCCAAACCGCGCAACTCGCCAACGTGACGCTGTCCCAAAAACTGCTGCGCGAAGATATTGTGGACAAGGTGCTCAAACGCGACATGACCGCGTTATACGGGGTGCGGCGCGTACTGGAACTGGAAAAGACCTTCCTATATCTATGCCTCCATGACGGTGGCATTCTCGATATGACCACCCTGTGTGTGAACCTGTCGGTCAAACGCCCTACCGTCATCAGTTTTCTCAACTTGTTGGAAGCGTCCCATCTGATCTATCGCCTGCCGCCGTTTGGGTATGGTAAAGAAATATTGCGGGCCCGTTATAAAGTCTATCTGGCCGATGCCGCGATCGCCGGTAGTGTGCTGCTCAAGGGCAACTCCCTGCTCGAAGATACCACCCGGCTGGGCGCGGCGGTGGAAACCGCCATGTTCCACCACCTCCGGGCCCGTCAGGTTCATACCAATGTCACGTTCGCTTACTGGCGGGGTGGCAATAATGCCCAGGAAGTGGACCTGATTGAGCTGCGCCCGGAAAGCCTAACCCCCTACGAGGTAAAATACACCCAAGGCAAGGTGCAGGCCCATGATCTCAAAGGCATGGCGCTCTTTTGTGCCCAGCGGGCCTGCCCACAGGGCTATGTATTTACCCGCGATATGGGCGATTTTGGCTTATTGCCCCTCCCAACTACGGCCAGCACCAACACAGGCCCCATGCTATTGCGTATCCCGGCCCCACTCGCCTGCCTATGGCTATCCCAACCCCTGCTGGCGTGAATGGCTAGGTGGTGCATAAAAAAATCCCACCAACCCCGGCGTTGCTTGGGATTTGGTGGGATTTTTGATCCGGAGAGATAGGGATTCGAACCCTAGGTGGACTTGCGCCCACACCGGTTTTCGAAACCGGCGCCTTCAGCCGCTCAGCCATCTCTCCAAGGGGCGTTACACGCCACAGCCGTCTATGGGACTCGAACCCATGACCTGAGCTTTACGAAAGCTCCGCTCTACCAACTGAGCTAAGACGGCGGCTAAACCTGTCCAGACCCGGTAGTATAACGCCCCATTTACCCATTTTACAACTGGCGATTTCCCACCCGCAAAGATGGCCGCTTATTCCGGCGCCTGGTACTTTTTCAGCAAATCATCCACCTGCCGGAACCCGGCGGCGTGGATTTTGATGGATTTATCCAGATACGCCTGCAGGGCCGGGTCGGTTACGCGGGTGCGTAATTCTTCCGCCTGTTTCCACACCCAGTGATAATCCAGCCACATCAGCATCAGCATATCGCGTTGGAAATCCACCTTGCCCCGCCCCATCAGCAGGTCGCCTTGGGAGGTTTCCAGCCGCGCCCGCGCCGCCGCGACCGGGTCGGCTTGATCCACGTGAAAGGTCAACTTCACCCCGTTGGCGCTCGCCCACGCGCGCAGGTCTTTCAACAACTCGCCCTGCTCGGTCTGCATCTGCCGGGCAAAGTCCTTAACCTCCGGACGTGCGGCTTTGAAGGGTGAACCCACCAGCCAGCCCAGTTTCACCTTCTCGTCATGCCCTTTGGCAAAGTCGGTCAGCATGAACATGCCCCGGGCATCCAGCCCGGTCAACGCCGGCTGCGTCGTGTTGGATTCAATCTTGGGTGTGGAATCACACGCCCCCAGTGCCCCCACCCCCAGCAGCAAACCGACCAGTAGCGCAGCGGTAATTTTCATGGGCGGTTTCCTGACGCGTGTTGCCGCAGCGCGGCGGTGATGGTTTCCATACGCTTATGATAGTCCGCCTGCCACTGGCTGCGCAACTGAGTTTTGGTTTTGTCATCACGCTGGTAGGTTTTCACCATCTCCCCCAGTGCCGCATCCGCAAACGGCGGGGCCAGCAATTGCGCCACCAACTCCGGCGGATCACCTGCCCGGGCCAGCTCCATACGCAACCGCGCCAACTCGGGGTGATTATCAATCAACGTAAAACGAATCAGGTCGCCAAGAATAAAGCCCCGCGTCCGGGCCAGATCCCGCACCACCTGCAACGGCGCGGGTGCGGTAAACGGATTCTGCGGGTCAATCAGTTTATCCCCCCCTTGCGTATAAACCTCCGGGCGGACACTCATCCGGGCCAACGCCCGATACTGCGGCCCGCCGGGCACGCCGGGTTTATAGACCCATAATTGCTGTCCCGCCGGCGACAGCACAAACGTCATGAACCGCCGGGCCAATTCCGGATTGGGGGCGCCTCTGAGCATGGCAATAGGATCGGAATCAAGACTCGAACCACCCTCCGGCACGATAAACTCGACGAGTTTATCCCCCTGCCGCACCACCTGCATCCGGCCAAAGAAATCAATCACCACCCCCGCCGTGGCGTTTTCCGACCCAACTTCCTCCGCCGGTTGCGAACCGCCTTCGCGGATCGAATTGGCATTGGCAAACATGCCCGTCAAAATGCCCCAGCCCCGCTCCCAGCCATTGGCCTGCAGCACCAATTCATAGCACGTCTTCACCGAGCCGGACTTGCTCGGATCGCCCAGCGATAATTGCCCATGCCACGCCGGCGCGGCCACATCCGCCCAGAACCGCGGCCGCTGCAGCCCCAGTTCCTGCATCCGGGTTTTACTGACCACCAGCCCAAAGTAACTCATGGTCGAGCCATACCATTTGTCCTCGGGGCCGCGCAGAACCGTCCCCTGCACCGTCACCGGCAACTCCGCCAGCATGGCCGCATCCAGCGGCACCCCCGCACTGGCGGGACTGACAATAAAGTTTTTCGCGGCCAAGCGGTCAAATTCCGCCGAACCCCCGCCCCACACCAGATCATAATTACACGTCGGACTCTGGGAATATTGCCGTTCGAGATATTGGAAGATCGTGGAAGTCCCGCCGTGGTCGGGATAATTAACCTTGACCGTCTGACCGTAGGTTTGCTGATACCAGCGTTCAAAGGCGCTGGCGAACTCGGATTTAATCCGGCTGCCATGCGGCGAAACAATGCGCAGATTCTGCACCGAACCTTCCGACCGGCCGCAGGCCGAAGCCAGCCCCGCCAGCAGGACCAATCCCAGCCAACCTATCCAACGCCGTAGTGACCACATAACGCAAGCATCCTGTGCAAACCCGCGGGCAATCCAAGTAAGGTAATGATACGTCCAGTGCGTTGGGGATGAAAGCTGGCCCGGGGATGGCAACAACGCCTTAATATGGCTACGCTCGGGCATTTTTCCCCGCCCACTGGCAACTGGGGCTGGGGATGCTTATGCTAATAGGCTTGGGTTACCGCCCATGGATGGCGGGTAACAGAATGTCCCACAGGAAGTTCGGCCACTATGATCATTCTGATTGATAACTACGACTCGTTCACCTACAACATCGTCCAACGCATTGGCGAATTGGATGCCAAGCTGGATTTGCAGGTGATCCGCAACGACAAAACCACCGTCGCGGAATTGGCCGCCATGAATCCCACGCACGTGATTATCTCGCCGGGGCCGTGTTCGCCCAAAGAGGCGGGGATCAGCAACGAGGTGCTCAAATACTTCGGCCCGCGCGTCCCCACGCTGGGCGTATGCCTGGGGCATCAATGCATCGGCCATAGCTGGGGCGCCATCGTCGAACGCAACTGGCGTTTGATGCACGGGAAAACCTCCCCCATCCTGCATGATAACCAGGGCGTCTTTGCCAATCTGAGCAACCCCTTCCAAGCCACCCGCTACCACTCGCTGGTCATCCGCCCCGGCACGCTGCCCGCCGAATTCGTCGTCAGCGCCTGGACCGCAGAAAACGAAATCATGGGCGTACGCCACAAAACCTGGCCCCTGCATGGCGTTCAGTTCCACCCCGAATCGTTTTTAACCCCGGAAGGACCGACCATTTTGGGTAATTTTCTGGCCCTGCGGGCCTAAGGGGCTAGATTAGTCCCGGTTTTTCGGTTAAGATTCGTCAAAATGTCCCTAAAGTATGGCAGATAAGGAGTTTTAAGATGTCCACCAAGAAGAACAAACCGGTCAAGAAGTATGGCAAGAAAAAACGCGGCAAGCAGAGCTAAGCGTCATTTTTGACGCCCCCTGATCCCGTGCCCCGATTCGCGGCGCGGGTTTTTTGTCTTGACAGATACAGCGTAAAGATTAACATCCACACAGGCGATGGTGCGTAAGTTACCTTTTACGACCGATTTCGCCGGAGGAATTTGGATATGCTGCAAGATCAAACACGGCTGAAAGTCACCCGTTTGGGCAACGTCGTGCAGGTAGAGTTCACCAGCCGCAAGATCCTCGATGAGGCCAACATCACCGAGATCGGCGACCAGCTCAATCAGATCATCGAACGCGAAGTGCTGCCCCTCGTGGTCATCTGCTTTGCCTCGGTGGATCATCTGTCGTCGGCGGCTCTCGGCACGTTGATTACGGTAAACCACAAGATCAAGAGCAAAAATGGAAAGTTGCGCCTCAGCGACATCAATCCCCAGATTTACGAAGTTTTCAACATCACCCGGCTGAATAAGTTATTCAAGATTATCCCCACCGCTAAAGAAGCCGTTGAGGACATCCAAAAGGCATAAACCGCGTTTTTTATGGGTATATGTCCCACTACGGTATACAATACCAAAGTGTCGGATTTAGCTTGGTTCGGATCTGACCGTTGGGTACAATCGCAGATGGCAGGATGCCAGACGTGAAATTTGCAGGACGCCGTAAGCTTTAGTATGAGAGCGTACAGGCCATGAGCAACAAAGCACGCCGAAATCTCAAGTTGCAGAACCCTGCGGATGCCGCCTGGACCACGGTGGTGTTTGATACCTGCCTCCAGCGTGCCCATCAGATTGAAGAAACGATTTTGTCCGCCTGCCGCGCCCACCACTTTGCCGACCATGATCTCTTTGCCCTGAAACTCGCCCTCGAAGAAGCCCTCGTCAACGCCGTCAAGCACGGCAACCAAAACGACCCCTGCAAAAAAGTCACTGTCCAATACCGCGTCAACGATGCCCGTGTGGATGTGTCCATCGAAGATCAGGGCCCGGGCTTCAACCCCGCAGAATTACCCGATCCCACTTCCGCCGAACATCTGGAAGACTCACACGGCCGCGGTATCCTGCTGATGCGGGCCTACATGAACAATGTGGTCTACAGCCCCAACGGGACGCGCGTCACCCTGACCAAGTTCAACGAAGGCGCCCACGAAACCACCGCCCACCGCCTCGCCTTGGGATAATTTTTTCCCGCCTGCCTTTTTCGCTGTCCATTTGTCTAACCCGTCAACTATACTAAAGACTTATGGCCCAGTTTCTATACCAATATTGGACGCGCCTTAGTTCCTACCAGCCCTGGATTGTGCTGGTGGAACTGCTGCTCATTGGCCTCGTGGTCCATGCCATTATCTGGTTCCTGCGCGGCACACGCGGGGCCCGCGTGATCAAAGGCACCATCCTGTTTCTGGCTCTGCTCTATGTGGTGATCGAACTGTCGGGCGATCGCCTCAACCGCGTGGAATTCGTCTACAGCCGTCTGCTCTTGTTCATGTCGCTGGCCACCGTGGTGGTGTTCCAGCCGGAACTGCGCCGCGCCCTGACGCGGTTGGGCGAAACGCGCTTGTTCAAATCGGTGCCCAATCCCAGCCGCAGCATCGTGCCGGTACTGGTCAAACATGCCCAATATTGTGCCCGCAACCGCATCGGTTCGCTGGTGGCCATCGAACGCGGCGTGGGGCTGGGCACACTGGTGGAAAGCGGTACGCAGATCAATGCCCAACTGACGGAAGAATTGCTCAATACCATTTTCTGGCCCGGTTCGATTCTGCATGATATGGGCGTGGTGATCCGCAGCGGTAAAGTCTCCGCCGCCGGGGTCCAGTTCCCGCTCTCCGATGATGCCGAATTACCTCAGGAACTCGGTTCGCGCCACCGCGCCGCCCTCGGCCTGAGCGAAGAATCCGACGCCCTGGTGATTGTGGTCTCGGAAGAAACCGGGATTATTTCCGTGGCCGATAACGGCCATCTGATCCGGCAACTCTCGCCGGAAACTTTGGAAGCCCTGCTGCTGGAACGTCTGGACAGTTCCGGCCAGGCACTGTTGGGCCGGCACACCGATCCCGCCGGAAAAACCGATGATTCGCAGGCCGCCGCTTAAGGGAATTTATGTCGTTACGCTGGAGCCAACATTTACGCCTGCTGCCGGTCACCATCGTGGTGACGATCCTGGTTTGGATGTACGCCGAAGCGCAATTCTCGGACAGTCAGGAAGACCTGCGCGTCACGCTGGAATTCCATTCCGCCACGCCCACCCAGGCCATCGAAGTCAGCGAACCCGCCAACCATCAATACCGCATCAGCGTCACCGGCAGCCGGAATAATGTGGATGAATTCCGCCGGCAATCGCTGGGCACCTTGGTGGTCACCGAACGGCAACGGGCGGGCCTGATCTTTAGTGTGCCGGAAACCAAGGAAAGTGAAATCCGGCTGGATAGCATCGCGCTGCTCAATCAAATGCCCCGTTTTCGCGATCGGGGAATTACCATCGTATCTGCGGACCCGCCCACCACAGTAATTAATACGGATCAGATGGAAAAACGAACCCTCCCAATTCGGGTTCGTGCCGGGGTGGCGCTGAAACAGGCCACCTTGACGCCGGACCGGGCCGTGGTGCATATTCCCCGCGGCAAATTACTGGAAATCGGCGGCGTGGACGCCGTGCAGGTCTGGGCGCTGCCCGCCCGGGATTTGAATAATGCCAAGCCTGAAACCGATCTGCAGGTCCCCGCCCGGCTGCAAGTCGAGTACCCCGGCCGCAACGACGAACGCATAACCGTCAGCCCCACGCAGGTTACCCTGCAGGCCCGCACCGCCGAACAAAAGGCCGTGGCCCTGGCGCTGGATGACATTCCCGTCTGGGTCAGCGGCCCCTCGAGTATGCTGGCCCGGTATCAGGTGGTGCTGGAACCACGCTTCGTCAAAATTGACCTTACTGGCACGCCCGAGGCCCTCCAACGCGTGCGGAATCTGGCCGCCACCATGCCCCGTGGCGAGGCCGCCCATGGCGTGCGGGCGTTCCTGGATTTGGATGTGGCGGACAATGCCAACGGCACAATGCGCCCCCGGACTGTGCGTTGGGCGCTACCGGAAGGGCTGGAAGCCATCGGTACACCACCGGTAGTACAATTCCGGCTGCTTGCGGTGCCAACCAACTGAGGTATCGCTTGTCAACTCGCAACAATAGACGAGAAAACAAGTTACGCATATTTTCAGGCTTGACGTTTGCCCCACTTACGGGGATGATACCGACTGATTTATCAAGCTTATTGGGTAGGGATGAAGCGCCATGGCTACGCTGACGAAAAAAGAATTGATCGAACGCATCGCGGACACAACCGGGCAAAAACGGGCCGCGGTCAAGTTGATCGTCCAGTCCACCTTCGACCACATGATCGCGGAGTTGCTCAAGGGCAACCGTCTGGAGTTCCGCGACTTCGGCGTATTCGAAGTCCGCGGCCGCGCCCCCCGCGTCGCCCAGAACCCCAAGACCCTCCAGCGCGTGCAGGTGCCCCAGAAGCGCACCGTGAAATTCAAGGTCGGCCGTCTGCTCAAGCAGAAGATGGCCGCTCTACCGCCGGACCCCGTGCCGTCGGCCAATCCGACGACCAATCCCAGCTAAAGGCAACCGGCCATGGCGCATGGTCTCGACGCCTGGTATCACCGCCTCCATCAGCAGCTCCAAGCCCGCCACACCAACCATTTGTATCGGCGCCTGCAACCATTGCAATCCGCCACCGGCCCGGAAGTGGTCTACGCGGGCCAAACCCTGATTCAATTTTGCTCCAATAATTATCTGGGCCTCGCGGATCATCCCAAAGTGTGTGAAGCCGTCCAACTGGCCATCCGGCAGTATGGCTGGGGCGCGGGCGCCTCGCGCCTGGTCGCCGGGTCACTCGCCCCCGTGCATGATCTGGAAGCGGCCTTAGCAGAATTCAAACATACCGAAGCGGCACTGGTCTTTCCCACGGGCTATATGGCGAATATGGGCGTGCTGACAGCGCTGGCGGGAACGGGCGATTTGATTGTCGCCGACAAGCTCAACCATGCGTCACTGCTGGATGCCGGCGCGGCCAGTGCGGCCACGCAGCGCACCTTCCCACATCGTAACTATGCCCGGGCGCACGAATTGCTCCAACGCACCGAAGCGGGCCGGCAATCATTTCTCGTTTCCGATACGGTCTTCTCGATGGACGGCGATGTGGCGGAGTTGCCCGCGCTGGTGCGGCTGGCCGCAGCGCAGCAGAGCGTGCTGATTGTGGATGATGCCCACGGCACCGGCGTGCTGGGGTTGCATGGCCAAGGCGCTGCCGAAGCGCAGGGCGTGGCCGCGGAAATTCCCATCACCATCGGCACCCTGTCCAAAGCCCTCGGCAGTCTGGGCGGATTTGTGGCCGGCCCGCGCTGCGTGATCGAAACTTTGATCAACACCGCACGGTCACTGATTTACACCACCGGCATCCCCGCGGCCTGTGCCGCCGCGGGACTGGCCGCGCTGCAATTGGTCCAGACCGAACCCGACCGCCGGCAGCGCGTCATGCATCTGGCCGACCTAGTGCGCACCGAACTGCGCCGTCTCGGCTTCGCCTGCGGCGATTCCGTCACGCCCATTATTCCCGTACTCATGCACACCGCAGCCCGGGCACTGGCGGCCAGTGACATGCTCAAACAGCGCGGTCTCCTGGTCCCCGCCAGCCGGCCCCCCCCCGGCCGCCCCCCCGGGGCGCGCCCG
>JBIJDM010000240.1:0-3859 GCA_044344145.1 Phycisphaerae bacterium
AAAACCACTAAACCCCTCAGGTTTTAGCCTATATTCACATTAGTGTTACCTAGGACAGCAACACCTCAACAATTAACATTACAACCGCCCATCTGTGGATTTGCAAGCAAGGCGGTCTGAATCCAGATGGAGTATTTTTGTTTGCGGCATGGCGTCCCTGTTGTGCCTGGGTTGTCTCCCCGTACAATACCCCCACTTGTAAATATTTATATGACTTTTGGAATACCGCTTATGATCACAACCACCACGCTGGGGCCCTTACAGCAACGAATCCATACCCAGCAGGGCTCCCTGCCCAACACGGAGGCGACCGCAACCCCCTGTGCGGACTATACCCTATGGGAAATTAGTCTCCGCGCCGGCCCCGAGGGCTTTACCGGCCAGATCGAATGGCGTTACCAACAAACCTGCCCCCAAGTCCCGTTCTACATGATCCCGGGTCTGTTTTATGGCCAGGGTTGCCCCACGCACTCCGGTACCTATCCGGCTTTGGGGGAATTGAACCTGAATAAATTCACCAGCCCGGTCTGGTCGTTTGCCGCGGAGCGTGCCGCCCTACCGGTGCTGTTATTGCGCTCGGGTACCCAGTGGGTGGCGCTGGAAGCCAGCCCTCATTACACCGTCTATGATGCCCAGGGCCAACTCATCACGGAATATGTCCCCGAACTCTGGGGCGATAACGAACCACAGATCGGTCTGGCGTTGGGCTATGAAGCAGCCCAGGCCCATATCACCATCGCGCTACCAGCCAGTGAAGGCCCCCGCCGGCATGTGCGCAATAAATATCACCAGCCGGTGGAAAAATTCCTCCACCTGCCGCCGCACCACACGGTGCGCCTGCAACTCCGGCTATGGCAAACCACCGGCGATCAGCGGGCCTACCAACCGATTCTCACCGACATCCGCCAACGTCTGCATACGCAATATCCCGCAGCGGAAGAAGTGCCAATCGAAATTCTGATGGCCACCGCCGTCACCGGCTTGATTGATTGGCACTGGACGGGCGAATATTTCGTCTACACCGCCGCGATGGATCGGTCGGTGGAGTTCAATGCCAACAACAAGAAAACCTCCATGGGCTGGCATTTCGATGCGCTGGGTTTTGTGGGCGGATTCCCGGTCGCCCATGGTCTGCTCTGGTACGGCCTGAAAAACCAACACGAGCCATCCGTCGCCATCGCGCGGCAGGTCATCGCGCGCTGGTGCCGCGAAGCCCTGACCCCCGGCGGACTATTCTGGACCAGCTATCACCCCGGCCGGGCCGTTACGGCCAATGGCAGCTACGACAATCCCGCTGGTATCAGCGCGGTCAACACCGACGCCACCGGCAATACCCCGTTCTACGGTTGCTGCTGGATGCCGCCTCCGTTTATCCACGCCCGCACCACCGCGGATGCCAGTCTGTATCTCGTGCGGTTGCTCAAACTCCTGCCCCCCACCGATCCGCTGTATCAAACGGGTTTGGCGGCACTACGCAAAAATCTCGCCGGGATTCTGCAACTGCAGGACACCGCCGGGCGCTTTGGCCAGATTTATCATGCACTGGAACACCGCGTGGCGCAGGCCGAGGGGTCGGCGGGTGTATTGTGGGTTGCGGTGCTGGGTGAGGCGCTGGAACTTATCCCCGCGCACGATCCACTGCATGCGGCCATGACCGCAGCCATGACCCGCGCGGCCACGGCGTATCTGGTGGATTTGCATTCCAACCAACCGCAGGGCGGGCCGGAAGATATCGGCCTGGCGCCCGCGTCCGAAACCGGCGAACTGTTGCTCTGGGCCTACGAGGCCATGTACCGCCACACGCCCACACCGCAATGGCGGCAAGCGTGGCTGGATGCCGCGCATTGGTGCCTGACCTGGCGCAAAGGCTGGAATCACCGCTTCCATCCCAAGAATCAGTTCAGCTTGTATCAGACACGCACCCGCGGCGGGGATTATGCCTCGAGCCATAACAATCATTTGCACATCTGGGGCCTGCGCAGTCTGGGCAGTTTCACCGCCCTGAGCCAACTCACCGGCGATGCCACCTGGGCCGATGCGGCCCATGATCACCTGCGCTTTGCCACGCAACTTATGTGCCTGACCACCGGCCAGTGGAACGGCCAAAAAGGCATGTGTACCGAGCAATATTATTTTCTGGATTGGTCCATCTGGCACCCCTGGGACCCCACGACCAAGCACGTCCAAAAAGGCACCTTCATGGGCTACTCGCATACGTGGTGTGTGGCGTGGTTCCTGCTGGCCGGTCAGCAATTGCTTGAAGTTACCCCGGCCCCGCAGTGCGGCAAATGATTTAGCTTTGCGGTGGTGTGGGTTCGTCCAGATGCAGGCCGCACTCGCGTTTGCCTGTGCCCGCCCAGCGTCCGCCGCGCGGGTCGCCGCCGATGGTCAGCGGTACCGTGCAACTGGTGGGGGCACAACCGATGGACGTATAGCCCAATTCCCACAACGGATGATACGGCAAATTATGCGCGGTCATATAGCCGTGAATAGTGCGGTTATTCCAGCGTAATAAGGGTGAGATTGCCCAGCATTGATAACGGGTTGACCATTCCACCGTTTGCAGTTTGGCCCGCGTTTCGGTCTGATCCGCACGCACGCCGCGCAACCACCCCAGCGGCTTTTGTTCGCGCATAGCCCGGTCAAACAGTTCGTTTTTATTCACCGCACAGCATGCCGCGATATTCTGGCGCTGCGTGGGATCAGGTTCATTCGCCTGCGCCAGCCACGCCTGCGGATCATGCAGGGGCTGATACTCCAGCACATTCAAAGGGAACCGCATCTGTAGTTGCTGGCGGAAGGCCAGCGTTTCGGGAAACAGAAAACCGGTATTGACAAAAATAATCCGCAGTTTCGGCTGCGCTTGGATCGCCATGTGGATCAGACACATGCTCTCAGCGCCGAAACTGCTGGACATCAGCAAATCCGTGCCCATGGTCGCCTGCGCCCAAGCGACAATTTCCTGCGGTGTGGCCGTGGCCAGTTGGGCATTCACGGCGGCTTGATCCAGCACCTTCATCGGCTTGTCTCCAAAGGCCGGCCCGCACGTTGCAGCCAGCGCTGTTCCAGTTTTTCCAATACCTCAAGGCCGATACTCACATTATCCCGGCCATAGCCCAGACGGATATCGGGCTTGTTGCGGCCATGAAAATCCGAACCGCCGGTGGCCACTAAATTATAGCGCCGGACCAGCGCCAGACAGGTTTCCACCATGGCCGCATCGTGATCGCTGTGCCAGACTTCGATCCCATCCAGCCCCGCCGCCACCAGATCGCTGACAATGGTTTGCAGCCGCGCTGGCACCCCGGCCTTGAGATGCACCGCATGGGCCAACGTCGCCACGCCCCCCGCCGCGTGAATCAAAGCTATCGCCTCGCGCGGGGTATAACGTTCCTTGGGTACATAGGCCGCGCCGGTGGTCCCCACAAATCCGTCAAAAGCCTGCTTCAAACTCGCCACCGCCCCGCGCTGCACCAGCGCCTGGGCAATGTGGGGCCGACCGATCACCACAGGTTGGTCCACACCGGCGGCCTGCTGGGCCACGTCCAAGACATCCGCCATAGTCAGGCCGATCCCCAATTGATTCAACCGCGCCACCATCTTTTCATTGCGTTGCTGCCGGGCGCTGAGCAATTCGTGTTTCAGCTGCGCCAGGGCAGCGCTGTGCGGGTCGATAAAATGCCCCAGCAGATGCAATTCGCCCGGCGTGGGGCATAGCGCGGAAATTTCAATCCCCGGAATCAACCGCACCCCCGCCGCCTGCGCGGCGCTCTGGGCTTCCGCCAGGCCGTTGCCAGTATCATGATCCGTCAGGGCGATGGCGGTCAGACCCACCGCTGCGGCGTGGCGCATAAGTGCA
>JBIJDM010000255.1:0-3402 GCA_044344145.1 Phycisphaerae bacterium
GTCTGTTTGACTGATAAAGCGGTAAAGCCGGGGTACCGGCATTACCGCACTCCACGAAATGCTGCGCATTAAAGACGGGGGGAGGGTGACCGCCGGCCGCCCGCGCTCCCGGCGTGGACGTTGGTTGTCATTACGCCGTCAATTTGCGCGTATAGCACAACCGATTCGTCGTCGGCTCATAGCGCATCGTGGCGGCCAGCAGATCGCCGAAGCTGCGGAAGATGGCTTCGACTTCTTTGAGTTGCGGTTGCCGGCGGCTGAGGGCTTCGACGAACCAGGTTTTGCGCGTGAAGACATCCGCCAGCAGGCCGGGGCGGGTTTCCAGAATGTTGATGTTCAGCGCGGTGGCCAGTGCGGGGGTCACGCTGGTGACCGCGGGCAGGTCCAGTTGCCACTGCACCTGCAGGTCCAGCGGGCTGCTCTTTTGTTTGGCCCACTCGCTTAAGAGCTGGCTCAAACGCAAAATGGCCGCCCTAAGGTCGGCCACTTCTTGATCACTTAAATCGGTATGGGTAAAGACATCGGCGGTAAAGTCCTGCAGCCCCCGACACGCCAGATCATCCGCCCCCTGATGGATGTCAAACGTGCCGGTGGGGACACGCTTAAGCATTTGCTGCCGCCAGGTCATCGCATCGCGGACATAGGCCAGCAGATCATCGGGCATGAACGGTTTTTTCAGGTAATGCAAGGCCCCGGCGGCCAGACCTTCGCGTTTGTGGTTGTCCTGCGTCATCGCCGTCAGCATCACCACCGGGATGGCATAGGTCGACCGCGAGCCTTTAAGCTGGCGGCATACGCTACAACCATCCACATCGGGGAGCATCAGGTCCAAAATGACGGCATCCGGCGTCTGCTGGCGGGCCAGGGTCACGCCCGTGGTGCCATTGACGGCGGACAAATAGGTATAGCCGTCCATGGCCAGGCATTCGCCCAGCAACTCGTTAATCTCGCGGTCGTCCTCAATAACCAGGACTTTCGCCAACATAACCACACTTTCCTGAGCCATCTTCGTGAATCACAAACACGCAGACGGTAATATATAGCCAGATAAACAACGGCCTCGCGGCCGGCTACGCTGCCGTTGCAGCGGAAAACATAAGCATACCCGCGCCACGGAGCTTTGCAACCTCCCCGGACTAGGGATTTTTCCCTGCGGTGGCGCGGCCCAAAAGAAGTAAAAAATACCATGAGCGACCTAGCCAGCCCCAGCTTAACAATGATTCAAAACGCCGTGGCCATTTACCGGCGGGTGGTCTGGGGCGATGCCCCCGCCGCCAGCGTCGCCGGCAAGTTCGCCGCCATTGCCGCCGCCACGGAACTCAGCCAGATCGCCAGTTTACTGGAACCCCAGGCCGGTGCCCCCACCAGCCGCGTGCTGCGTCTGGGCCAGCCGCAATACCCGCACATGAAAATCTTGTTCGAGCCGGTCCCCCAGACCGGCGAGTTTTTATTCCGCGCCGATGCCCACGACAGCCATCTCAACGCCCCCGAAGGTTCGCCCGATGCCGCGTGGCTCACGGCGGTGCGGGCGTCGAATCAGGCGCTGGTGGAAAAGATCGAACATGCCTGGCAGGAAGCGGGGATTTTGACCTTCCGCAGTTTGCTCCGCCGCCAGATCGCCGCCCGCAAAGCGGGGCTGGCGGAGAAGTAATGCGGGGAGATGGTGGGCGCAGCGGTTCGGAGTGCCGGAGCGTGGGTGTGATCTGGCGTACCCTAACCGAGGCGACGTGGCCGGCGCGACGGTGTGGCGCTATCCGCGCCGGGACGGCTGTTGCGGCGGTAGTGCAGCGGGGTGGTCTGCCAATGCCGGTGGAAGCAATTGATGAAGTGATGCTCGCCTGTGAAGCCGCATTTGTCCGCGATCTGCCAGACGGCCAGTTCGGTTTCGCGCAGCAGATGGGCGCCGCGTTCCATGCGCACGCGCATGATCTCGTCATGGATGCTGCGGTTCAGGACGGTGCGGAATTGGCGTTCCAGCCAGCGCCGGGTGACGGGGATATGGCGCAATACCTCGGGCACGTTGATGGGGTCGCAGGCGTGATCGTGGATCAAACGCAGCGCCCGGGCCAGATCGGGGCTGGCGACGGCAAAGCTGTCGGCGGAACGTTGGATTTCCAGTTGCAGCGGGGGGACGGTCTGGACCGGTTGGGCCAGCGCTTCGCCACGGATTAATTGTCCCAGCATGGTCGCCGCCAGAAAGCCCACGGCCCGGCCATTCATATTCACCCCGGCCAGCGGTACATCGGCCATCCGGGACATCAGCGGGTCGTGGCCACAGGCGATGACCGCGACCTGTTCGGGCACAGCGAGGCCGTGGATCTGGCATTGCCCGATGACGGTCAGGGCGTGATATTGGTCCATGGTTAAAATAACGACCGGCTTGGGCAGGGCGGTGAGCCTTGGGTATAGTTGCGTGGGGATGGTGCTGGGGGCGGCCGGGTTAATCGGGGCCCGGGGGTCGGCGTAATGATGGCATTTGAGCCCGTGACGGGCGAGTTGGCGTTCGAAGGCGAGGCCACGAATTTGGGTGATGCCGGCGTTGGGGGGACCATAAAAGCCATAATTGACGAAGCCGCGGCGGCGAAAATGGTCCACCACAAGCTGGGCCACCGCATCCTCATCACAAGTCGCGGTGGGCAGGGGAAAGTCCGGCTGATTGATGGAGAGATTGATGGTGGGCAGGTGGAACTTTTTTACCCAGCGAACTTGTTCCGGGGTGACAAAACTGCCGATGATGCCGTCCAGATGCAACTCGCTGATGGGCAGCGGGTCGGCGAAGCCGGCGGGATTGGTCATGATCTGCAAAGGCTGGACCGTGTGGGCATACTCGTACAGACCGTCGGCGACATCCCGGAAATAACCGAAACTGTAGTTGATGATGAGCCCCACACGGTGGCCGCGGAGGGGTGTTTTAATCCGTTTGGTCATGTCGCAATCCCGCAATATTATATCGCATTCTAGCATTGTTCGGGTGGGGAAAGCAACTACAATGGAGCCATGTGCAGACTCTGTCGTTGTGGCAGAGTTTTAAGCGTAGGTTTTTTCGGTGCAGGTTTTTTTTGAAGGAGAACACAATGCGTAAGATGGCTTTAAGTTTGGCCGTGGCCGGGGTTTTGGCCGGCGGGGTTTCGGTGGCTCAGGCCGCGTTGATCACGTTTGATTCGTATACGACCGGGGCGTTGAATTCCGCCAATACCGGCGGCGCCTGGGTGGTGAATAACGGGACCAAGTTCAGTATTGCGGCCTCGGGTGGTATCAACAACACCAAAGCCATTACCGATCTCGACCAGGTCATTCAGCCGGACGGTACGGCGGTGTACCAGACGGCAATCAACATTGGTTCCGGACCGATCACGGTCAGCGGTTTCATCAAAGTGGTGGACCCGAGTAACGATGTTGCCG
>JBIJDM010000095.1:0-9865 GCA_044344145.1 Phycisphaerae bacterium
CTTCCCCGTTGGGCTTTGGTCTGGTGGGCAATGCCACGGATGCGTTGACGACGGCGGCGAATAATTCGGTGCAGGGGCGTTTCACCCGGATCAACGCCGGGGCTATGGATTACAACTTCCAGATCCAAAACGTCAGTGGGGGCACGACCACCTCGTATATCTACGGCACGGTCGGCGGGGTGGGTGGATTTTATACCAGCGGTACGGGCGGGCTGACGGCCACCACGTTCACCGCGACCAGCGGAAACTGGTATTTCCTGTCCACCGGCTTTACCAAGTCGGGCAATAATGTGGTGGTGAATCTGCAACTGGACAACGCCGACAGCACCGGGGCGATTGGCGCTGCGATTTTCAATAAGACCGGGACTCTGGCCAACAGTGCGATCGCCAACGACACCACCGTCTATGGCGGCTTCCGGGCTTATACCCACTCGGGTATGGGCGCGATTGACAATGTGACCGTGGTACCCGAACCCACCAGCCTGAGCCTGCTGGGGCTGGGCGCGGCGGGCTTGCTGCTGCGTCGGCGGCGCAGTTAAAAACCCGGAAGTCACGAATTCTTCTCCCCTGCGGGGTTGCCATCGCACCAGTGGCAGCCCCGCACTTTTTTTGGTGGTATGCGGTTATACGGGGAGTGGGGGTGCTAAGTGTGCGGTTGGGTCAAGGTCGGCCAGTCGCGGGCGCAGCTTTGGGCGAAATCTTGGACGGTAAAGTTCATGGTGGCGGCGCCGAGTTGGTTGATGGCTGCGGCCAATTCAGCCGCGTGGAAGCGCACGTGCAGGACATGTTCAATACTGACCACCACCTCGATAAAATCCATGCCATCAAAGCCGAGTTGCAGCAGATCGCCGAATACGTCGGAGGGATAGACAAATTCGGGCGGGACTCCAATTGCGTCGGCCACGCCGGCGCGGACTCCTAGCATAATGCGCTGGGTGGTGTCGGTCGTTACGAGGCCCGCGAGAAATTCTGCTGCGGATATGGGTGCGCGTTCGGTTAGTTGATTTCTTTGCTTGCGGTAGGTGAACATGCGTGCTCCAGAGCCAGGCGCGGAGTTATCTCAACCAGATTTTACCAGCCTTCAAGCCCAGGTAGCAAAGAATCGCTACACACCCGCCCCAGCCAAAGGCATTGACCAAAACGACAACGCTGTTCCTACCCCATGTGTCAGGTGACAGCCCATAATAATCTTCCACCAGCCACGATAACGGGCCATTCCATTTCATCCAGAAGTAGGCCGCATGCTCACCGAGGACAAGAAGGGGGACCTCTGCAATCAGTACAAAAGATACTGCTCCTATGGCCCCTGCGATCAGTGGCCACTTGCATTGACATGTGGTGGTACTTGCTCGAGCATAGTCCAGATGTCTCATCTCTGTGCGCTCCTTAATGAACGTCCTTCCGTGGGGGCGTGTGGTTGGTTATGTAGTTAGTGACGTGCACGGCGTTTTGAAGCAAACATAAACCGATAGATTCTACATGCTACGTACGCAAAGCCCGCGACGATGACACCCCATGCGACAGCATTGCAGCACACAATTAGCGCCAGCCTAAACCAATGACTCGGACCAAGGCCAAAGTTATTTGCTATGAAGTACGACAGCGGCCAGTTTATATTGTACCATATGAAAATGTAGTATTCGTTCATGAATAGAAAAGGCAACTCGGCAATTAGAATAAACAGTATGGCCGCAACACTCCCAGTTGCAACCGTAATTTTGGTCGTTGCACTCATTCGTCTCTGCGCTGGGTAGTAGTCTAACTCGTGCATCGAATTCACCGGCCTTCTCCACGTACCGTGGGCAATTCACGAAACTCCAAATCCACGCGAAATCTGCGGTTACAACGCAACATCTTACCCCACCTCCGTGACATCCAACACCAACCCCATGTCGCGGCGGTAGGCGGTGATGGTGTCGAGAATGCCGTCCATGGCGCGAGGAGTGCGGTTGCAGAGGGCGACGAGGGTTCCGCCACCGCCGCTGCCGGTGAGGCGCAGGCCGTAGAGGCCGGCTTTAGGGCCTAACTGCGTCAGCGTGCCCACGAGCCAATCGGCTTCGCGGCAACTGAGGCCCAGGCGCAGGCGGTAGCTGTGTTGGCTGGCCATGAGTACGCGGCCGGCGCGGTATTTGAGGCTTTCGCGTTCGGGTGCGGTCAGGTCGGGCCGGGCTAGTTCTTCCCACGCTTGGGCCAGTTGGCTGGCCAAATCGCTTTCGCTCAGCATGTGATCCACCGCGGCGCGGACGCGGTAAAGTTGCTCGGGGTGCAACTGGCTTTGGTAGGGTTCGGGGAGTGCGCCATAGCTGCGGCTGAAGTCCGCGCCGCGCAGCCGCCGGGGCATGAGGGCGCGGAAATATTGCCGGTAGAGGGTGGGTGACAGGTTGGCCAGATAACCGCGCAGCGGCGCGGTGCGCAGGCCCAGATCACGGTAAATTGTTTCGACGATGCGCAGGCCCAGCGCGCCGGCGAGGCGCAATTCGCGCACACTTTCGTGCGCGCTGCTGTAGCGCACGCCGGTATCGAGGGCCAGGACTTGCAGATCGACGGGGAGGTGGTGACGATCCACGGGATAGGGTGGTTGGCCGCTGAGGCGCAGCCACTGCGCGGTCCCCGGCAGGGCATGCAGGCACGTCTGGGCGTGGACGGCGTGGACGCCGCCGACGGAGTAGAGCGCTTCGACCTGCTGGATCAGGTCGGGCCATGCGGCGGGGGCGAGCGCGAAGCCGGGCGTCTGGGCCAGGGCGCGCAGCAAGGCAATCAGTATGGCGGTGGACGCACCCTGGCCCGCCTGCATGGGCAGGGCGCAATCAATATAGATGTCCGCGCCCGGCGGGGATTGATCGCGTGTCCCCAGCCAGCCGCCGCGATACAACTCGCCCCATAAGCCCACCAGCGGCCGCAGCCAATCCAGCGTGGTATCCAGCGTCCCAGCGAGATACGCGGGCCAGGCCTGTGTGGTCAGTGGCAAGCCCGTCAAATCCAGCACGCCGGGACTTTGGCCCAGCGGGGGGCGAATCTGACGGCTGTGCGCCACCAACTGATGATCCGTGCGCAGCGCGATGCCCACATGGGCCCAGCGGTTGAGGGGCATGTGTACCACCACGCCGCCGCCCTGGGCGCCCAAACCGCCGAGTACATCCACATGGCCCGGCGCAGCGCCGCAATACGGCGCGCGGTCAGTCGGCCAGACTCCGGCAAACGCGGCGGCTAAATGGGCGTGAGATTGGTGCGGCGTGGGGTGCATGTTATGTATGAGAATAGCCCCGGGGCTGATGCCAAGCAACTGCTTAGCGTCCCAGACATTTATTGGCCAGCACGCTGCGCGGCAAGGCGGTGAGGGCTGTTTCGTCGCACCAGCGCCAGTGGGTGTAGTGGGTGACCCAGGGGAGTGATTCGTAATCGGCGGCGCGGGCGGGGTGCGCGAGGCGCAGGGGATGCACAGTGATGGTGCGGTGGGTGAGTTTGTGGACGAAGGCGGGGGCTTGGCCGAGGGGGCGCCAGGTGGCGGGCAGGGGCGCGGGCGGGCGGGCGAGTTTTTTCGCCGGGGCTTTGGTGAGTGCCAGTAGCGGCGGTTCCCACAGGCCCGCCCAGAGGCCGGTGGCGGGGCGCTGGGCCATGAGGATGCGTCCTTTGGCATCGGTGAGTAGACACGCCAGCCAGCGCAGTTCGGGATTGGCCTTCGCCGCGCGGCGGGTGGGGAGCGTGGCGGCGCTGCCTTGCGCGTAGCCGGTGCATAAGGCCCGCACGGGGCAGTGCGCGCAGGCGGGCTGGGTGGGGGTGCAGACGGTTGCGCCCAGTTCCATTAGAGCCTGGTTGTAATCGCCCGGGCGCTGCGCGGGGACCAAAACCTCGGTCCAGTGCCAAAATAGTTTCTGCGTAGCGGCCTGATCAATGGGCAGGGCGCACGCCCGCAGCCGGGCCAGCACGCGCATGACGTTGCCATCCACCAGCGGGGCGCGCTGGCCGAAGGCGATACTGGCCACCGCGCCGGCGGTATAGCGGCCCACGCCGGGCAATTCTTGGAGTGCCGCGGCGGTCATCGGGAAGACGCCCTGATATTGGGCCACCACATATTGCGCGGCGGCGTGCAACAAACGGGCCCGGCGGTAATAGCCCAAACCGGCCCAGAGGGCCAACACTTGTTGTAAATCGGCCTGGGCCAGCGCGGCGACAGTGGGAAATTGTTGTAAGAAGCGGTGGTAAAAGGGGATAACGGTGGCGACCTGGGTTTGTTGGAGCATGGTTTCGCTGACGAGGATGGCGTAGGGGTCTTGGGTCTGCCGCCAGGGGAGGTCGCGACGGGCGGTGTCGTACCACGTTAAGAGCTTGTCAGAAAAAGACTTAACGACATCCTTGGGGAGCGTCTGGCTGGGGGTTTTCGAGGTATTAGCAGGCACGGGTAGCTCCGCATAAGTATTGTGACTCCAGTAGTTTAGGCGTTCAAACGCAAAACCACAACCGGTAGTGGTGGGGGTATCCAACCTCGAGGTTGGGGTTTATTGTGTATAACTACTCCATATCTTGTGGTATCTTCATAAAACAACGCTAAATGTAGCAATAACAGGGGGTTGCATGTGGATAAACTGTCGCGAAAAACTTAGTGGAATTTTTTCTTGACACCACAATATGTAGTGGTATGCTTTCACGAATTGCCATCACATGGTGGTTAAGGTTATGTTAATGATGTAGAAGGCACGTAAAAGGCACGTAGATATGGGCATTTTGTCAGATCAACAGATTGAACGTCACGTGCGCATCGTGCCTTTTGAAAAAGCCAACAAGCGTCCGGGCCGGATCAGTTTTGGCGTGTCGAGTTACGGCTACGACGTGCGCGTCGGGAGCAGTTTCAAGATTTTCACCAACGTTAATTCCGAGGTGGTGGACCCGAAGAATTTTTCGTCGCGTTCGTTTGTGGATGTGGATGCCGGTGAGACCGGCTATGTGTTGATTCCGCCCAACAGTTTTGCGTTGTGCGAGACGGTGGAATATTTCGAGATCCCCCGCGACCTGCTGGCGATCTGCGTGGGCAAGAGCACGTATGCCCGGTGTGGCATCATCGTGAACGTCACCCCGCTGGAGCCGGAATGGAAGGGCAAGATCACCATCGAGATCAGCAACACGACGCCGCTGCCGGCGAAGATTTATGCCAACGAGGGGATCGCGCAGATTATTTTTCTGCGCGGCGAGGAAATTTGTAGCGTGAGTTATGCCGACAAGGCTGGCAAATATCAGGACCAACCCGGCCTGACGTTGCCCAAGGTGGACTAAACCGGTCCGCCCCGTCGCGGCAGACATGTCGAAGAACATTTGAGGGTATTAGATTTTATTGTGTCTTTATTACACTGTGCCAGGATTGGCAGACAGGGGCCTGAGTCATGCAAATTAAACGTCGCTTTACCAAGGATGGTCAAGACGTCTTCGCCAACGTTCGTTGGGACAAACGTACCAGCCGCATCACGCACACCGATGGTTCGGTGGTGTTCGAGATGAAGGATGCCGAGATTCCCGCCGACTGGAGCCAGTTGGCCACGGATATCGTCGTCAGCAAATATTTCCGCAAGGCCGGGGTGCCGCAGCTGGATGAAGCCGGTAACCCGAAGCTGGGCGCGGACAACAAGCCCATTCTGGGGCCGGAGCGTTCGGTGCGCCAGGTGGCGCATCGCATGGCCGGTTGCTGGACGCACTGGGGCAAGCAGCATAATTATTTCGATACCGCCGAGGACGCCCAGGCGTTCTACGATGAACTGGCGTATATGCTGGTGCATCAGATTGCCGCGCCCAACAGTCCGCAGTGGTTCAACACCGGTCTGGCGTGGGCGTATGGCCTCAGTGGCCCCGCGCAGGGGCACTGGACCACCAATCCCGCCAATGGGCAGTTGGAACTGTGCAAAGATGCCTACAGCCACCCCCAGCCCCATGCCTGCTTTATCCAGAGCGTCAGCGACGATCTGGTGAACGAAGGCGGCATCATGGACCTGTGGACGCGCGAGGCCCGGCTGTTCAAATTCGGCTCGGGTACGGGCACTAATTATTCCAAAGTCCGCGGCGAGAACGAACCGCTCTCCGGCGGCGGGCGCAGCAGCGGGCTGATGAGCTTCCTGCGCATCGGCGATCGCGCCGCGGGTGCCATCAAGTCGGGCGGCACCACCCGCCGGGCGGCCAAGATGGTCTGCTTGGAGATGGACCATCCCGATATCGAAGAATTTGTGAACTGGAAAGTGCGCGAAGAGCTGAAGGTTGCGGCGCTGGTGGAAGGGCTCAAGCATCTGCCCAAGGAACAGCAGGCGCTGGCCAGCAACCTCAAGCTGAAACTGGACTACGATTTCAACGGCGAAGCCTATGCCACGGTTTCGGGCCAGAACTCCAATAACTCCGTGCGCGTCAGCAACGCGTTCCTCGCGGCCGTCGAAGCGGGCAGCAGTTGGAACCTGATCCGGCGCGGCGATGGCAAGATTCACCGCACCATCGAGGCGCGGCATTTGTGGGATCAGGTCAACTTTGCCGCGTGGCGCTGTGCCGACCCGGGCGTGCAGTTCGATGACACGATCAATGACTGGCACACCTGCCCGCAGTCGGGCCGGATCAATGCCAGCAACCCGTGCAGCGAATACATGTTCCTTGATAATACCGCGTGCAATCTGGCTTCGATCAATCTGATGAAGTTGTTCGACGCCCAGAACCGCAGCTTTGATATCGAAGGCTTCAAGCATGCCTGCCGGCTGTGGACCGTGGTGCTGGAAATCTCGGTGCTGATGGCCGCGTATCCCAGCCGCGAAGTGGCGCGCTTGAGCTTTGACTATCGCACGCTGGGGCTGGGTTATGCCAACATCGGCACGATGCTGATGGTCGCGGGCATTCCGTATGATTCCGATGCGGGCCGCGCGGTATGCGGCGCGGTCACCGCGCTGATGACCGGCGAATCGTACGCCACCAGCGCGGAGATGGCCAAGGAACTGGGTTCCTTCCCCGGCTATCACCGCAACCGCAAAGACATGCTCCGCGTGATTCGCAATCACCGCGCGGCGGCGTATAACGATGTGAAGGCGTATGACAACCTCGGCATCAAGCCGCTGGGCATTGACGCCGGCCAGTTCGGCGCCGCGCACAAGCCCGCGACGACGGAATTGCTGACCAGTGCCCGCGAATCCTGGGACCGCGCGCTGGCGCTGGGCGAACAGTTCGGCTATCGCAATGCCCAGGTGACCGTGATCGCCCCCACCGGCACCATCGGGCTGGTGATGGATTGCGACACCACCGGCGTCGAACCCGACTTCGCGCTGGTCAAGTTCAAAAAGCTCTCCGGCGGCGGGTATTTCAAAATCGCCAACCAGTCCATCGAGCCGGCGCTGCATAACCTCGGTTACAGTGCCGCGCAGATCAAGGATATCCTGACCTATGTGCTCGGGACGCTGACACTGACCGGCGCGCCGCATATCAACCCCGCCAGCCTCACGGCCAAGGGATTCACCGCCGCCGATCTGGCGGTGATCGAAAAGCAGTTGGTTTCCGTCTTTGAACTCGACAACGCGTTCAATGGTTGGGCACTGGGCGAAGAGACGATGCGGCGGCTGGGCTTTGAACCGGCCCAGTGGCAGCATCACGGCTTTAACCTGCTCAAGCATCTGGGCTTCAGCAAGCGGCACATCCGCGAGGCCAACGACACCATTTGCGGCCGCCAGACCATCGAAGGCGCCCCGCATATCAAGGATACCGATCTGGCGGTGTTCGACTGTGCCAATCGTAATGGCCGCAGCGGCAAGCGCTTCATCCATTATCTCGGCCACATCCACATGATGGCTGCGGCCCAGCCGTTCATCAGCGGGGCGATTTCCAAGACCATCAACATGACCAACGAGGTCACGGTGGCGGATATCGCCAGCGCGTATCAGGAAAGCTGGAAGGTCGCGCTCAAGGCCGTGGCGCTGTACCGCGATGGCAGCAAACTCAGCCAGCCGCTGAATTCGTCGGCGGATGATGATGCTTCCGATGATGAGGATATTGACGCGCTCAAGGCCGAGAACGCCATGGCGTGCAAGGCGTGCGGCGATCCCAGCCCGGCGGCCCATGCCGGCAGCGAAAGCAAGGCCGTCATCCCCGCCGAACGGGTCATTGAACGCATTGTCGAAAAGATTGTCCACAAGCCCCTGCGGCGGCGGCTGCCTGATACGCGGCGCAGTCTGACGCACAAGTTTGATGTCGCCGGGCATGAAGGTTACATCACCGTGGGTCTGTTTGAAGATGGTTCGCCCGGCGAAGTCTTTATCACCATGGCCAAGCAGGGCAGCACGGTCGGCGGGTTGATGGACTCCATCGCCACGCTGATTTCGATGAGCCTGCAATATGGCGTGCCCGTGGATGCCATGGTGCGCAAGTTCGAGCACATGCGGTTCGAGCCGGCGGGCATGACCGCCAACCGCGACATCCCGTTTGCCAAGAGCATCGTGGATTACGTGGCCCGCTGGCTGGGGATGGAATTCATCCCCGGTTATCGCGACGCCAACGCCCCGCACCGCGAGCCGGATCTGAACAGCATCGAATCGGGCCAGAATCTGCTGACGCCGATTCTGGACAAAGAAGCCCAGCAGACCGATCCGTCGGTCGCCAGCGCTGCCGCCGAATCCGCCGCCAACCGCGCGCGGTTGCAGGCGGGCAGCAGCAACGGTAACGGCAATGGCAACGGCCATGCCACCGCGACGGCGACGGTAACGGAACTGACCGAGGCGGTGCTCAAGCGCCGCGAGCAGATTCTGGCCGGTCCCGTGGCGATCAGCCCCACGACCGCGGCCAAGCAGAAGGACACGCTCTCGCAGCAGACCAGCAAGCTGATGGGCGATGCGCCGACCTGCACCTGCGGCACGATCATGGTGCGTAACGGCACGTGCTACCGCTGCCTGAACTGCGGCAGCTCGGCCGGGTGCTCGTGATAACTGAATAACCGCCGCGCTGCCGGGCCGCAGCGCGGAGAACCAGTCCTTCCTTCCCTGCCCAACGCCGCTCCGGGGTTTTAACACTCTGGGGCGGCGTTATTTTTGCGGGGGGAGTCTCACGCAACGGCGCGACGACGCAACGAGGGGACGCGGGGGAGTTTAACCACGGAAGACACGGAAGGGCACGGAAATGAGGGGTGGCATTGAGTGTTAAAAGGCGGGCGCGGTGATGATTACGATACATGCGCCCTCGTGCATATCGGCCACTTGTAAACTGTTTTTGTAGGCGCGCAGCAACATGTCCAACGTGTTAATTATTAGCCCGTTAACATCCTCGGGACAATACGCGCATTGGCGCCAGTCGTCGGGAATGGCGATCCCCTTTACTTTAGGCTCAAGCCGCATAACTCCGGTGTGATGGTGACTCCATCCGGTATAGTCGGCAGAGTCTTTGACCCAATCCAAGTTTATGATTTGCAATAAGTCATACGTGAGCATTACGTTAAAATAGGTTCCCACCGACGAATAAAACTTCACGTCTTTATGGCATTCTGTCAACAGCAACGTGGGCATGTTTTTATAGTAATTGCCTTGGTCTAATTTGAGCCCATAGACATCGGGCATAGTGGCCACGACACCCTCGGTGGCATCAAAGTGTTCTTTGGCCGCGCCAACCAAAACCATAAATGTAGTCACTTCAAACATTGATTAGCCTTTGTATGCATAAGCTGACCATGCGATGCGGGGGCACGGCGCCAGGCCCGGATGGGAGCGAGGATGTGGGCAAGTTTCCGCCGCATGGGTAACAGCTTAACATGGTCGGGAGGATGGGCCAAACGGATATTGAGGGAATTAGGTGTGGGATGGTTGGGGGTGATTGTATAAAGTGGTGCCGACGCCTCGTCGGCATTCGGCCCCCAGGGGCGAGTCTGGGTATG
>JBIJDM010000300.1:0-3845 GCA_044344145.1 Phycisphaerae bacterium
TCTTACGAGTACCTGGAGAACCCATTAGCATTACATAGAGATTCGGATTAACTTTAAAATGGCCAAGTTGAAATGAGAGTCTCCTACCTAACCATGCACCTACAACGGTGAGTGCCGACCACCTGTGGAAGGTGACAGGACACTCGTTGTCTTTGGTATAGATTAGATAGGAGGAGAGAAAATCTTCTCTCATACAAGGTTTCCTTTTCTGTTACTTACCTTTGCTTGTTGAAAGACTCCGCGAGGGAGGGTAGTAGTTACAAGATACTTCGTTTGTTTTTAGATTGATTGAGGCTGTGTGAATGTGAGTAGAAGAGTTAGGACATTTGTATTGAGTTATGTTGTAGTTAGTTCGAATCAAGTATGATTGATAAGATAGGGCTATAGCGAGAATTATGTTAGAGAGGAATAGTAGATTAGTTGGATTCATCTTTAGTTTCCTGTTCTCCTAGTGCCTTGTTGATTGTGTCGAGTGCGCTTGGCATAGCGATCAGCTCGGAGATTTCTACGAGGGCTTCCTTCGCCATCGCCAAGACCTGCTCACGAGTCGCTTTCATTTCAGTTCAGACTTCCTCAAATAGTATTCTGTAGTCACACGATTGCTTGCGTTGTGGTCATCGCAGAACTTCTGAGCTTCTTTCTTGCTCATGAACACTGCCTTCGGTGTCGGAATGCAGATAGCAATCGGTGTATCGAATTGAGACATAACAACCCAGCAAGTTTTCATGATTTCGCTACCTCCCTGATAGCTTCTGCACAATCATTAGGTGTTCGCGGCCAATCACTGTGCAACATCTGCTGTTCGCAAATCTCAGCCGCTGCCAACATTCCAGCGCGGAAGGCTTGCTTACGAAGAGCTTCGCTGTCTGCAAACCTCCAATCTTCGTGCAGTGCTACGAAGTCTTCCCACCACTTTTCAAACGCTTCGTCCATCACACTTCTCCTTTGAGCAGGCGATGGGCGTAGTTTCGCAAGAACTTCTCGGGATCAACGAAGGTTTGTAACCATGCATCTACTGCTTTTTCCACAGCATCAGCCTTCACCTTCGCCAGCACTTCGGGGCATGGTTGGAGGGTTAGTGCATGCCTTGCAATGTCGTATGAGAAATCATCAAATTTACCTGCACGAATTTCTTCCAACGCCTCCCGCATCTGCTCAATCACTGCGGCTTGCTGTTTAATCAATTCTTGTGTCATTCTGTTTCACTCCAGTATTTAGATCCCTTACCATCTTTACCTGCTTTAATTGCAGCAGGGACAGTAAAGGTTCTAGTAATAGAATCATACCCTACAATAGTAACTGGTATCTCCATCCTCTTGCGTACTTCTTCTGCAAGATACTCATGTCCTTCTCTGAATTGAAACAGAATAGAGTCATGAATCTGAGCACACAACTTAAAGTTAGCAGAGTGTGTAGGATGCAATGCCAGTTCATAGAACACAACCATGAATGCTTTGTTAAGTGTCATAGCATTAAGTGATTGCGGCGGGTGTGCTACGTACGCGTTAAGATCGCTCTTATTAACATCAGGCTTCCCAAAACAATAACGAGTCCAACCAGAAAGAGTAGCCTGATATCCGCATGAGTGTGTTGCTTTAGAGGTAAGCATTGACGTCGTTTTGACTTCATGAATAACTCCTTTATAAAATACGTTACGGATTGAAGGATATGTTTTATGGAACTGAGCGAGAAGAAACTCAGCTACTTGCTTAGCTGTGAAGAGTCTAGGTAACTTCAGTAGGGATTTAGCTTCCCAAATCTTATCTTCTCCCATCGTATCTATCAGAACTCCGGCTCCCATATTGTAGTTTGCACCGTGATTGACACGCTTGGCAAGATCACGGAGTGGCTTGTCTTTAGTTTTCCCTTTAGCATCATCATAAATGCTTTCGTAAGATACTCCAAAGAATGCTGAAGCGTTAGAACTGTGGAAATCGCGGCCACATTCGACGGCATTTTGTAGAGCCGAGTCTCCCGATATGTACGCTGTATCTCTTGATTCTGCTTGTTCAAGATCGACTTCAGCGTACGCAAATCCCTCGTCAGCGATGAGTGTAGATTTAACTTCGGGGCCGCGTGGGATGTTTTGAATTTGTAATCCACACCAGAAATGGTGCTCTCTACTAGCGCAACGTCCTGTGTCAGTTCCATGTGGATTGATAGCGTATAGGATTCGGCCATTGTATTCCTTACCTTTCACTAGGTATGTACTTACCAGTTTCCTCCAGCCTCGTACATCAAGAATTGATTTGATGATGCGAGCATTGAGAGGATGACGGAGAGCAGCTTTGTTAAGATGCTTCTCGTCAGCAGAAGTGAAGTCTCCACACCCAAGGATACGGAGAAGAGCTTTCATCTGCACAGGACTATTAGTATTGAAGTTAGAAACAGAGAGCATCTTATCTAAAGAGGAAGATGCTACAGAGATCTTAGACTCTTCTGATTCTCTTACCCCTTCGAGTTTCTCTAGGTCTCTCTTTAGTCCTCTCATCTCACACATATGTGAAGGGAAGAGGAGAGGAAACTCTTGGAGGAAATTAGTCTTAGCCCATGCAGGTGCGCGTAGTAACATATACACAATCGCAGCTACAGTTGCATGAGTGTCTAGTGCATTGTATTTATAGTACTCATGTAGATCAGAAGTCTCTGCAAGATCCTTCCAGTACATCGAATCACGGACACAGAATGAGTTAAGGAATGCAAGATCCTTAGGTAGTTCTGCATACCAGCAATGGAAGAATGTAGCAGTATCGAATAGATAGTTATAAGGTACTGAGTTGTATCTTGCGAGATAGGCAAGATCATACTTCCCGTTTTGGAATACCTTAGGAGCAGGTAGAGAGTTGAACTTCCTCATCCACCCTACCATATACATATCTTCTAACGGAATTACAACTGACTCAGTACTAAGATCAGAGTACAGAGCAGTGTAGCCGATACAACGTATGGCCAGATTCTCTTTGTAGGTTTCGATATCTGCACCAATGAGAATTGATGAAGAGAATCTATCGAAGATATCCTGTAGGTTGTGGGCTTTTCCGATTGTCCAGTTGAACTTACCAATACCACAGTCCCAACGGGAAGGTTCTGTGAATTTACTGATGTAATGACGCAAGAGGAATGATCCATAGGACACCTGTACTAAATGAGATAGAGGATTTACAATAAGGATTTCATACCCGTCACGATGGAACACTGAACCTGCATAGTTATCAATGCTAGGTTTCTTCTTTTCATTCTGTCGATGAAGAAGAATAGTGAGAAGGGATTGGGAGGTTGTGAAGATCTGAGTTATCTCTCTCTTCTCACATAGCTTACGTACCTCTACCCATGTAGAGATTGAGCCAAGTGAGTACGCAACTTGAGCAGAACCTACATGAGCTTTGAGGCGCGGAAGGTATGCTTCATCTTCTGATGTACCTAAGAAGAATAGTTTCATGATACAAGAAGTCTCCAGAGAACTATGAGGATAACTAATATACCTACTACTTCAAGAGAAGTTGAATGCTCTGTCTCTCTTGTGTATATTGGAGTGGGTACATACACATACTGTACTGATGGTGTGGGTGCAGATACAGATACAGATTGGGATTGGGATTCAATCTTAGGAGAGTTTAATTCCCTTAGTTCGCGCAGCGTATCTTGTGCTGCCCATTCCATTCTCTGCTGATGGAAATAATCTTGAGAGAATTCAGCCATTTGAATCTCCTTAAGTGGAAGGATTTAAACTTAAGCCCCCTACCCTTGTGAGGTAAGAGGCTTGATTTAAAACCTGAGTTAGCAGATCACTTTGCTAACATCAGTGTAGCTCTGAGTCTTGTCTTTGTTCTGACGGACACGAGTAA
>JBIJDM010000054.1:0-13236 GCA_044344145.1 Phycisphaerae bacterium
CCCACCCGGTTTTGGCGTCCAAACCATCATTACCATAATGGTAAAGAGCCACACGCAGATTGGGCTTGGGTTGGGCTTTGGCCAGTTCATTCACAATCGCCCATAGCTTCTGCCGGGCGGAATCAATCAGCCCATCCATTGAGCCGGAAGTATCCAAACAGATGGCCAAATCCACATCTTGCGACGCGATGGGCCGGGTGGTGGGAGGCGCGGCCACCCCTGACTGGGCCGGTAGCAGATGGGGACAGGCCGCGGCGGCAGCCAGCATAGCAGCGGCAAAGGCGAGACGGATGGGCTTACGCATGGCAATCTCCTAAAAAAGTGGTCTTTCGGCCTCTTGGACGCCCCAAACCGGGGTAAGTTCCCAAAAAAATCCGGGGTGATATTACGGCCAGTTGAAAACACCAGATTCCGGGCCTATTGTCTGTAATTAACGGGAAGTGAATTTCCTGTCGGTTTGCGGTTTTTGGCAATTATGCCTCTTTAATTGGAGTGGAAAAACGATGATCTTCTCAAATCCCAGCGAGTATGCGATCCGGGCGTTGTCCGAAATGGCCGTGCAGTTGCATGACCCGGAAGCCACCAAGGGCCGGCGGCCCGGCTACATCATGTTGGACCGTTTGACGGAATCAGCCGCGCTGCCGCGGGAATTTCTGGCCAAGATTTTCCGCCAGTTGGTCGAAGCCCGCGTGCTCAAGAGCGCCAAGGGGCCGGGCGGTGGTTTCTCCTTCGCGCGTCCGCCTGCCGAGATTTCGCTGCTGGATATCGTCGAAGCGGTGGATGGTCATGACATGACCGACATCTGCGTGGTGGGCCTGTCGCGCTGCGACGATTCCGTCGCCTGCGCCCAACACGAACTGTTCAAGCCCATCCGCCAGCAACTCAAGAGCTATCTGACCAACACCACGCTGGCCGACACCTCGGCAGCGCTGATCGAGAAAAAGAATAATCCCCCGAAAGTGGAAGTGAAGCCGACGAAGAGCGGCAAGTAACGTTCTGCACATAACGCACACATCACGCCAGCCGGTCCCTGTGACCGGCTGGCGTTGTTTTTGCATCGCCTCCGGATTCATGGCAATCATAATTGGCCCCTGACCCAAGTTATGGCATAATGCCGGGCATCAGCTCAGGAGCACACGTGACGACTACGACACCCGCAACCGGCCCGACCTTTCCCGCCTCCCTGCCCAGTTGGATACGTCTGGCCCATTGTTATGGTTTGGGGCCGATCCTGACCAAGCGGTTGCTGGAGCGCTTCGGCAGTCCCGAGGCCGTGCTGGCCGCACATCCCGGTGCCTTGAACGAAATTGAAGGGATCAAAGCGCGGCATTGCGAGAATATCGCCAAAACGATGCCGTTGGCCCATGCCCACGAACTGATTCGTGAGGCGCAAAGTTTGGGGATCACCTATCTGTGTCCCGACAGTCCCAATTGGCCCGCCGGGTTTCGTCACATGGTAGACCCGCCGGTGGTCTTGACGGTGCGCGGCGAAATTCTGCCCACCGATACGGTGGCGCTGTCGGTGGTGGGCTCCCGCCGGGCCACGTTGTACGGCATCGAACAGGCGGGACGCTTTGGCGCCTTGGCAGCGCTGGCGGGGATGACCATCGTATCCGGCGGGGCCCGCGGGATTGATACCGCGGCGCATGAGGGCGCCCTGCGGGCAGGGGGCCGTACGATTGTGGTGCAGGGCTGCGGGCTCAAGCATTGCTACCCGCCTGAAAACGCCGCCTTATACGAACGCATCGTCAGCAGTGGCCACGGTGCGGTGATCAGCGAATTACCGCTTAATGCCCCCCCACTGGCGGAACATTTCCCCGCGCGCAACCGCCTGATTGCCGTGCTGGGGCTGGGCGTCTTGGTGGTGGAAGCCAACAAGAAAAGCGGCAGTCTGATTACCGCCCGGCTGGCGGCGGAGGATTATGGCCGCGAGGTGTTCGCGCTTCCCGGCCGGGTGGACAGCATCAGCAGCGCGGGCACGCACGAACTGATCAAATCCGGCGGCGCCCATCTGGTGGAGGACCTGGGAGATATTTTGGATCAATTGGGTGACACCGGAGCGGCCTTGTTGCAGGGTTTGCGCCGCCCAGCCGATGCCCCACCGACACCACGCAAAGAAAAGGCCCCCAAACCACTCCTCTGGGACAGCGACCCCAAGACGCACACGGTTTATGAAAGCACCGGTCTGCCCACGACCACGTTCACCCAGGCGCAGGAGAAAATTCTCGCGGCCCTGCGCGGCCAGACGCTGGATGTGGACAGTCTGTGCGAACAAACCGACCTGCCCCCCAATGTGCTGATGGCGGAATTGACCTATCTGCAGATTCGCGGGGCTATTTCCCGCGCAGGCAACAACTGCTATGGCCTGCGCCAACCGACGCGCGAAAACACTTAAACCTGCGCAGGGTGTTCGATCCACAGCGGGCAGGGCGTGGCCTGGGCCAGCGCTCCCGCCTCCCGGGGCAACTCCGTCCGACAGGGACCACCAAACAGATATGGCAAGCCCAATACCGGCGCGGCCGTCAGGGCGTCTACGTCCACACCCAATTTCAGACCCACCCGCCGGGGATTGATGATGCGATATTGCGGCGGGGTGAAGATTTCGAAATTCCGGGCGTAATGACCGGCCAATTCGGCCAGAGGATGATCCCGACCAGGGCTTTCGATCCAGAGCTGCGCCTTGGCGGGTAGCAGATGTTCCGCCACATAACGCAGCGCCCCGGCCACATCGTCATATTTACCCGCCGCGACACTGACCTGCAAATGTCCGGCTTCGGCGGGGCCACGATTCTGATACCAGATCGTCACCGGTCGGCCATCAGCGGCCACCAGTTTTTGCCATTGCGGGCGCAGCGCCAGACGTTGAATACTGGCCTCGGTTTGCACCGTGCCCAGCGGAACCGAATTCCACGCCGCAGCCACTTGCGCGGCGTCATCCGGCCACACGGCGGGACGCATCGGCACCGCCGGGGGGAGTTGATCATGGCTGGCGCTATCCCACTGCCAGCGTATCCCACCGCCAGCGTAGTCCCAGCCATAATTGCGATAGCGCCGCCGATCGCCCCAGAGCACCGACAGGTCGTAGCCCAAGTCTTCCATCATGCGGATGGCGGCTTCCAGCAGTTCGCCCATAATCCCCTGCCCCCGGGCTTCGGGGGCACTGGCCACCGCGCCGATACCACCGACCTTGAAGGTCGCCCGGGGCGTGCGGAAGGTCAGCGGGTAAATGCCCACATGCCCCACCATCTGTTCCCCCATGAAGGCCAAGACCGCCGATTCGGTAGCGGCCGTAGCCGAGGTATAAAGGTTGGGCAGGTAGTTTTCGAAAAAGGCTTCCTGTTCGGGTTTGAAGACCCGATTGATCAGTTGCACCAGTGCTGGAAAATCAGCGGTGGTGGCCGGACGGACGGTATAAGACATGGTTACACTCTCCATTGGGTTAGATCAAGCACGGTGCCACTTTGCCGCGCGGCTTCGGCGGCGAATACCAGCCGGTGTGAAGCCAACGATGCGGCGGTATTGGATACCAACAAAGATTCGTCGCGAGAGTGCAGCGCGTGCAGCCAATCAATGAACATGCGGGCATCACCGCCACCATGACTGCCGGCCTCGCGGCCAAATTCAACCACTTCGCGGTCGTAGGAATTGAACGGCCGAATCACGATGGTACTCTCGTCGAATTCCAACTCGCCGGTGGTGCCATAGACCCGCAGGCGTCGGCCGCCGGTCTGGGTGTAGGCGATCATATTGAACTGCGCGGTCACCCCATCGGCAAACTCCATCTGGACATTCTGATGGTCCACGACATTATTATTCGCCTGCCACACACACCGGCCATACGGCCCGTTTTGCACAGCACGGAGATGGGCTTCGAGACTGTGGTCGTCGCTGCAGACCGCAGCGGGCCACTGGGTGCGATCGGTGTAAACATAATTGCGCAGCGCCGAGAACGTGCAGGTGCGTTCGTGCGGACAACCATCGGTGCAACGCGGCGTGGCCCCGGCGGGCGCATGAGCCTGATTAAAATAGCTCAGTGACCCCACGGAACCGATTCGCACACAGGGCTGATCCACCAGAAAGGTAATGTAATCAATGTCATGGCAACTCTTGGCCAGCAGCATGCAACTGCTGGTGTCGGAGTTGGCCCAGTTGCCGCGCACATAGCTGTGGGCATAGTGATGCACGCCGACACGCTCGGTCAGGTCCACGCTGATAATCCGGCCAATCCGCCCCGCCCGCAGCAGATCACGCACCATACGGAAACCGCGCTGATAACGCAGCGAATGACACACCGCCAGCAGCCGACCGCTGCGAGCGTGCGCGGCGGCGATGCTCTGGCAATCGGCCAACGTCACGCTCATGGGCTTTTCCAGCAGCAGGTCATAGCCCGTCTCCAGACACGCCACGGCGGGTGCGACATGGTCACGGTCCTGCGTGGCGATCACCACCGCATCCACCGCGCGCTTTTGGGCGGTGAAATCCCGCCAATCGGCGAATACCGCCGAAGCAGGCAGGCCAAATGTACGGACGGCATCGGCGCGGCGTTGGGCCATTGGCTCCGCAACGGCCACAACTTGGGCCAAACCTTCCCGTTGCCGGGCCAAATCGGCAAACATGCTGCCGCGCTGTCCAAAGCCCAGAATAGCGATTCGTTTGGGTGTCATCGTTATACTCGCACAGAAGGTTGATAGAGGGCGAACGCCTCGATGGCGTCATATTCCGCCAGACCAAGTTTATCATAAAGTTCGGCCGTTGCACGGTTGCGGTCTTCGGCCCGCTGCCAGAATTCACGCGTGTCGGTGCCGGGGAACAGCGCGGAATCTTTCTGGGACTGGTGGCGGAAAATCGCCTGCCGCTTGAGCATGCGTTCATCGGGACTCAGCGGTACGGCCATATCAATGCGTTCAGGTTCCCATTCCTGCCACGCCCCGCGATAGAGCCAGACTTGGCACGATTTCAACCACGCAGCACCCTTCAGACGTTCCAACGCGGCGAAAATGGCGGCCAGACACACCCGGTGGGTGCCGTGGGGATCGGACAAATCACCGGCGGCGTAAATCTGATGCGGCTGCAACTGTTCCAGCAACGCCACAACGATATTAACATCTTCCTCGCCCAGCGGATTCTTGCGCACCAGACCGGTCTGGTAGAACGGCAAATCCAGAAAGTGCAGACGGTCGGCAGGGACACCGCACACCCGGGCGCCCGCGCGGGCTTCGCCCCGACGGATCATGGCTTTGATCTGCTGGACCTCGGGCGAATCGATTGCGCCAGGCGGTTTGGACAGCAGGCTGTGATGAATCGCGGTCCGCACGGCCTGGGCTTTTTGGGCATCGAAGCCAAAGACTCCGGCACACTCGGCGGCGAAATCCGCCTGCCGCAGTACATCATGATCGAAGACCGCGATATTCCCGCTGGTCTGATAGGCGATGTGCACCTCATGGCCCTGCTGGGCAAGGCGAATCAGGGTGCCGCCCATGCTGATGACATCATCATCGGGATGCGGACTGAAAATCACGCAGCGCTTGGGAAAGATGGCATCGGCGGGCCGGTCAATATCGCCGGGCTGTTTGGCGGATTTGGGTTTGCCCCCCGGCCAGCCGGTGATGGTGCGTTGCAGCCGGCGAAAGACTTCAAGATTGATGGCATAGGCCCCACCACGATTGGCCAGCAATTCCTGCAGGCCGTGCAGATTGTAATCTTCGTTGGTGAGTTTCAGAATGGCTTTGCCCACCTGACCGGCCAGCCAGATCACGGCCTTGTTTTCCAACCGGGTATCCCACGCCACCGGCCCCAGCGTCCAGGGACAACGCAGCCGCGTCAGGTCCGCGCCGGCGGCTTCATCCACCATGATGCAGGCATTGGGATGCTGCTGGAGGTAACTGGCGGCGACCTCCGCGTGAATGGGGCCTTCGACGGCCCGGGCAATGATGGCGGCCTTATGTTCGCCAAAGGCCAGCAGGAAGACCCGCCGGGCGGCCATGATGGTGCCCACACCCATGGTGATGGCATTGGGCGGGACATGTTCGACGCCGAAGAAATCGCTGGCCGCGTCAAGCCGGGTGATGCGGTCCAGCGTGATCAGACGCGTGGTGCTGTCGCGATCCGAGCCGGGTTCGTTGAAGCCCACGTGGCCGGTACGGCCAATGCCCAGCAGTTGGATATCAATGCCGCCGGCGGCGGCGATTTGGGCTTCATACTGGGCACAAAACTCCGCGATGGCTTCGGGTTTCAGATCGCCGCGGGGAATGTGAATCTGCGCGGCGGGAATATCGATATGCCGGAACAGATGCTCATGCATGAAGCGGTGATAACTCTGCAGCGCCTGGGGGTGCATGGGCACGTATTCGTCGAGATTAAACGTGATGACATTGGCAAAGCTCAGGCCTTCCTGCTGGTGCATGCGGATCAGGGCTTCATAGACCCCCACCGGACTGGACCCCGTGGCCAGCCCCAATACGGCGGTACGACCCTGACTCTGGCGCGTGCGGATCAGATCGGCGATGGCTTCGGCCACGGCCTGCGCGGCGTCATGGGCCACCGGAAATACGCGGACGGGAATATGTTCACGGACGGTAAGTTTTTGCGACATACGTGGTCTCCTTGTTTCCTATTGTGACGCGAAGGGGGGATTATTTCCTCGCTTTTTTTTACCTTTTATGATACTTTTTTGCGCTAGGCCTTAGACACAAACGGAGTACGCCCATGACTTTGCCCAATCCCCGGGTGGAACATCTGCAGAATCCACCGGAAGCCAGCTACCGACTTAACATCTGGTCGCACAAGGTGTTGCGCTTTGGTTGGCACAGTCATCCCGAGTATGAAATTGCCTGTGTGGAAAAGGGCGGGGGCCAGCGTTTTGTCGGCGATCATGTCGGCTACTTTCCACATGGTGATCTGATTTGTACAGGTCCGCATCTGCCCCATACGTTTTTCGACCAGAGTAATACCCATCTGCGGCGGGTGGCGGTGGCTCAGTTCCGCGCTGATCTACTTGGACCAAATTGGCTGGAGATGCCGGAATTCCGCCGCATCGGCGCCCTGCTGCGCACGGCCCGGCGGGGCCTAATCTTTCCCCCTGATTTACAACCGCGCGTGTGGCGACACATGGAACACATGCACCAACTCGCCCCCACGCTACGCTTGACCCATCTGCTGGAATTGCTCCATATGCTGGCTGAAGCGCCGTCTCCCACGGCGCTGGCTACCCCGGCATACGTGGAGGAACTCAGTGGCCGTAATGATCCGCGGATCGCCAAAGCTCTCAATTACATCCACCAACATCTGGCCGCGCCGGTGCGTTTGGATGAGGTTGCCGGGCAGGTGCATTTGTCAGGGCCGGCGCTGAGTCGTTTGTTTGGTCGGATTATGGGGCGCAGTCTGCCGGGCTATGTGAATCAATTGCGGATTGGGCGTGCCTGCCGGTTGCTGACGCAGACGGACGATTCCATCCTCGCCATCGCCCAGAATGTGGGCTACGACAATCTGGCCAACTTTAACCGCCAGTTCCTGCGCTATCAGGGCTGCACCCCCCGGCAATACCGGCACAGCTACAACCACGCCCTGGCCCCCACGGCAGCGTGAGTTTTAATGCGGGCAGCCACCGGAACCGCAGCCACAGCACCCCGGCGGACGCTCCCCGCCGCCAGCGGTCTTGGTCGCCACGCCGAACACACTCTGCCGACGCTGGGTCTTTTTGCTCTGGCAGTGTGGGCAGGGTTGCGGCTTTTCGCTTTCGGCCATGGTCTTGACCAGCACGTCAAAGTCCTTGCCACATTTTTCACATTGATATTCATACATCGGCATGGGTTTACACTCCTGATTACATTACGCCGGGCCGCGCCGATTGCGCTTAGCCCCGCCGCGTTTCACTTTGGTTTGTTGGGGGGTCATGGGTTTGCCGCCCCCGGCCAGGCGCTGGGCCATGCCCTCGGCGATGGCCGTGGTCAGGTCCATGGTCGGTTCCTGCTCGTTGACCGGCTGGGTTTGCTTGAGCTGCTGCAGACGATCGCGTATTTCGGCGGCTTTTTCAAATTCCAGATTGCTGGCGGCCTGTAACATTTCCTCTTCCAGCATACGGATCATTTCCGTCTGATCGTAAACCGTTTCGCTGCGGGTGATCAAATCCCGCGCCGTACGCCGGGCCTTGAGTTCCATATCAATGCCATGGCGGATCGCTTTGACAATGGTCTGGGGCGTGATGTTGTTAACCCGGTTGTACTCTTCCTGCACCTTGCGCCGGCGGGTGGTTTCGCTCATCGCTGCCTGCATGGCGGGGGTGATCTTGTCGGCGTAGAGATACACCTGTGCATCCACGTTGCGGGCACAGCGCCCGATCATCTGGATCAGCGAGGTTTCCGAGCGCAGGAAGCCTTCTTTGTCAGCGTCCAGAATCGCCACCATGCTGACTTCGGGCAAATCCAAGCCCTCGCGCAGCAGATTCACCCCGATCAGACAGTCAAAGCCCCCTTCACGCAATTCGCGCAGGATTTCCACCCGGTCAAAGGTCTGGATATCGCTGTGCAAATATTTGCAGCGCAGGCCCTGTTCGATCATATAGAACGACAAATCTTCCGCCAGCCGTTTGGTCAGGGTGGTCACCAGCACCCGCTGGCCCAGCGCGGCGCGTTTTTTGGTTTCCATGACCAAATCCACCACCTGGCCTTCCGCCGGGCGGATTTCGATCTGCGGATCAATCAGCCCGGTGGGCCGGATGATCTGTTCCACCACTTCCCCGCCGGTAAGTTCGAGTTCAAACTTGCTGGGCGTGGCCGAGACGAACATCACCTGATTCCACATGGCGCGGAATTCATCGAATCGCATGGGCCGGTTGTCCAGCGCGCTGGGCAGGCGGAAGCCATGTTCCACCAGCGTCATTTTGCGGTTGCGGTCGCCGGAATACATGGCGTTGATCTGGGGCAGGGTGACGTGGGATTCGTCAATAATCAGCAGGAAATCCTTGGGGAAATAGTCCACCAGCGTGAAGGGCTTGGACCCGGGGGCCAGCCCGCTCATGTGCCGGGAATAGTTCTCGATCCCCTGACACATGCCGGTTTCCACCAGCATTTCGCAGTCATATTTGGTCCGGGCCATGAGCCGCTGGGCTTCCAGCAGTTTGCCCTGGCCGCGCAGCTCATAGACCCGCTGGTCCAGTTCGGCGCGGATATCATGCACCGCCCGCTGCAGATTATTGGGATCGGTGATGTAGTGCTTGGCCGGGAAGATAAAAATCTGTTTTTCCACCGTCAGCCGTTCCCCGCTGGTGGGGTTGATGTGATAGATGGCCTCGATTTCATCGCCGAAAAATTCGATGCGGTAGGCGCTCACCTCGTAGGAAGGATGCAGTTCCAGCACATCGCCGCGTACGCGGAACGTGCCCCGCAGAAACGCCACATCGTTGCGGATGTATTGCAGGTCCACCAGCCGGCGCAGCAGTTCATCGCGCGGCACCGTGGCCCCCACGCGCAGATCAATGACAAACTTTTTGTATTCTTCCGGCGAGCCCAAACCGAAAATACACGACACCGACGCGACGATGATGCAATCCCGCCGGCTGGACAGACTGCTGGTGGCGGCCAGACGCAGCCGGTCCAAATCCTCGTTGCGCGAGGCGTCTTTTTCGATGTAGATATCGCGCTGCGGGATGTAGGCTTCGGGCTGATAGTAATCGTAATAACTGACAAAATAGCTGACCGCATTGTTGGGAAACAGCTCGTGCATTTCCTCGTAGAGCTGGGCGGCGAGAGTTTTGTTGTGGCTGATAATCAGCGTGGGCCGACCCAGGCGCTGGATGGTATGGGCCATGGTGAAAGTCTTGCCCGAACCGGTTACCCCCATCAGCACCTGCGCGGGACGGCCGGTGCGGAAGTTGTCGGTCAGCGTCTGAATCGCCGCCGGCTGGTCGCCGGTGGGCTGAAACGGGCTGACGACTTCAAACGGACGCGAGAGTGTGTCCGACATCATGGTCATGGCATCCCCCGCCGGCGTTAATCGTGGTGGCCTTCTTTGATGGCATTACGATTCCACGCGGGCACTTCAATTTCCAAACTACCCGTGGTCGCATCGGCGGCAATCACGGCCTGACAACTCAGCCGGCTGCGGCCATTGACCATGGGGGCCAGATCCATGCGGTCTGATTCCTCTTCGGTAGGCTCGCTCAACAGCGCCGCACCCCGGTTTACCCAAACGTGACAGGTCGAACAGGCACACACCCCGCCGCAGGAATGTTCAATTTCGATCCCCGCCTCGATGGCCACCACCAGCAAATTCTGGCCCGGCGCGGCTTTGGCCGTCACCCGTGTATCGGGCTTGCCGGTCAGGGACATGGGGTCTTGCAGGATAAATGTGACCGAGAGCGTCTTATTCGCCTCGGGAACCTCGTGTAAACTCATGGCAACTCCGAAAATAACGACTGCTATATGCTAGCCGTTTTACCGCCCGCCGTCAGCCTGCGGGTACGTAAAAACCCACCGCCCCTGGAACCCGCGGCGGTGGGGTCGTAAATATTGCGTAGAATCGGCCCGTTCAGGGGTTGCGGCCATCTTTTTCCGGTGGCGTTTGCACGCCGACTGCGGCGCGCAAATTCTTGCCGGTCACCCGATACGTGGTATGCGCCTTGAGGCTGTCAGCCTTTTCACCCGTGACGATATGTACTGCCTGTGTATCGGCGGGCAGGGGCATATCCTCGAATGCGAACAAGACGCCTTCATCATCCTTGGTCCCCAGCCACAACACCCCTTTATGTTCAGGCATTTGGTAGGGCCGCCGCATCAGGGGCAGCGCGGCTATGTACTGGGCGCTATAACTGGCAAAGCTGGGAACCTGGGTCGCATCGCCATCGCCGGGGGTAATGGGGCCATAGTTGGCCATGGTTCTAAAGAAGATGCGATCCGCTTTGGCCGTGCCTTTGCCGGGCACCAGCGTACCGCGATACCATTTGTTGGTATTGATGTACGCAAACCAGTCATTCTCGCAATCCGTTGGCGCATCGCCAACCTCCACGCTGCAACTCAGCGCCGGGAAGCCCTGACTTTCCGCGATGAAACCAACGCCACGCTGACTGACCTCGGCCACCCACAGCCACCACTGGCGCACATGCGGGGCCCAGTCGTCGCGCTGAAAATTCATGGTACTCATGTAGAGATTCTGCCAGCTATCGGTCCAGAAGCCATCCAGACCGGGGTCTTTGATGGCGGTGTCCATACGGTCACACCACCATTTTTTCAGCCCCTCATGCAGGATCGGCACATTAAACAAGGAGGGCGGATAACCATCAGAGAAGGGTGCGCCGGGCCGGTTGCGACAGAATGCTTCGTTACCAAATTCCTTGACCACCGGACCGGTTTCATACACCATGGCGGTGATCCAACCCCAATATTCGATCTTGGACGCATGGAGTTTGGTATAGAGTTCTTTCCACTTGGTCGCCACCGCCGGACTTTGCGGGACATAGTCATGGATGGCACAATCACCGCCGGTGGGATTGTGGCCATTGATGCCCTCCGGAATCGGATAGGAGGTTTCTTTCTGCCGCAGCCCCCGGCCATTGAACCAACCGGGATGGTGGGAATAGATGCGCTTGATTCCGAGTTTTTGCATATTCTCAACCTGACCCAGCGCCCCACCAATCCGGAATTCCCAACCGCTGTCCCAATTAAATCCGATGGACGGCAAGGGTGGGGACAGCTTCAAATTCAAATCAGCGGCAATCTGGTCACGTATCTGCAGATGCATTTCCTGCCAGCGGGTTTCCCATTCATGATTGGCCTGGGCCCGGGGTTGCGTCAGGGCCATGAAGCGTTTGGGAGTACTGCGGCCAGTGGTGCCACGCGGAAAGAACAAGTTATCAGTGTGGCTGATCTGCTGGTCGCCGGGCCAGACTTCTTCCAGTCCGCGGATGGCTTCCATGCGGGTGTAATACATCGCCAGCGCCGCTTGCGGGCGGTACATATACTCGATCCAATTCGTACCCGAGCCGCGCTGCAGATGGGCAATCCAGGCCCCATGACGGTACTTCATGGCCTCCGCCCGTGAAGCAATTTTCTGATCACCGGGAACGGCGGGCGAGACCACCGGTGCGGCCCCCACCGCGCCGGGCAGAATTTCCGTCGTGGTAAAAGCATTGCGGACGCCCGATTCCGGTTTGCCTTCCTGCAATGCGGTCAAGGGGGCCTGAATGCCGCCCAAACCGCGATACCGCATATTCACCAGCGTATTGCCCACGGCCGTGCCGTCGAGTTCCCAGGTCCCCAATTCGCGAATGGCGTTGATCTTCTGGCCGGAGACCAGATCGTATTCATAGTGATGTTGCCAGCCGCGCCACGTCCAGCCAGCCACATTTTCTGTGGCCGGTTTGATCACCCATTTCAGCGTTCCCACGGTTTCGCTGGGGAAAGTGCCCTGTTTGGCCACTTCCGCGGGGGTCAAGATCGCACTGGGTAATTGCAGCATGGCAAAGCTGTAATAGTCGCGATGAATCTGGGCATACCGGTCGGCCAGTTCCGCCAACTTGGCATCGTAAATGGTAATGGCTTTGAGGTGCGGCTTGAGCGCCTCTTGTTGGGGCGCTTTTTCGGCGGTTATTTTGCTGGCCAGTGTTTCCATGGCTTTGGTGACATTGGGGATATTTTTACGTTCTTTCTTGTCGGTACTGGCTTCCAATTTGTCCCGCTGCTGGGCCAGTTCCACATATTCCGGCTGGGCTTTAATAAAATCATCCAACACCCGGACCGCCTCGTTACGCTGATTCAGAATCTCGGCCCATGCCGCAGGCCAGTTTTTCTTGGCAGCCTCGAAATCAGGTGCCATCACCATGATGTTCCGTAGCGCCTGGGGATCGCGTGAGGCCTGCATATCCAACACCAGCGTGACCTGCTGATCGGTGGTTTCCACGTTGCGCAGGGTGTATTGGGTCACCGTGAAGGGTTTGTCCGTCCATTCCTGAAAAATCACCGGCCGTACCAACGTGGCCGTGCTGCGCAGGCTTTGCCCCTGCACACTGGCCCCCGACAGCCCCAGCACCTGTCCCGCCTGAACCGCAAAGGTTAATTGCGTACCATTGCCGACATCCACTTTGATGGTGGTATCGGATTGTTCCACCTTCATCCCCGCCCAAGCCAACGAGCCGCCCAGTGCCCACGCCAACGCTGCCAGATAATAGTGCCGCATGTCGTTACTCCGCAAAATACTCAGGTCTGTTACTTCGCCTTAATCCAACCCAAATCATCCAAGCGCCCG
>JBIJDM010000056.1:0-13097 GCA_044344145.1 Phycisphaerae bacterium
GCCAAGTCGAACGTGCAAACCATCCGCGAGGAGATGCAAACCGCCCAGGAAGAACTTAAATCCAGCAATGAGGAACTGCAATCCACCAATGAAGAATTACAGTCCACCAACGAAGAGTTGACCACCTCCAAGGAAGAGATGCAGTCCATGAACGAGGAGTTGCATACGGTCAACCATGAATTGCAGGCCAATGTGGATGAATTATCCTGTGCCAGCAATGATATGAAGAATCTGCTCAACAGTACCGATATTGCCATCCTGTTTTTGGATGATACCTTGCGGGTACGGCGCTTTACCACGTCCACATCGAAGATCATTAAATTGATTCCCGGCGATGTGGGCCGGCCCATCACCGATATTGTTACCACGCTGGTCTATCCCGAAATGACGGAAGATATCCACGCCGTTCTGCGTACGCTGCTCTTTACGGAAAAGTCCGTGGTGGATCAGTCCGGCCATAGCTATCTCATCCGGATCATGGCCTATCGCACCCATGAGAATAAAATTGACGGCGTGGTAATCACGTTTACCGATGTTTCCGTGGCGAAAAAGTTGGAAGCGGCGTTGCGTGAGTCGGGCCAGCGTATGAATACCATTCTGGAGAGTATCAGTGAGGCTTATTTCTCCGTGGATGACCAGCTTAATATCACCTATATCAACCCGGCGGCGGAACGGATTTTTAACCGCAAATTGACCGCCGTGCTGGGCAAACCACTGGTCAAGGAGTTTCCAGAAATTCATGGGACCGTTCTGGAACAGAAGTGTCAGGCTGCCGTGATTGCGAAAATTCCCGTGACATTTGCGGCGAATTGTGCTACGGCCACCGGTGCCAAGTGGTACAATGTGTGTGTATATCCCCAGTCGGAAGGGTTGTCGGTATTCTTGCACGTCCGTACCGAGCCCACAATCCCGTGATGATTTGTACAGATAGCGAGGGGAGAGGTTATGAAAACGCCACTGTCCCAGCCCCCAGATTCGGCTGAGTTGCGCCGTCAGGCCGAAGCCAAGCTGCAAACCGCGCAAACGCATGGGCCTTGGGTTGCATCCACACAAGATAACTTGCGTCTCATCCATGAGTTGCAGGTGCACCAGATCGAATTGGAAATGCAGAACGAGTTGCTGCGCCAGACCCGCAGCGAGATGGAAGCGGCGCTGGAGCGATATACCGATTTGTACGATTTCGCCCCGGTGGGGTACCTGTCGGTGGATGAAATGGGTGTGATCAATCAGGTTAATCTAACCGCGGCAGCCATGCTGGGGATGGAACGCCGTAAACTGGTTGGTACACGCTTGGGGTTATTTGTGGTCGCGGCCCAGCGCACCGTGTTTAATACCTTTCTCCAGAGGGTATTTTTAGGTCAAACCCGCGTGCAGTGCGCGGTGACACTGCAAATTCCCGACCGCGACGTCCCGTTGGAGGCGCAGATCGAAGCCATTCCCGCACATGAGGGGCAAGAATGTCGCATCGTAATCACGGATATTACGGAATCCAAGCGTGTCGCCGAGGAATTGCAACTGGCTAAAGATGCCGCAGAGACCGCCAACCGAGCGAAAGATATATTTCTGGCGAAACTCGGACATGAATTACGCACCCCGCTGACGCCCGTGATGCTGGTGGTGGGCATGATGGAGATGGATACGCGCCTGCCAGCGGATGTTCACGATGATCTGGAGATTATCAAACGGAATATGGCGTTGGAGATTCGGCTGATTAATGATCTGCTGGATTTAACCCGGGTTATGCATGGGAAACTGAATTTGCTTCTCAAGTCGGTAGACCTTGGCGTAATTCTGCGTCAGGCTCTGGAGGTATGCGCCGCCGATGTGGCCACCAAACATCTGCACCTGATTCTGGATCTCGTCGCCCGGCCTTGTCTGGTGCTGGGTGATGCTGATCGTTTGCAGCAGGTATTCTGGAATCTGATCAAAAATGCGGTTAAGTTTACGCCCGTCGGGGGCAAACTTATGATCAGCAGCAAATTGTGTAATGCAGAGGACTCGGAGGCGCCTGTCGTGGTGGTGGAAATTTGTGATCAAGGTATTGGCATTGAGCCAGAATTACTGCCCAGATTATTCGATGTGTTCGAGCAGGGCGGGAGTACCATTCACCACCATTATGGGGGCTTGGGGCTGGGTTTGACCATCAGTAAATCCCTGGTGGAAGCCCACGGCGGTACGATCTATGCCGCCAGCCCGGGACGCGACCAAGGCGCAACCTTTACGGTATGTTTACCAATGATCGCGACAAATTTGCCCTGCGAACACACGGGTTATCCGCCAAAATAGTATCGCAGTGGTGAAGTTCGTGATCGGGGGAAGGCCAAAGCGGGCGAAGGGATTCGAACCCTCAACAGCCAGCTTGGAAGGCTGGCGCTCTACCATTGAGCTACACCCGCGTATGCGTACATCATATCATTCTTGGCCGGGAGGTCAAAGGCGGTTTTTAGGCCGCGCCGTTGGCGACTTTAAGGCAACGGCAGACTGCCGGAGCTTGGATCCAGAGTTTGTCCCCCAAAACTTGCATGTGTTACCCCTGTCAATTGCCATCCGTCCGGGCCATCCCGCCATTGCAGGGTCCACGTGCTGGGCAGGGTACTGCTACCCAAACTCGTCGAACTTAGACCGGTGGATACTTCCATACTGGATACGGCCTGGGTGCTGTTCAGAGTGGCCTGATACGACAATACCCGGAAACTGGTCATACTGGTTCGGGCCAAGAGTCCGGCGGCTTGATTGGTCAGGGCATCTTTGCTAATTTTTCCCCACGCAAAATCCTGATGGATATAACCGGCAAAAGTTTTGATGTCACGGTTTTGCACTGCGCTGAGCACATTGGTATGAGTTTGTTGCAAACGTTCGGAAGGGGTGTCGAAAATCCATCCCAACATACCCCACACGACGGCCACGGCAGCAATGATTAGTCCCTTACGCAGCCAGGCGGTATTCTGGCGCCGGACCCCAAGGAATATCGCCAGCAGCAGGCCCGTAATGAGTACTATCAGATAGCCTAAAATTTGGGTTTCAAACAGAAAGCCGCCCAGTGTACTAGGCAGCCATGAGGGGGTAGGCAACAACGCCAAGAAACTCACACACACCATATATTGTCTCCCTTTCTTACCGTGACCAATCAGCCAACATCCAAACCTAGGTCTAAAATTGCTGCTGAATGGGTCAGGGCGCCAATGCTAATGCGTTCAACACCTGTTGATGCAATACTCACAATGGTGTCCATGCTAACCCCGCCGGAAGCTTCTAGCAAGGGTTCGCCATGGGGGCAGATTTGATTTCTGAGCGCCACCGCCGCACGCAGCGTGGCAGGGGGCATATTGTCCAGCAGAATGATATCCGCCCCGCCCCCCGGCAAGGCTGATTTTAACTGTTCCAACGTGTCTACTTCCAACCAGAGCATAATCTCGTTGGGCAGTTCATCACGGATACTGCGGGTTAATTCCGCCAGCGTTTTATCGGTGCCATGGACTTGCCACAGTGTGGCCAGATGATTGTCTTTGAGCATCACCCCGTCATACAGCCCCATTCGATGATTCATCCCACCACCACAGCGGACCGCGTATTTTTCCAAACTGCGAAATCCCGGCGTGGTTTTACGGGTGTCGCAAATTGCCGGCGGCTGACCACTGGGGGTTCGCACCGGCGTCACCGCTTCAACATACCGGCGGGTGGCACTAGCGATACCCGAGAGATGGGACAGAAAATTAAGTAACACCCGTTCGGCGGAAAAAATGGTCCCCAGCGGGCCACTTAACTGGGCCACGGCCTGGCCGGATGTGACCCGGGTGCCGTCGGGCGCGAGGATCACGCAATCCACCCCGGCACTATATTCGCGGAGGATGGTACCGAGCAGAAAGGTCCCTGCAATCACGCCCTCCTGACGGGCACTGATGGTGGCCACACCGCGCTGGGTGCGCGGGATGGCCAACTGGGTGGTACGGTCACCGATGATTTTGCCTTTGCTGTCAAGGCCCAAATCCTCGCGGACGGCCAGTTTTATCAGGGGTAATAAGGCCGGATCAATCGGGGGTGGCTCAATATTCATGGTGTTCCTCACAGGTTCCTTGCCGTCTGGAATATATAATATCTTAGCCTAACCTGAAACCCCGGACGTAACAATCTTGGGGCTCAGGCGTTAAACTGAATGACTATCAGTCCGTGTTGTCAGTTAAAGGAATGCCCTATGACCCAAGCTGCTGTACCTGAAGGTAATAATCCCCCCGTCGCAACCCCCGCAGCCACCGGGGTAAATCCCGAGCTGGTTGCAGTAGAACGCTTGCGGGTCGCCCGTGAAGCCCTGTTCCAGCAAATGCACAAGGTGATTATTGGACAGTCCGAGGTTTTGGACGCGCTATTGACGGCGATTTTCTGCCGGGGGCATTGTTTGCTGGTCGGCGTGCCCGGCCTGGCCAAAACGCTCATGATCTCCACGCTGGCTCGGGTGCTGGACCTGCGCTTTAATCGCATTCAATTCACCCCCGATCTGATGCCCAGCGATATCACCGGCACGGATATTATTCAGGAAGATCCCGAGACCGGGCAACGTGTATTTACCTTTGTCCGTGGCCCGATCTTCACCAATTTACTGCTGGCGGATGAAATCAATCGTACCCCGCCCAAAACGCAGGCCGCCTTGTTGCAGGCCATGCAGGAATATCAGGTGACCGCCGGCGGGAAAACCTATTCCCTGGAACCACCGTTCTTCGTGTTGGCCACCCAGAATCCGGTAGAACAGGAGGGGACATATCCCCTGCCCGAGGCCCAACTTGACCGCTTTATGTTCATGGTCAAAGTGGGTTACCCCGAGCATGACGAAGAAAAGCTCATAGTGAAAGCCACCACCAGTGAATATGTGGGTGATCCCCAGCCGGTGTTGAGCGATGTGGATGTAATTGCGATCCAGCGTATGGTTCGGCGGGTGCCGGTCAGCGAGCATGTGGTGGATTACGCGGTGAATCTGGCTCGCGCCACCCGCCCGGGCGAGAAGGATGCGCCGGAGTTTGTGCATCAACTACTGACTTGGGGGGCTGGTCCCCGGGCGGCGCAATACCTGGTTCTGGCCGCCAAGGCCCGGGCGATTCTACGTGGCCGGCTGAATGTCAGCGTGGATGACATTAAACAAGTGGCCAAACCCGTATTAAGGCACCGTTTGATTCTAAATTTCAACGCAGAAGCGGAAGGCGTATCGGCCGACAGCCTGATTGAGCGGTTATTGGCCACCGTACCCGAGCCCGGCCCCGAATATTACCAGCAGAAAACCCCCTAAAAACCGGAATTTAGCATATGCAGCTCCAGACCTGACAGATTCCGTGAATTCCGTTAGAATGAAATTGCTGTTATCAGCAACGTGAAAATAGTGTCATAAGCGAAATATACGCTGTTAAGGTCTCGCCGGAGTAGTTTGTATGGCTCGGAGTCTGGTTCGGTTGGGTACACCCGGGGCACTATTAGTGTGGGCCTGCGCCTTGGCGCTGGTGCCTGACGTGGGCGCCCAGACCCGCGCTGGGGACATCTTTAATGTTCCCACCACCAAAACCACCGGCACAACCACAGCCCAATTCGTGCCCCCCGCAGGCAAAATCAAGGGGCTGCCGGCTTGGGATTTGGACGAGTTTAATATTCCAGCCGTGGTCAAATACCAACAATTGATCGGGCGTCGGGTCCAGGAAAAAACGCTGCCTGATGGTACGGTTTTCGAAATTGAGGCCCTCACCAAAGACATGCTCGGACTGGCAGCGCTAATGAGCCAGGAACCCGAAGTTCAGGTGATTTTATACATTCAGGCCTATCAGCTTGGTTTGCAGCATAAAGATGGTCTGGCCAACGCCAACAAAGCGTTGAGCCAATTGCTGGATCAATACAAGGTTTATGATGTGCTGTCGCTGGAAAAAAATCTGCCTCTGATGGAACAAAAAATCCTGTCCGCTATGCCCGGACCGGCCCGAGCCGAGAATCAGCGGATTTATCTGGGGTATCTGGAAGGTGCGATCAAGGCCCGTGAAGCGGTGAAAGATTCCGCCAAGGCAGTGCAAATCCTTACCCATGCCCTCAATAATCCCTGGGTGGGCAAAGGCCCCGGTGCGGCTGCATGGCAGAAGGAACTACAGCGCTTGGAAACGGTGGCGGCCAAAGAACTACGCGATGCACCCCTGGCCCTAAGTTACAGCGATTTTCCCGCCCTTACGCGGGAGACTTTTCAGGAGGTCTTCGGCACCGATCTGACCGAAGCGCATAAAGACTCCGACAAGATGACCGCCTTGATCGAGGAAATGCTCAAGACGGGTGGTACCCTCGAGGCAGATCGCCCTTTGCAGGCACTGGTATATTTGCAGGTGGCGGAATTGACCGAACGTTATGCGCGACTGGACTTGGGGGATCAGGGCATCAAAGCCATGCAACGGCTCATGGTCGGCCAGCCCCAGTATCGTCCAATCGCGGAACGCCGGATCGCCGCGATCAAAAATGCCGTGGAAGATGTGGTCCCGCCGGGCACGGGTTTGGTCGGGGATAATTTACTGGCCAAACTTGATGTGACCCAGCATACGGTACGTGGTTCGTGGAGCTTTAAAAAACGCCTGCTCGAAATTATTCCCGGCGATGATGCCCAAGGCGCGATTATCCAATTTCCCCTCGCGCCGGAAACGGCCAATTACACCATTGAGATGGACGTGACCCTGCAGAAGGCCGGCGATCTGGTGGTGGTGTTGCCCTTGGGGCGGTTTCAGTTGACTGCGGCAGTGCTGCCCGATGGGGCGGCGCTCTCCCGTGTGGATGGCAAGTTGCTGCGTTACGAAAATCTCACCCCCCAGCAACGGCGCGATATGGATGCGTTGTTGCTGCCCGTCTTCCGTGATGGCAAACCCGCCCGGGTTACCATCGCCGTCAAACCCGCCGCCACCGGAGTTGGGGTGCAAATAAGTGTTAATGGCAATGAAATTCTCAGTTGGGAAGGTGCGACCAATACTCTGAGTTCCACCTTTGCCGACCTGATTGACAAACGCGCCTTTGCCGTGGGCACCCGACAGGGGACGATTAAAATTCACCGTGCGGTGCTGAAAGCCAGCGATGCCAAAGCGCTGGACCTTAAGATTCCCCGGCCGGAAAAGTAATCCCGGAAAACGTGGGCTTCACCCCATAAGTGGCCGCAATGTGGGCTTCACACAGCGCTACTTCCGGGGGCGCATCCAGAATAATCCGGCCTGCCTGCATGAAGATGACGCGGGTGCCCCAATGCGCGGCAATATTCAGATCATGGCACACCAGACACGCCGCACCTCCTGCCCGTACCCACTGCCGCAAACCATCGAGCAAATGCACCTGTTGCTTGGGGTCCATATTGGAAACCGGCTCATCCAGCAGCATGACAGGTGTGGTTTGTGCTTTGGCACGGGCCCACAAAACTCTTTGTTGCTCACCACCGGAAAGAGTCTGAAACGAGCGCCGGGCCAATGTGTCCAAATGCGTTTGCTGCATGGCCTCGGTGATGATGGCCTCATCCTGGGTTTGGAGCAGACCCCAATCCGACCACCAGGCCTCCGCCCGCCACGGCCATCGGGCCATCGCCACCAATGCTTGGACCGGATACGAAAAAGCCACATCGGTTTCCTGCGGTACATAACTAAGGGTTTGGCCCCGCACGCGCGCGGACAGTTGCGTCAGGGGACGCCCCTGTACGGTGACTTCGCCGGCTTGGGGTTGCAGGACGCCCAAAAGAATTTTCAGCAGCGTCGTTTTACCGCATCCATTGGGTCCCAGAATGCAGACCAGTTCCCCGGCGTTTACCGTAAGGTTGATATCTTCCAGCACCAGTTGTCGGTCATAGCCGAAAGCGATTTTGTGGGCGTATAAAAGTGGGGTGGGATCAGCCATGACGATACTCCCCACGCCTTAGTAGCAGTAAGAAGAACGGACCACCCAGCAAGGCAGTCAGCGCGCCCACCGGCAGGTCGCCATTGAACCATACTCCGGTAGCCCGGACAAAACTGTCCGCCACCACCAGTAAAATTCCCCCCATCGGAGGGGCCAATAGTAGTAACTGGCGTTGGTCCGAACCCAGCACCAAACGCAAAAGATGTGGGCAAATCAGGCCCACAAAGGCAATTGGACCCGCCAAAGTTACCGCCAAAGCCGCCAGAATGGTCGCCCCAATGAACATTAACAGGCGGATACCGGGCAGATTGATCCCCAGTGCCGTTGCTTCCGAACTGCGTAATGTGGCAATATTGAAGGCCCCGGCAAAGCGCAGCGTGGTCAGCCAGATCAATCCCGTGGCAATGGCCGCAATGAGTACACTTTGGGTGCTCAGGCCATCCTGCAAATGCCCCATCATATAGAGACTCAGTTCCAGACGTTTATTGGCATCCGGTGCCAGAGCATTCATGAACACCAGCAAGGCCGCACAACAGGCATTGACAATCACTCCGGTCAAGAGCAGCGTTAGCGGGTCCATCGCCGGCCCACCACGCTGCTGACGGGTAAGCCAAAAAACCGCCCCGGCCGCGGCAAACGCCCCCAGCAGCGCGAAGACCGGGGTTCCCCACGGTTGCCAGCTATTTAAAACCGATATAGACAGCATCGAACTCAGCACGGCCGGGCCGTAGAGGGTAAAACCCGTCACGCCTACCGCCGCACCCCCGGCAATTCCCAAAACCGTGGCATCGGCCAGTGGATTACGCAATAAAGCCTGCAATAATACCCCGGCGGAGGAAAGTGCTGCACCTACCGCCCCGGCGGCAATAATCCGCGTCACTCGAAGCTCAAGTATGTTAGTATTATTCCATGGCCAGGAAATGGTCGGTCCGGATGTACCCGGGCCAATGAGACTGGCGGAAAACATGACTGTTAGCCATAATAGCCAAGTCAGCACAATCAGGATGAAGATATGATGCTTACGGAGGTACATAACATGCGTATGTTATGGCAGGATGGGAAATCGTCCAAATGGACGCGGGCAAGAAATTGGCCGGTACGCCGGCGCGGTCTGCTGGGATTGCTATTGGGGTTGGGACTGGTCTCCACATTATCTGCCCAAATCGCGCCCGTACCCATTGATTGGCGGGTACAGATCGTTGAAGAAACGGAAATCATTGATTCTCCAACCCCCCGTTATGCCCCGGTCAATTTCGCCGGTAAGCCGGAAATAACCATTAAAGGTACCACTTTCCTGGCCGGTGGTCCATTGGGTTCTGACGAACAGACTACCCAGTCAGGTCACAGTAGTACGGTGTGGCGGCGTTTTTGTGATGGCACAGAATATTATCCTGCCCCGCGTTACGTACAGATTCAGGATCGGGAAACTTTCCTGCGTTCGCTGGCCCACCCAGCGGATCTTTCACCCACCTGGGTCGTGTCGAATCATAGCTACGTGGGTTCGGACCACAAGACCGGTCGCGATGCAGACTACATCCGATTGATGAATGATTATGCCCGCATTCGCGTGGTTACTGTGGCGGCCACCACGGGTGGAAAAGATATCCTGCCGCTTTTTTGGAACGCCCCCAATACGCTGGCGGTGCGCGGTTTGCAGCAATTCCGGCCCGCCACTGTCACCGAGCATAAGAATTATGCCGATTTATGGGTGGGTGGGGATTTGACCGCTAGTTTCGGCTCCGCCATGGTCGCGGGGTATGCCTGGACGCTGTTGCATGATTTGCATACTCAGGCGCCAGCTATTACTCCGGATGCGGAATCACGCAGTATGATCATCCGCGCGGCGCTCCTGACCGGAGCCAGTAAAGAAGCCACGGGCAAAATAATCAAAGGTTGGCAACGGGATCTACCCAATGGGCTGGATATTCAGGCCGGTGCCGGCGAGGCGAGACTGGATCGTGCCCGCAAGATTATCCGGAGCCATCCCGGCGGAGATCGGGGCTGGTATGTTGATCAGGCAGACGGTCAGTGTCGGGTTCGTATGGAAATTAATCTCAATCGCTTCCCGGGTATTGTTGCTACGGTGGTTTGGAATACCACACTTTCCGCTCCGACGCACTACAGACTGCCCACCAGATTCAGTTTGTGGCGGCAAAAACTGAATCGCGAATGGGTTCAGATTGACGGTGATACCTATCAGGCTGAGGGTAATTGTGGGGTGTTGCACATATATGGCCCCGCGCCAGTTGATCCTGGCCCCTATGAATTACGGGTCGAGGGACTCCCGCAAGTGGGCACGAAAATAGCGATTGCCTACGCATGTGATGATCAGGTGTTCATCACACCGCGCCCGGTGGCCGCCACACAGGCACAAACCCAGTCCAATACCGCACTCCCGGAGTATACTCCCACCTGGATCGAAACCTATCGTTACTACATTGCGCTCGTGCTGGCCTTGTTGGGCCTGCTCCTTTTGTGGTTGGCGTGGCGGTCACGCATTCCCACCGTGGTCGTAAACGATTCGGATGAGGAATTCTGACCCCCGCGTGCGGGGTATCCACCCAAGGCCGGAGGTGTTTTATTTTGCTCTGGGGTCCGCCCAAAGTCACGTTTCTCGAACCGTCCCCGATGGTGGACGGCGAGTTGGAACTGGTTGAGCCCGCTCCGCATTGGGTTGAGTCCCATTGGCGTTCGATCAATCATCCCCTGACCCAGAATTTGATGCCTGCATATCAGGAAATGGGTCTGGCCCAGTTGCAGGCTTTCGTCCGCCAGTATCCCCGTGGCCACCAACCCAATGATCCGATCCGTGGGATCATCCCGGCCTACCAGTTCTGGATGCGGGTTCCGCAGAGCTATCAACCCGTTCTGACCATTGCCGGTTCCATCGCCTTACGGATCAGCCATACGCACGATGTCGAGATGTATCTGGGGCATATCGGGTATCACGTCTATCCCGCCATGCAGGGGCATCATTATGCCCAGCGGGCGGCGCGGCTGTTGTTCCCCCTGGCGCGACGGCATAACTTTACTTCCTTGTGGATCACCACCAATCCCGATAATATTGCTTCGCGCAAAACTTGCGAAGCCCTGGGTGGCCGCTTGATCGAAATTGTCCCGGTACCCGAGGACCATGCGTTGTACCGGCAGGGTGATCGGGAAAAATGCCGTTATTTGATCACGCTCTAGCCCTCCGGGGGCGGAATTCGCTAAGATGGTACATTGTGTCGCGGGTCTCTGAACAGGTGTGCTTATGCCCGGTAGCTTGGGCTATCAATTTGGATGGTTCGATTTCGCTCAACCCTGGTGGTTGTTGGGCCTGTTATTGCTACTGCCGATGGTCTGGTTCTGGCGCCACAGCAAGGCCCCCGGCGGGCCCAGTCGTGGGGGCCCGGCCCTGGTTCTACGCTGTGTTCTGGTGTTGGCCCTGCTCCTGACTTTGGCCGGGACACGTCTGGCCCGGGATACCAAGGGGGTATGTGTGGTCTTCCTGCTGGACCAGAGTGCCAGCGTCCCCGCGGAAGCCCGCACCAATCTCCGTGCCCGACTGAAACAAGAAATTGACAAGATGACCACGGACGATCGTTTCGCCGTGATCGAATTTGCCGGTGATGCGGTGCTGGGCATTCTGCCTTCGCCCAAAGGCACGCTTCCCGAAAGTGTGCAGGTCATGGACCCGGGCCGTTCGGATATCGGTCGGGGTTTGCGCCTGGCACTGGCTAGTTTTCCCCCGGACCGGCAGAAACGCATTGTGCTGCTGAGTGATGGCAATCAGAATCTGGGCGATGCCTTGCGCGAAGCACGGATTGCGGCCGTCAACGGGGTGGAAATCGAAACCCTCGATGCCCGCTTTCTGGGCAATCAGTCCCGGCATGAGGTGATGATCGAACAAGTGGTCGCCCCGCCGCGCGTGCAACGCGACAGCGCCCTATCCCTGCGGGTGATCATCAGCTCCGATCAGGAACAGGACGCGGATCTGTTCATCAGTCGTAGTGGCGAGACGATTGCTACGCAGCCCATCCGACTCAAGGCGGGTACCAACGTCTATGATCTGACCGACCGTATCAAAGAGGGCGGATTCCAACAGTATGCCGTAACCGTGAATCCCCGCAAAACCCAGGGCTACGACACTTTTACCGCCAACAACACCGCCTACGCTTATACCATGGTGGACGCCCCGGGCCGGGTACTTTTAGTCCAAAGTCGTCTGGGTACCGAGACCAGTGGCAGCATTCAGGAGGCACTGACCAGCCGTGGGGTTAAAGTGGAAGTGATCGCACCCGAACGTCTACCGCTGTCACTGCGTGATTATGGCCCGGTGGATTGCGTGGTCCTGCAAAACGTCAACCGTTATGAAATGACCCCCGCCCAGATTCAGATCATGGCCCAATGGGTCCGCGATGCTGGTGGGGGGCTGGTCATGGTGGGTGGGGACCAGTCCTTTGGGCCGGGCGGTTACAAAGATACCCCCTTGGAAGAAATCAGTCCCGTGGCGATGGATATCAAACGCCAGAAACATCTGGCCTCGATGGCGCTGGCGATTGTTATGGACAAGTCCGGCTCCATGGGCGCGAGTGCCGTTGGTGGTGCCGCAGGCTTGATGAAAATGGATCTGGCCAATCAGGGCAGCGCAGAGACCGTGAAGTTGCTCAGTCCTTCTGATATGGCCATGGTCGGCGCTGTGGATACCGAAGTGAAATGGATGCTCGGTAACAAACTGCTGAATATGAACCCGGGGAATAAATCCCAACTTATCAAAGCCACGTTGAGTAATGCCCCCGGCGGGGGGGGCATCTATTGTTTGACGGCGTTGGAACATGCCTACCGTCTGGTAACCAATCCGGGGGTGGATGTCATGGCCCGGCATGTGATTCTGTTTGCCGATGCCAGTGATTCCGAACAGCAGAATGGATGCTTTGAGTTGGCCGAAAAATATTTGAAGTCCCAGGGGGTGACGCTGACCGTCATCGGGCTGGGCACCAAAGCGGATTCGGATTTCAATTTTTTAACCGAACTGGCCAAACGCGGTAAAGGCCGTTTTTACATTACTGATAACGCCATGGATTTGCCCCGTTATTTCATCAAAGAAACCTTCATCGCCAGTCGCAATGCGTTTGTGGAAAAGAAGGAAGGTTTCGCGCTGCACATTTATGATTCGCCGTTGCTCGAGGGCTTCCAAACCGTCGGGGTGCCCAAGGTTCGTGGCTATGTGGGAACTT
>JBIJDM010000241.1:0-3763 GCA_044344145.1 Phycisphaerae bacterium
CTATGGCCTGCAGACACTGGTGCAACTGCTGCGGAATACCCCCGGACGGTTGCCGGAATTGACCATTAACGACTGGCCAGCCTTGCCGCGCCGGGGTTTTTATTACGATGTGGCCCGGGGTAAAGTCCCAAAACTGAAAACGCTCCTGCAATTGATCGACGATTTGGCCGCGCTGAAAATCAACGAGTTTCAGCTTTACATGGAGAATGCCTTCACGTTTCCCGGTCATCCTGAAATATCCGCCACGACCACACCGCTAACCGCAGAGGATATCCGGCAGTTGGATGACTACTGTCAGCAGCGTTTTATTGACTTTGTGCCGTCACTTACGTCACTGGGGCATTTCGATAAAATCCTGCGGCTACCCAAGTACCGGCCTTTGGCTGAAATTGAACCGGCCGATTTACCCGCCAAAGGGATTACGCCCTGGTGCAGTGATCCCTGGACCTTATGCGTGACCGACCCGGCGGCCCAACAACTGCTGGCCGATATGTATGCGGGCTACCTGCCCCATTTTCGCAGTTCGCAGTGCAATATCTGCTGTGATGAGTCATGGGATTTGGGGCAGGGACGATCGTCCGCCCGCACCGCAGAGATTGGCATCGGCAAACTCTATGTGGACTGGGTGCGTTACTGTGGCCAATTGGCCGGGCAGTATGGCAAGACCATCCAGATGTGGGGCGATATTATTCGTAACCACCCCGAACTGATTGTGGAACTTCCGGCGGGGACGGTCCTGCTGGAATGGGGCTACGAGGTGGATCATGACTTTGATGCCAATCTGCGGCAATATCGTGACGCCCAACGGCCGGTCTATGCGTGCCCGGGGACCAGCAGTTGGATGACGTTTGGCACGCGCGGGCAGGTTTGGCGCGACAATATCGCGCACGCGGCCACGGCTGCCGTTAAGTATAACGCCCGGGGCTTGCTCAATACCGATTGGGGCGATCACGGCCATCAGCAATTCTGGGCGGTATCCATGTTGCCGATGGCGTGGGGGGCGGCGCTGAGTTGGAATGCCGCACGCCCGGAATGGCCTGAATTTATCACCGCAGTTGATGCCCATATTTTCCAGTCATACTCGGGCAGTATCGCCCAGCAGGCCTGGCAGTTGGCGCAGGTGTGGGAGCAAATCGGGGTATTACGCAAGAATGCCGGGGTGGATTTCTGGCTCTTCCGTGAAGCGTGGGCTGATTGGACCTGGTTGGGGCGTTGCGCGGTGACAACTTTGCAGTCCGCACTACACTCGGTGCAACAATGTCGCAAACAAATAATGTCCCTGCGGAGCCAACGTTCCGACGCCCCCCTACTACTGGGCGAATTACTGCTGACCGCGCGGCAACTTGAATACACGCTGGAGCGCAGTATCCTGCGGATGGAATTTGCCCGTGATCCGCGGACTCTGTCTGCGGATACGGCCCGAGCGATGGCCCAACGGACTCATGATCTGGCCCATGAATTTGCCCGTCTCTGGCGACAGCGGAATCAGGAATCGCGTTTGCAGGATATCCTGCATCATTTCCATCAACACGCGGCCGAGTGGCTGGCTTTGAGTTAAAGGAACCAGTGTTATGACCCAGCAGAATTTCCCGTGGCAAAACCTTGCGGTTCCCAAGTTCAGTATGCTCTGTGCGATGGGCATGGCTTTGATCGCGATCGCATTGGCCTGCTGGTGTGTGCAATATGGCGGGCAACTCCGCCGTAGTGCCATTTCACAGGCCTGGCAGATTGACCTGCTGCAAGCCAAGAATGACCTGCATAACGCCACTACGACGCACGATGACACCCAATTACGGCAAGCCGCGGAACGCATCAAGGAGATCGAAGGGCGCCGTTTCGGGGGATATATTGAACCCGGACGTGAATTCACAAATTGGGACGGCTGGCGATACGAGGAAATTGCCCGTTTCGGCTATGTGTGGGATGGCTCCGACAATTCCCTTACGCCGGACCCGGCTACCGGGGAGATGCGGCTTAAAAATGTGGTCTGGTATCCGCTCTATCCCGTGTTGGGTTGGGTTACGGCCAAATACACGGGCTGGCAGGTACACGAGGCCTTAAGCCTCGTGTCGCGGATTTGTATCGTGCTGGCCGCCGGGGTGATATTTTGTCTCGGTTGGCACTGGACCATGCGGGCACCGGCGCTGGCCACCCAGGAAATGACCTTGGTTAAGCAAGCGGTCACTTATGGCATGTGGACCACAGCGTTCATGCTCTTTGGCTCCACAGCGGTGTTTTTCTATGGCAACTTCACCGAAAGTCTTTTTGTCTTGTTGCTTGCGGGCTTTTTATTAACCTTGCTCAAACGGCAATGGTGGCTGGCGGCCATCATTGCCGCTATCGCAGCGGCGACCCGCTCACAAGGTGTATTCTTCGGCCCCATTCTGGCGCTGTCGTATCTGCTGCGGGAAACCGATGTCCGGTTCACCCGTCGGATCGTGGTGGCGGGATTGCTGGGTGTGATCAGCAGTCTGGGACTGATTGCATATATATGGTATCTACAACACACTTTCGGCGACCCGATGGCCTTCACCAAGGGGCAGAAATTCTGGAGCACCGGCATCAACGCCGCCACGTTGTCATACGCCACGAATCCGTGGCACATTATCGAGAACCTGATGCATTGGTTGCAGGTCCGGCCGTGGAACTGGCCACGGGTGAATGAGGCGGTGTGGTTGCTGTTGCCTCCGATTATGCTGATCATCTGGGGCTGGCGCTGGTTGCCGTGGGAATTTAATCTGGCCGCGTGGATCTTCTGGGGTTTGCCCTATGTCACCCACGGCATGGGTGGAATGCCAGCCATGAGTCATCAATGGATGAGTTTTGGCCGGTTTATGTCCGCCAATATTCCCCTACTTATGCTCATGGCGCTCATCGCCACACGCCGCCCGTTGTTGGGGGGATTGCTGCTGGGTTTCTCGGCGGTCAGCTTTGCGCTACTGAGCCTCATGTATGGCTTGGGTATGTGGGTGGGCTGACCATCACGTTGGGACCGCCGTCAGCACGGCGACACCATATCCGCCCAATTCCAAGGACTGCGTCACCCGGGTGCCAGTCACCAGATCGTTATATGCCCCAGTACCCAACTGGGCCGTATTGGCGGTACGCTGGAGATTCAGGACGAAATAGTAATCCTGACCGTCGGCATGCCGACACTGCACCGTAATCCCGGCCGTCTGCTGCTGACCCAACCAAGGTTTGATCTGCAACTGGGTCAGCAGGTTCTGATAAAACGCGTGATGGAAATCATCCCCCAAACGGCAACCTAAATACCAAGCCTGACCTTGGCCGAATTGGTTAACCGTTACCGCCGCTTGCTGGGCGTAGTATTGGTGTTGGTACGAGGCTGCAATCTGGGCGCCGCACAGATGCAGCACATCGGCATAATCCTTGACGGCCGCATGTTCCAGTCCCAGCGGGAGGGAATGTTGCCATTGGATGCTCTGGGTATCGGTGGGCATAAGATGATCGGTCTCTTCCGCCCAGACGCCAAATATTTCACGCAAACCCGCTCCGGGCCACCCGCCAAGATGCGCCCGGCCCGACAAGTCCTGCCAACCGGTGTAATAAGTCGTGACTGCCACCCCACCGTCAGCCACAAAGCGGGCCAAGCGGGCGCCAAAGTCGTCACTCACCAAGTGCATCATGGGCAGGACCACAAGTTTGTAGCCTGACAGGTCTGCGGTCGGGGCGATCACATCGATCGTGACCTGCTGCTGCCAGAGGGCGCGATAATGGGCGTGCAAGGTGTCCATATAACCTT
>JBIJDM010000242.1:0-3733 GCA_044344145.1 Phycisphaerae bacterium
TGCCGACGCCCCGTCGGCATTCGGCCCCACAGGCCGACTCCCCTCATCCCCCAAAAAAATCAAACATTACCCATAGTTTTCCCCCATCAAATCGGTACAATGGCACCATTGAGACGAGTTTAAAATTGGCAGGGCTGATCTTGGCTAACGATACCGCCCACAGGCATGGCCAACGCACTTGAGGAAATACAATGGGATTCTGCAGCAGTTGTCATAAGGAAATCGACAATCCTCTAGTCGCGCGTGACTGGTATGGACTTGTCGTATGCGATACTTGCCACCAGCGGTTAGTGACCCGCCAAAACCAACCAAAAGAATCGCCCCCTCAACATCCCGATGACGAATCTATCACGACCGCAAGAAAACTTGGGCAAAAATTTAGCAATAGCGACATTGTGGGGCATATTGTTGTTGCTGGCTTGGCCTTGAGTTTGATATTCGTGTGTATTATAGGATATAACAATGATAAAGTCGGGAAGGCTGTGGTTTTCCTATGGTTTGATTTGATAGAGTTGATAATTGTGGTGATATTAGCATTACTGTTAAGACAGTGGTTACGCAAATTTAAAGTGACCACGCGCCTGATTGGCATCGGATCATTTCTGACTGGACTTGGCTATATCTATTTCCTATATGATTTTCGCGGTTGGCGTACCATATTAATATTTTGTGGAAGTGCAATTCTACTCACAGGATTGATTGCATTGGCAGTTACGATTGGTATACGTGACGCCAAAAAATGATTTTCTTGGATATATCGAAGCTCACCAGCCCCTCCCTCCCCGTCTTCCCGTTGCGTCGTAGCGCCGTTGCGTGAGACTCCCCCCGTCCCCCTTACCTCTCCCCCCGCGCACTGGTACAATAGCCACGTACCATTAAGGAGCACGCTATGACTCTTTCCCCCCGGCATTGGCTTTCCATCGGCCTGTTCTGCGCCCTGGCCCCCCTGTCCATGGCTGCCAGTTCCGCCGGGGCCATCGCGCTCCAGCAGGCCCTCGATACCCCCGTCACCCTCACCATCGAACGCACCGGCCTTGCCGCCGCGCTGGGCCGGCTGGCCAGCGAAGGCAAACTCAGCCTGCAAATTGACCCGCGCTGCTACGACCTGCTGCCCTACGGCGCCGAAACCCGCATCACCATCAACGCCCAGCGCATCGCCATCCGCAACGTCCTGAACGAATCCCTCACCCCGCTGGGGCTGGAAATGGTCGTCACCGGCGAAACCGCCCTCGTCCGCCCCACCCCCGCACTGGCCCGCATGACCCGCCGCGTGGACTGGGAAGAGCTCAAACTCATCACCGATCTCCGCGCCAAAAAAGTCGAAAAACTCACCGATAATCTCCAGTCGGACCTGCGTACCGCGCTGTGCCGGCCGGAACTGACCATCGAAGTCGGCGACGTGGATAACGAACTCCAGCAAAAGGCCCTCGGCCTGATCCGCCCCAAGCTCCCCCTCAGCGCTGCCAGCGTGCTGGACCTCTACGCCCAGTCCATCGGCCATATCTGGCTGGTAGACCCCGCCACCGTCCGCCTGCTGACCCCGCGCGTCTGGACCGACCGCCAACTCGACCGCCCCACCGTGCTGCAATACGCCGCCACCCCGCTGGCCCAGGTGGTCTCCGATCTGGAATACCGCAGCGGCCTGCGCTTCGTACCCGAACCGGGCCTGTACCAATCCATCAACGCCGTCAACCTTAGTTCCAACGGCGGCACCATCCGCCAGGCCCTCGACGCCCTCAGCGGCGCCACCGGCCTGACCTATGACGTCCGCCCCGGCGAAATCTTCCTCCGTGGCCCGCAGAAAAACGCCAACCCCACCCCGCGCGTGGACAGCATCATCGGCCGCATCGCCGTCCCCCTGACCGAAGGCATGACCTTTGATGTCTTTGTGCGTGAATCCGACCTCACCCCCGACCTGCAAACCCTGCGTAAAACCAAAATCGCCGCCGCCGTCGCCGCCCTGCGGGCCAGCACCACCCAGCCCACCACCCTCCCCGGCGAAGTCCCCCTGCCCCCCATCATCCCCAGCACCATCACCACCCCCATCGCGCCCCTCACCCAGCCGTGAGTGGATTTCCCCCGCGTCACTCCCCGCCGCCCCCCGGCGGGTTGTTAATCGTCTGCGGCCCCGGCCCGGCCGTCTTTTCATAGTACCCATCCCCCGCCTTCACATACTTGGTCATCCCCAGCCGGTTGATATTCGCGTCACTCAGCTTGTCCTTGGCCGCCAGATCCGACCACTGCCCGGCAATATTCGGCGCGGTAATCACCCGCCGCACCTTCTGCCCCGTCGTCGGATGCACCGTCAAGGCATCTTCCTTGATCCCCTGAAACACCTCAAACTGCATCCCCGGCTCATCCCCCTCCAATATCACTTCATACACATAGATCGGCATAGCAAACTCCCAATAATGACTCCCCGCATTATACCCGCAGCCGTTCACCCTCCCTAATTTCCGTGTTTTCCGTGCCTTCCGTGGTTAAAAACTCATCGTTTTCCACTCGCATCATTCCCCTACATGCTTTATCCTAATGGCTTATGGTTGAGTCACTTAAAGATTTTGGCCAGCGCATCCGCCGGCGGCGCGAGGAATTAAACCTTACGCTCGATAGCCTCGCCGCGCAGACCGGCATCAGCAAGCCGTATCTGTCCAACATCGAAACCGCCCGCATCGCCAATCCCCCTTCCGATGCCAAGCTCACGCTCATCGCCACCGCGCTGGGCTTTACGCAGGGCGAATTGCTGCTCTGGGCCAACTGGCTGCGCACGCCCGCGTCCGTGCGGTTATCCCTGCACGGCCAAACGGTCGCGCCCATACCGCATACCTCCGCACCCGCCGCGCTGCCCGCCGGGCTAAACCTGCCCCCCGGCGCCGTCTGCGTCACCCTCGCCGATGACGCCATGGCCCCCGATTATTACGCCGGTGATGTCGTCATCGCCGTGCCGGTGGATGACAATGACCCGCTGCCGGAACTGATCCTGCTGGAATACCACACCGGCAGCTGGCAATTGGGCCTGCTGTCCCCCCGCGGCGGCGACGAATTTGAATTACGCTTTGCCAGCCCCCTGCGGGCTCCCGAACGCATCCGCGACGATGCCCTCAAGGCCCTGTATCAGCCCCTTTATAAACTGACCGACCTGCGCCGCGCCGCGCCCACCAGCGCCCGCCGCGGCTTTGCTCTGGAGAACGACTAATTCCCTCACCCCGACACTTGTCGGCTATCATAAGGGCGGTTAATCTGCCCAAACAAAATTTTGACCCCTTTTTTATGCGGAGTGTGCGATGGCGAATGAAAAACGTGTGGCTTATGTAACCGGCGGTTCCCGTGGTATCGGGGCGGCCATTGTCCAGGCGCTGGTCGCCGATGGCATGCATGTCGTCGCCGTCGCCAGGTCGCTGGATAAGCTCACCGCGCTGGTGGATGCCATCAACGCCGCCGGCGGCAGCGCCGAAGCCGCCACCGTGGACATCGCCGATGGCGAAGCCCTCGCCGCCAATATCGAACAGATCATCGAAAAGCATGGCCGGCTGGATGTGCTGGTCAATAACGCCGGCATCACCCGCGACGGCCTGTTCATGCGGATGGATGACAAGGATTTCGACGATGTGATCGCCACCAATCTGCGCTCCGCGTTTGTGGCCTGTCGCGCCGCCGCCCGTATCATGATGCGCCAGAAATATGGCCGCATCATCAACATCGCCTCGGTCTCGGGCATTATGGGCAACGCCGG
>JBIJDM010000243.1:0-3723 GCA_044344145.1 Phycisphaerae bacterium
TATCAGTTGGGCATAAACCCCGGCACTATGCTTCCTCCCCCTGCGCCATTACCTGCTGAATTGCCTTCGTTGCCCGTGCCGTCGGATGGCAATGCGATGCAAGCCTTGATCGAGTCGGTGGTAGCACAGCAGCAGTGGGTGATTGTGCGTATGGATGGCCCCGCATTGACCGCGCTGGGATTACCTGCCCATCAGGCGCTTATGAAATGGCTGGGGACCCATCACGCCCGTATCTGGTGTGCTCCGGTGCGGGATATCGGGCAATTCTGCCGCGCTGCCACCAGGGCGTAAGCGCTTAGAACGTCGGGCCGAGAATCCACGGCGCGAATTCCTCGTCGCCGATGCCCTGCGCTTCGGACTTGCTGGGCTTGCCCGAGGCCATGGCCACCAATTCGGCGAAAATCTTGTGGCCCAGACTGGCCACGGTCTCACCGCCGCCGGCATCCAGAATCACGCCCGCGTTCATATCCATGTCATCGCGCATGTGTTCGTAAAGCCGCGTATTGGTGGCGATTTTCAGCGACGGCGCCGGCTTGCAGCCATACACACTGCCGCGGCCGGTGGTAAAGCAGCAGATATTACATCCGCCCGCCACCAGCCCGGTCATGCTGACGGGGTCCAGCCCCGGCGTGTCCATGAAGTTCAGGCCCGGTCGGGTGATGCGCTGGGCATACAGCAGCACATCCTGCAACGGTGCCACGCCCGCTTTGGCGACGGCCCCCAAGGATTTTTCATAGATGGTGGTCAGACCGCCTTCTTTGTTGCCATAGGTGGGATTGTTGTCAATAGTGGCATTGTGCAGCCGGACATGGGCTTCCCACCAGCGGATGCGTTCGACCAGTTTCTCACCCACAGCGCGGGTCACCGCGCGGCGGGTTAACAAGTGTTCCGCGCCGTAAATTTCCGTGGTTTCCGCCAGCACGCTGGTACCGCCGTGGCGGACCAGCAGATCGGACGCCACACCCAGCGCCGGATTGGCGGTGATGCCCGATGCGCCATCGGACCCGCCACAGTTCATGGCCAGGGTCAGCTTGCTCAGGGGCTGGATGGTACGCTGGGCCTGATTGGCCAGCTTGGCCAATTCGCGCACGGCCACGACGCCCGCTTCCACCGTCTTGGCGATACCGCCCAGATCCTGAATGGTCATAAAGGCCGGGGAGGGCTCATGATTCTGCAGCACCTTCAGCCGGTGCGACTCGACCATGACCGGAATCTGATTGGTCTCGCAGCCCAAACCCACCATCACATAACCGAAGATATTCGGATGCCGGGCGATGCCCGCGAGGGTCCGTTGCAGCATTTCCATCGGTTCGCCCGGTTGCACGCAGCAGCCGGATTTGTGCGTGAAGGCAATCACACCGTCCACATTGGGGAAATCACGCCGGAATTCCGGCGTACGGAACCGGTCGCGCACATAGTTGGCCACGCTGGCCGAACAATTCACGCTGGCCACGACGGCGATATAGTTCCGCGCCGACCCGGCCATCCGCCCGGGCATAACCCTGAAACGATTGGGGGCCGTCCTGCGGTGGGGGAGGCAACTGGCGCACGTCCGAGCCAAAGGCATAATCCCGCGCGGAATCTTTGAGGTAGACATTATGCGAATGGACATGCTGGCCGGGGAGGATGCTCGTGGTGGCAAAGCCGATGGTCTGGCCATATTTGATGATGGCCTCATCCGCGGCAAGGCCGCGCAGGGCGAGTTTGTGCGCCACGGGAATGACCGCACTGACTTCCACCCGGCCCGCGCCGCCCACGCCCGGGGGCACTTGGACGATCACATCCCCCGGCTGCAGCACACGTTTGGCCACGGCCACCGACTTCGGCGTGCCAGCAACCTTCAGGGGCAGGGCCGTGACAGCACCGTCCACGGTAATCGTGGCGGGGGTGAGACGGATATAGGCCTGCGAAGTGAAGGTCATGGACTCGCCTTCGCCCAGCGTCACCGAGGTCGCACCCGCTTCACCACCATAGACCAGTGCCACGCGATCATCCACGCCAGCGCCTTTGACGGCCACGGCCACCGCCTCGAATTTGGCGGCTTTCGCTGTCAATGGCACCATCAAACCACAATTCGTGCACCCCGTTACCATAGCCGGTCAGCAGTTCTTTGAGTTGGGCCTGATAATAGGCGTTGTACGCCTCACTGTTGCCATAACGCGGTTCGTGGCGATCCCAGGGACTAAGGTAAAAGCCATAACCCAGACCGTACTTGTTACACGAATCCACAAACCGCCGGACCACATCCCCTTTCCCACCTTCCCAGGGCGAACTTTTTACCGAATGGTCGGTTTGCGCACTGGGCCACATGCAAAAACCATCATGGTGTTTGCAGGTCAGTACCATATGCGCGGCACCCGCGGCTTTGGCTGCCGCGGCCCATTGATCGGTGTCCAAACGCGTGGGATTAAACAGCTTGGGGTCTTCTGTGCCGTCGCCCCATTCCCGCCCGGTGTAGGTGTTGATGCCATAATGGACAAAGATGCCAAACTCCGACCGCTGCCAGCGCAGTTGGGCGGCTGACGGCACGGGGGCAATCGGGGCCGGATCGGCTTGGGGGATGAACATGAAGACTCCTCACGGAAACAATGCGGTCACAGAGGGTGACTTTCGGACCGGAACAATTCACAACATGGCACCATATGGCTTCCGGGTGACGCCATGCGGTGATTATCCCCCGTAACTCCCGACGATGCAAATCTATCCCTCATTACGAGGGGGGGGGTGACTGCATTAGTGCGCTAAGTCTGTTCGCACCCTATACCCCGGCGGTTTGTGCCCAATTCGGTTAGAATACCGCCTCGCGATGCGCTGTGTTGTAAAGTACTTTGGAGTGAATCGGAATGGCTGATACGAATGAACCCAACAAGATCATCTATTCGATGATCGGTGTGACCAAGAAAATAGACAAGAAGGTCATCCTCAAGGACATCTATCTTTCCTACTTCTACGGTGCCAAAATTGGCGTTTTGGGCTACAACGGGGCGGGTAAATCCACGCTCTTGCGTATCCTCGCGGGGGTGGACAAGGATTTCGACGGCCAGATTTCGCTCCAGCCCGGTTATACCCTCGGTTTTCTGGAGCAGGAACCACAGCTCGATCCCAACAAGACCGTCCGTGAAATTGTGCAGGAAGGGGTGCAGGGCACCGTGGACCTGCTGCGGCAATTCGAAGAACTCTCGGCCAAATTTGCCGAACCACTGACCGATGCCCAGATGGATAAACTGCTCGAGCAGCAGGGGGTCTTGCAGGAAAAACTCGACACCCTCAACGCCTGGGAACTCGATCAGCAACTGGATATGGCCATGGATGCTCTGCGTTGCCCGCCTCCGGACGCCAAGACCGGCGTTCTCTCCGGCGGGGAAAAACGCCGCGTGGCGTTGTGTCGCCTGCTGCTGAAAAATCCCGATGTGCTGATTCTGGACGAACCCACCAATCACCTCGACGCCGAATCGGTCCAGTGGCTGGAACAGCATCTGCGCCGTTATGCCGGTACCGTGATCGCGGTCACGCATGACCGTTACTTCCTCGATAATGTCGCGGGCTGGATCCTGGAATTGGATCGCGGCGCGGGCATCCCGTGGAAGGGCAATTATTCCTCGTGGCTGGAGCAGAAGGGCGCCCGGCTCAAAATCGAAGAAAAACAGGAATCCCAGCGGCAACGCGCTCTGGCCCGCGAATTGGAATGGATTCGCTCCAATCCCTCCGCCCGTCGGGCCAAGA
>JBIJDM010000244.1:0-3720 GCA_044344145.1 Phycisphaerae bacterium
ACATTGTGGTGGGAACCCGTCCTTGGGTTGCCTACTACCGTATGATACTATTATGCTATAACTTGTGTGGAACAACGAGGGCGTTGCCCTGGGCTATACAAATACCGCCCCCTTGGGACGAAGACAAAATGCCCCAGCCTGGAAATGCCGGAGGTTACGTTTATCCGTGTTTATCTGAGTTCATCTGTGGTTTCGTACTCCCCCGTCCTGCGTTTACCGCTTCATCTGTTTGCGGTAGTCGCTGGGCGACATCCCGGTTTTGCGTTTGATGGCGGTTGCCAAAACCTTGTAATTGCCAAAGCCGCATTGGGTGGCGATCCACGGGGTCAGTTGGCTGGTCTGCATCAGTAGCGTCTTGGCTTTTTCGATCCGGGCCCGCATGATTTCATTAAACGGACTGCGCCCCAACGCCGTCCGGAACCGGCGTTCAAAATGCCGGCGCGAGATGGTGGGAAAACTGGCCAGAATATCATCAATCCGCAGATTCTCGTCGAGATGGTCCCACATATACCTGACCACCTCGGCCACAATCGGATCCCCGATCGCCAGTACGTCCGAGGAACGCCGCTGTGCCACCCGTAACGGCAGTACCAGCAGCGGCTTTTTGGGCGCCGCCTTGCCCGCCATCAGCCGGGTTAATACTTCCGCCGCCAGATACCCCACCCGGGCGAAGTCCAACACCACCGAGGAGAGTGGTACCGGGGAAAAAATGCTTTCCAATTCATCGTCGTCCACGCCCAAGACCGCCACCTGCATGGGGATGCTGATCTCGGCCGCAATGGCCTCAAGCACCACCCGGCGGGCCTGATAGTCATTGGCACAAAATACCGCCAGTGGCTTGGGTTGGGCCACCAGCCAGGCGCGAATAGCCTCGTTCCGCTCGGTAAAACTTGCGGATGGTGGTTCCTCAAACACGTTACAGGTTTGTTTGGCCGCCGTCAGCGTGTCCAGATAATCCCTGGCACCGCAGGTTGGAAAACGTCCGTTCCGGCATACCCAGATAGGCGAAATTCTGGAAACCCTGGCGTAAAAATTCCTGGGCGGCCATTTTTCCCACCGCCACATTATCCATTAGCACACTGACCCGGCCAGATGGCCAGATTTTGCATCGGATCCAACGGGGCATTGGCATGGTGTACCTGTACTTCCCAGGATTTGCAGGTGTGCCCGTATTCCATAATTCCCCGCGCCAACTGCCGGCCCATGGTGTCCGTCAGATTAAGCATGATGCCGATGGTAATCGGGAGGGCAAGGGCACCGGACTTGGATTTGTGCTTACGCATATGGAGATATGTTATACGCAATAACGGATGCCCGCAAGTAACGCTCAACGCCGGCAAGTGGGACATATTCCGTGCAATACCACTTCGGCGTAATCCACCTGATACGCTGCGGCCAAGTGCAGATTGGGCACAAATTTGGCCGGTATCGTGGCATCCTTGATGCACAGCACCCGGTTGCACTCCCGGCAGACAAAATGGGGATGCAGCGCATGGGTCGTATCGTGCCCGTGGCTTAACTCATACCGCCAGGTCCGGTCGTCGCCACGCACCCGCTGGACGATGTGTTTACGCACAAACGTATTGATCGTCCGATACACCGTCACGGTATCCGTCGCCTCCGGCAACCGCGCCAGTAACTCCTGCGCACTCAGCGGTTTATCGGCTTTACCCAGATGCAGCAGCACCCCATAACGCACCGGGGTACGTCGCAGTTTGGCGCTAGCCAACAGGGTCATAATATCTTTTTCCCGTGTCATCTCTGCTCCCGGCGTTATTTGCGCGCGATGGGCATCCGCCAGCCCGACCCAAACGCCCGATCCGTCACCTTGAGTCCGGGCGCCGCCTGTTTGCGTTTGAATTCCGCCCCGCGGACCAGATTAACCACCCGGTTCACAATCTCCGCCGGCTGGCCGCGCGCGATAATTTGCTCCGCCGCCTGATGCTGTTCGATATGCAGTTCCAGAATCGCGTCCAACTGATCGTAGGGGGGCAGCGAATCCTGATCCGTCTGATTGGCCCGCAGTTCCGCCGAGGGGGGCTTGTCAATACACGCCACCGGCACCGGCGTGGGCCGGCGCGTGCGGTTCAACCATTGGCAGATGCGGTATACCATCGTCTTGGGCACATCGGAAATCACCGCCAAGCCACCGTTCATATCGCCGTACAGCGTGCAATACCCCACGGCCAGTTCCGACTTGTTGCCCGTGGTCAGCAGCATGCTGCCGAATTTATTGCTCAGGGCCATCAGCAGCGTCCCGCGGATGCGGGCCTGGATATTTTCTTCCGTGACGCCCGGCGGGGAGCCCGCAAACACCGGCGCCAAGGCTCCGGTAAAGGCTTCCATCGGACCGCTGATCGGCACGGTATAAGTTTTGATCCCCAGCCGCTGGGCCAGGTCCAGCGCGTCATCCACACTGCCCTTGCTGGAATACGGCGAGGGCATCAGGACCCCCATCACATTTTCCGCCCCCAGCGCCTCGACGGCCAGGATGGCCACCAGCGTGGAATCAATCCCGCCCGACAGTCCCAGATGCACCTTGCTGAAGCCGCATTTGCGCACAAAATCACGCAGCCCCAGGGTCAGGGCCGCGAAGATTTCCTCTTCCGGCGGGTCCACTTCGGGCACGCTGATCGTCCCCGGCACATTCAGATCCACCATCACCACATCCGGCGCAAACGCCGTCCCGCGCACCAGCAGATGCCCCTTGGCATCCACCGCAAAGCTGCGGCCGTCAAAAATCAGATCGTCATTCCCACCCACCTGATTGCAGTACAAAATCGGCACCGCATGCCGCGCCGCCATCCGCGCCAACATCCGCTGCCGCAGGCGCTGCTTGCCCACCACAAACGGCGAGGCCGATAAATTCACAATCGCATCCACCCGCGCCACGGTGAGTTGTTCCACCGGATCAATGTGATAACGGCGGCGCTGCCAGAAGTCGCGGTCGTTCCACAAATCCTCGCAGATGGAAACCCCCAGCCGCAGCCCCTTGAAATCCAGCACCTGCGCCTCGCGCGCGGGTTCGAAATAACGGTCCTCATCGAATACGTCATAGGTTGGCAGCAGCGTCTTGTGAAATGCCCGGATCATGCGCCCATTCTGCAACAGCGCCGCGCTATTGTGCAGCGCCCGGCCCACATGACTGGTATTCGGCTCCGCACACCCCACCAGCAGCGCCGGCCCCTTGGTCAGCTCCGCCGCCAGTTTCCGCAGTTGCTCGCCGCATTTCTGCACGAACGATGGCTTGAGTAATAAATCGCGCGGCAGATACCCCATGAGCGCCAATTCCGGCGTCAAAACCAACTCCGCCCCCTGGGCCCCGGCCTGCCGGGTGGCCTCCAAAATAAGTCTGGCGTTCCCTTCCAGGTCTCCAACCGTCGGATTGATTTGTAACAGCGCGATTTTCATGCCTGTATGCTAGAGTCTGCGACGGAAATTATCAATCAGATGGCCCGTCCGACCCCGAGTCAGAGTGTCGTCCCATGACCTGTCCGGATGGGGAAATCGCGGAATTTATGGCCATCATTCGCTGGGATGCGGTATGATTGACTCCCACGTCCGCATCCGATGCAGGCCCAGTTTCTATTTACCCGGTTAGGAGATGCCATGACCCAGCCTCTGCCCCCGACCCTCACGAATGCCAATCCATCCGCTCCGGCAAAGTCGTCGCGTATGGCTCTGACCGCCATGATTCTGGGTATCGCATCCTTGCCCCTG
>JBIJDM010000263.1:0-3236 GCA_044344145.1 Phycisphaerae bacterium
TGGCCGCGAAATCATCGATCGCACTATTAAGGGCGAAAACCAGCGCTTCGGACGTATTGCCACTGAGCGTTTCATACGTCCAACCCAGATTACTATTGATGGTGGGCGTGCTGCCCAAGCTGGTACCACCCGTGATGGCACTGGTAATCTTTTCCCCCGCTTCCAGAATGAGTTTACTACGATCGTAATCCGCCTGACCAGCCCCAAGCTTGGTATTGAGATTGTTATTGCTGGTGGCATTATTAGTCCAAGACGACACTTGGATACCTGCAAGATTTTTATTGGCCCCGGTCATGAGTAGTGATTTGACCACTTCATGGCGTTGGCTCTGGGCACCATAGCTTAATTGCGTGCCACGATTCAGCAAACCCACGGCATAACTGGAAACGGTGGGCGTGGCATAGCTGGATTCAAAAGGTGTACTGGGATTGCTGATGGGGTTGCTATTGGCCCAAAGGTCCGCGTGTTTACGGGTCAGCCCCGTGGTATCAGGAGTAAACCCCTGCCAACCGGCCACCGCAATTGCATTCAAACTGGACCAGGTAATTGGCGTACCGGGAGTACCCGTAGAAACCGCCCCGGCCACAAAAACCAAATCTTCCCGGGCTATCTGGTAATCAATCCGGCGCCGGGTATCTTCGTTGGATACAGTATACGGCACCAAATTAATCGCATAGGTATGGTTGGTCACCTTGATACCATTCCCGAGTGTGGCAGGTCTGAGGCCCACACCCAATCCCGAATACAAATTCAAGCTGTTGAGATAATTGATGGCTTGTTGCGCATAAATCGTGGTCGTCACCCCGTTGGCCGGGCGGCCCGCGCCAATCAAGGCATCACGCACCAGACTGGCATGTGCCGAGTAGGTGGATGCCGAACCTGATCCCACTGCACCTTGGGCAACGTAGGTGACACCACCCGCTGTGACCGAGGATGCACCCGCGAAGTTGACCGGTGCATACAAATTCGCAGCGCCGAAATCACCTTCCACCATCTGCACCGTCACGGCCGCCTGCGTTGTAGCCAGCGCCAATGCCAATGCCACCAAGCCCAACCCATATCCGATTCGTTGCCGCGTCATCATCCACCTCGCAAAATGCCACCGTACTGCCTACCGACCGGATTGTAGTATGCCGCGCAGGCATAAGCAAAGCAATCGCGCAATATGGCCCGTATACAGGTGGTTCCAGGCGTTATTTCATCTTTGGCTCATACACCGCCGGGCGGGTTGCGGCCACAGCGTCCAGCCGGGCATTCACCGCCGTCAGGGTATCAATGTGAATTTTGACCGGCTGATCCTGCGTATTAACCAAGCCACAGCTTAAGGGAAATTTGCGCGCCTCCTCGGGCGTGGGTTCATCCTGAACCCAGCGATACCACGTATAACCCACCACCCCGGGATGCCGCGCCAGCCCCAAGATCGCCCGGGCACCATTGGCCGCCATACGTTCCGCACTGCGGCCACCCGTGAGTAGAAACGTGCTCGTATGGTACGCAAACTCGGTATTCAGCACCGGCAAACCCCCGGTTCCGCGATAGTAAATATCCATGCGCTCGCTAAATTCGATCCGGTAATTATTGGCCGACACCACATCCACCCACTTTTTATCCATCGCCGCCAATACGACCGGCCCCGGTGGCCCCCCGAAACGACACCCCAAAATCAGGTGGTTGGGATCATGCTTGCGGATCAGCTTGCTGGTCTGTTCAAAATATTTCCGCGCAAATATCTTTGAAAAATTCGCATCGTCGGTGCGATAGGCCGGCGCTTCCAACACCGTCCATTGGGGCGCTACACCCCCGGCCCCTTCCGGTGCCAACATCCGTTTCATCCCATCGCCCACCACCACATGGGTCATATCGGGATTCAGCGCCCGAATCCCGCCCCGGTCACGCAGCGTAATTCCCCACGCCCGGCCCACCGCAGGAATCGTCCCATAACGCTTCAGCAGATACTCCCACGCCGCCTTGAATGCCCCGGCATCATCGGGCAACGACAAACAATGTTGCAACAATGTGGGCCGACTGGCCACCTTGGTATTCGGATTGGCCTGCTGGGCAATATCCTCAGCACTCGGTTGCGCCCAACTCAGCTCATTATCCGTGAAATAACCCAGCAACCCCTTTTTGTCCTTCAGCGGGGTGCAAATCTTCTCCGCCCACGCATCGGCGGCTTTTTCCCACGCCGGGTCCATGACATCCGGCAACCATATCCCCGGCCCTTTGATCACATTACCGATATAACCAAATTCCAGAATTTCGGTATACGGCATGACTTCGCCGTCCACCTGACGTTCATAAAACGCGGCATCACACCAGGCCCCCAACCCATTAAACCCCCACTGCCGTAACCGCCGAATCTGGGCATCGGTAAACGCCGTCATATCATCGCCATAAATCCGCGCACACGTTTCGCCATACGGCCCCAGCTTGGCCCGACGTCCCCCCGCCGTGCCCGGTGTATTGACGGAGGTAACCCCGCGATAAAACATGGGCTTATCTTCCGGTGTCACCAGCCACCAACGCCGCTGCAGGTCCTGACCCACCCGAAAAAATCCCGGCTTGCCCACCAAGGTAGTGGGATTGAGTTTGATGGTGGCCAAAGCACCGGGCGCCGCCGGCTTGGTGGTTGGCCCGGTAGTCGGTTGGGTAGTCTGTGCGGTCGCAAAGGGCAATCCGCCCAATCCAAGCGCAAAGACCAAGCACCAACCAAAACGTAAAAGCGAAGGAAGTGTCATAGCTATGGATAACGCCGAAACCTGCCCATGATTGCATCCGCGGAAATCGTCACACGCGATTGCCGGGGACATCCGACCATTGGTGCGTGGCGACGGCAGCGCAAATTCGGGTGGCAATGTCCACGTTGGTCCGCCCATCGGCGCCGCTGACTTCCGGAATACCGCGGGTGGCGATGCAGGTCAGGAAATTATCGGCCTGCAGTTTCAACGGTTCGCCGGTACCGGCGGTGAGTTCTTCGTAGCGCACCAGTTTGGTGTAGTCGAGTTGCGACAGGTCGGCGACTTCGCCGGATTCGAGTTTCTCGCGGATTTCATCGAGCTGGGCCTGATTGCCGGTTTTGGTGATGACCACGCCGGCTTTCTTGGCATAATCCACCGAAACGTAGGCATTGGGCGAGAACAGCCGCATCTTGCGTTCGGTCTTCATCGCCAGCCGGCTGGCGGTGATGTTGGCCACGCAGCCATTGGCAAAAGTCAGCCGGGCATTGCACACATCCT
>JBIJDM010000060.1:0-12712 GCA_044344145.1 Phycisphaerae bacterium
TGGCCCGACTCGATCAAGCCCTGAACTGGCTGATCGCGCGCACGGAAGATAACCAAACCACCGCCGCGATCCGTTGATTACTTTTGGCAACCGCTATAAGAAATACTACGGCCCCGGTCAATCTGACCGGGGCCGTTTTTATGCGCCAAAAAAACACGGACCACCTTGCGCAGGTGGTCCGTGGCATCATTCGTTGAGGGAATGTCGCAGACAGGCTTAGGCCTTGGTTTCGATGGTCTCGCCGACCACGATCGGGGCGCCTTCCTTGAGGCGGGTGGCCTTGCCGGTGCGTTCACGCAGGTAATAGAGCTTGGCGCGACGCACCTGGCTCTTGCGCTTGACATCGAGCTTTTCAATCTTGGGGGAGTTGACGGGGAACATACGTTCCACGCCTTCGTTGTTCACGATGCGGCGGACGGTAAAGGACTCGTTGGTGCCTTCGCCCTTCTTCATGATGATCGTGCCGGAGAAGACCTGGATACGTTCCTTGTCGCCTTCGGTAATCTTGCAGTGAACATCAACGATATCGCCAATGTTAAAGCTGAGGGGGACCTTGCGGAGACTCTTGGCTTCGACGTGGGCAAGTAAAGCATTCTTCATGATCATAACTCCAGCGTTTACCCGTTTTGGGTAATTCGTTCATGCTGCGATAAGAGTCACTCCGCCGGCGGCTTGGGCAGCAAATCAGGCCGCTTGCGGGCGGTTCGTTCCAAACTTTGTTGGCGGCGCCACAGGGCGATCGCCTCATGATTACCCGAAAGCAAAGCTTCCGGAACCGTCAGTCCCCGGTATTCCCGCGGCCGGGTGTACTGCGGATATTCCAATCCTCCGGTGACGATCGGGTCGGCGGTGGCAAAGCTCTCGGATACATGGCTTTGGGCATCACCCAAAACCCCGGGCAGCAACCGCACAATCGCATCGAGCAGCACCATCGCGGGCAATTCCCCGCCCGACAGCACATAATCACCGATACTTACTTCCAAGGGATCAAGCACAACCTTGATCCGCTCGTCAAAACCTTCGTAATGCCCGGCCACCAGCAAAATCCGGGGCAAACGGGCCAATTCATCAACCAGAGGCTGATCCAGCTTCCGGCCTTGCGGACAAAGTACAATCCATCGGGCCGGGGTCGGTTCCAGCGTGGCAATCTTTTCCACCGCATCAATCACCGGCTGGCACATCAGCACCATTCCGGCACCGCCACCAAACGGACGGTCATCAACTTTACGATGCGGGTCCTGCGTATAATCCCGCAACTGATGCAGATGATATTGGACAATGCCTTTATCAACCGCACGTTTGAGTATGCTGGCCGAAAGTACGCCGGAAAACATTTCTGGGAAAAGCGTCAGAATGTCTATACGCATGGCCGCATACCCACCCAATTACTGTTGGGTAACTTACTTGGGGGCAGTCGCCAGCGTCTTGCGGTCCTGGGCGCGGGCAAACAGACCCTTGACGGTGTCGCTGGGCTGGGCGCCGACGCGGATCCAGTGCTCATAACGAGCCTTGTCCACGACGACCTGCTTAGAGGTGTCCTTGGCATGGGGATCGTAATAGCCCAATTCTTCGATGACCTTGCCATCACGCGGACTGCGAATGTCCACGGCGTTGATGCGCCACATAGCGTGATTCTTCCGGCCAAACCGCTTCATGCGAATTTTTACCACGTGCGTAACCTCTTACTCGTCTGCTTGAGACAATCAAAATACTCTGTCATGACCAAGACCCTACTATGAGTCTCTCGCCATGCGTGAATCGGATAATGTACCCGCAGATACACTTTACTTCAAGTCAGCTAAGCACTTGTTGGGCAACAAATTGCCGTCAGTGCTTATGGCTTGGCCGGGGCCGTGGGCAAGGGCGCCTGTTTGATGCTACCCAACTCGGGCACTTCATGGCTTTTCAAGAGCGTCGAAACTTTCCCGTTTTGCGTAATAGTCGCTTGGCCAGCCGGAGCGTCCGAGCCCAAACTCACTTCGTCGGTTTCACCATTGAGGCTGACACGCACGCCTTTGCCATCCGCGATAGTCTCGAATTTAGGCTCGGTGCCTCCTTGTTTGTTGGGGTACAGAACCCATAAAAGCGAACTTTTTGGTGTCGTCTCAATTCGCAGCCATTGCTGGTATTCGCCGGGCATCCATTTGCCCTTATGGCCCACCGGGGGGATGAGAACTTCACCCTTGGTGGCATGAATTTTTTCTTCCCAGGCTTTCCGTTCTTCTGGGGTACCACCCCAGTTGGCCGGGCCACTCATCCACTCGTCAAAGTAATACCAGTGCCGTTGCTCAATTTTGGGTTCATCAGCCTGGGCCAAATATACCAGCGAGTCAGTATCCCATTGGCCGGTGCCACGCAGGAGATTGCCTTCCTGCTTGATGGCCCGGGTCAGTAGGTGGATGTTCAACTGCTGACGCTGGGTGGAATTGGTTTCATCACGCACCACCAGATAATCGGCGAGTTTGCTGCCCGGCGGGTGTTTGACCAGCATCAGGTAGCGCCGATGGGTGAATTGCGGTACATCACGAACCGGATAGTTGTACGAGAACTTGGCCTGATCCGGATAGATCGGTGACAGCACCAGCGAACTACCGCTGCGTTCGGCCACCACCACATCAGCTTGCGCGGTGCCCACAAAAGCGCCCACGCGTGCGGCCTCCATCAGTTGTTCCATCGCAGGTACTGCCTGCGTATCACTATTGTGAGTAAAGGGCCGTTCGACTCCGAAGGTCATGGAATTATGCAGCGCAGCATGATCGCCGCGTGGATGGTAGGAACAGTTATAGTCCAGCGACAGGGGGGTACCTGCGCCGTAAAAGTGATAACTCAATTCATCTTCGTGATAGTGGCCTTGTACCGGACCGGCCTTCATGGTTACAAATGTTTCATCCGGTTGGCCGAAACGGGAACGCATAATCGAACCAAAACCGTAATAGGCTTTGCTGGACCAATCCATCTTGTCCGGGCTCATGGGCACGATGGTGGGATCAATGTTTATGACCGACTCAAAAAGCCCGCCTTTCATGCCCTGATCTTTGTACATTTTCCACACACCCATCAGTTCCGAGGCATAAGTGGGGTCCGATTGTTTGTAGAACTTCGCCAGTTGTCCAAACAGATTTCCTTCTGCGGCACCCCAGCGATGGGTATCGCCGATGGGGGCCTGATGGCGCATGTCCAAACGCACGTCTTTGGGGGTGATCAAATTGCGATGCCAACGGCCCCGGCCTTTATTCAGAGGGTTCGTGGCAATCGGATTTTCATACCCCACATGCATGAAGACTTCCGCCAGATCCAGTTGCAGGCCGTAAGAATACAGCGAATAACCCGGACATTCCAAGCCTACCCCATCAGGGGCAACGAGTACCCGGTTCATATCTTCGGTAAAGTTCTTTTTACCGAATGCCAGCCATTTTTTGGCATCCGGATGATCGGGCATGGTGGCGCCGATGTATATGACGGGGGTGTATTTGTCGGTGTGGAAATTGGGATTGCCAGGAGTCCAGCCATTGGTCCAACCCGGCCAGGCATCCAAATCACTGAAGATATAGGCCAGAGCCGCCAGACTGGGGCCTCCCAATGGTGCCGTAGCAAATAAATCGGCACCAGCCAGATCACCGGCAATCCGGCGTACCGGGCCCTGTGTGGGATTCAGAAAATCATCCTGATAACGGCGTTGCAGCCATAAATCAGGGCCAGGTAAACGGCCCTTAAAACCGATTTTCTCGCCAGTAATCAGGGCCAGAGTCATCATGTCGCGGTTTTGCAGGTTTTTTAACTTGGCGAATTCATCTTTCCGCGCTTCCAATTTGGCTTTGGCGATTTTGCTGTCGGCTTCGTTTTTGGCTTTGGCATCTGATTCTAATTGTGCGCGTTCCGTATCCAACACCTTGAGATTCTGGTATTCCACCATATATTCGCGGATCAATTTCATCTCTGGCGTGTCTTTGCCGGATTTGAAATCATCCTGCAGTTGCTGGAGTCTTTCCTTGGTAACAAAAATGCGCGGCCCAACGGCCGTCGGATCGCGCGGCCAGTCTAAAATATATTGGTGAACTTGTTTGTCCAGTGTCCAATCGCTGTGCCGGCGGACCACGCCGTTGAGTTTTTCGGTTTGATCGAACAGATCACGCGGTCCGGCCAGCACCGCATAGGCACGGGTTCCCGACACCAGAGGGAAACGCAGCCGGGCGGTGGTGCCATCTTCGGCAAAAGCCGAGATTGTCTGGGCATAGGGATTGGTCCAGCGGCTGGGATAGGCCGCCACCACGCCCACGGCGGGTAATTGGGGATCATATGGTACCCGGGCTATTACAGCCTTTTCCGGTTCGGGCTTGAAGTTTTTGGGCGCGCCACCACGCGTTACCAGAAAATCCTGACCACCGCCGGGCATTTGGTTCCAGCGTGGCCGCATCATGACAAAGGGGCCGTTCTGCTTGTCCTGTTTCTCCAAGGGATGAAATTGCAGGTCAACGTTCCCGCCGAACTGACCCCAGCGGAACCAGCGCACCCACATGACGCAATCGGGATTCAGCTCTTCGCGCAGTTGCCACCAATAGGTCGCGCCCGCGGGAATGTGATATTGTTCATTGACTTCGATCCACGGGTCTTTGACCCAGCAACGCACCGTGGCCTCGTAGAACGAACCGCGCTGGGCCGGGGGCCATGGGGTCGGGTTCACCGCACCGTCGTTATTGGCGGATTGATCCAGCTTGGTTTCCTGATTGGTATTCTGGATTTCGAAACGCACCTTGACCAGCACATACACCGGTCCCTGTTCCACGATTTCCGTCGTTGCGCCCAACACCACGGCTTCGCCTTCAAACCAGCCTTTGCCGGCAAAGCCCATCTTGGCATCGGAGAGTACTTTAACCCCACCAAGAATGGGGGGGAGTGCCGCGATGGGCCGGGGTTTATCAAACTTACCCGCATAGCGTGGAATGCGGAATTCATACAGACCGTTATTGATGGTGTAAAATTCGTCGCTGCTGGCTACGGTCAAGGGTGATGCGACTTGTCCCGGTTCGATAGTGGCCACAATTTTGTCCGCGGACGCAGGTTTGCCGTTGAGCGTTTCGCGGCCAGTGGTGGCCATGAACCACACCTTGACCGTGCCGTCTTTCTGCGACCCCGCTTCAATCTGGGCCGGGCGAACTTCATCCCCAACTTTCACCTGGAGTTTGGCGTCCGGTGCGGCTTTGACCTGCACTGATACCGGATCCCATGGGAATGTGAGACGTAGCGTATTGGGCAAGGTGACCGTGGTTGCCTCCGCAGCCCACAACCCCATGGCGGTGGTGGCAATGAGTGCTAATCCGAGGCCGATAGTACGCAAGTGCGCAAACATAGCGTGCTCCCTAAGTAGTACTATGGAGAATATTAACTAGTGTTGCACCTGCTAGTGCCGCTTAGTATAACGCGGCAGTGCGGCTTTGCCTGTCTTGGGTCATAAAAAAAGGCACAGCATTCAAGCTGTGCCTTCGTGGGGAATACTTTGTTGTCGCGGGCTTTAGGCTGCAATCCGAGCCGGTGTGGCAGCGCTCGCAGGAGCCGCAGCACCGGCCGTGGCCGGCAGGGTGCGGGTCATCCACGAACCATTGCTGGCCGTGATGACGCTGTAGGGGACCACCCACCACATGCAGGTGAACCAGAACAGGCTGTACAGGATGCCGTATACCCAATCGCTGTTGCGTTCCTGCTTGATGTAGTAAATCTGCATCAGAGCACTGAACACCGTCGCCACCGCGAGGTAACGTAGCATGAACAGGGGGTTGACCAAGCCGTAGACCAGGAAGGTCGCAATCACAAAATAGGGGAGAATCATTTCCAGCGAGTTCAACGCCCAGTCCAGATTGGCCGACAGCCAGAAACGTTTGCGGAACGGGGTATAGCACCAAGTGGCCCAGGCGAGATTTTCCCGCAGGTTGCCACGTTCCCACCGCATGAACATCTTGGCCAGACCATTATAGGTGGTGGGGATGTTGGTCCAAACCACGGCGTTGCTCTGGAACAGGATTTCGTGACCCTGACGCAAGATCAGATTCGACAAAGCGCGGTCTTCGGCAATCGTGCTGGGTTTGCCCATCCACGACTGGTTATTCCACTCTTCCAGCACTTCTTCCACCGCACTGCGGCGATAGGCACTGAACGCGCCGGGGGTGCACTGCACGGTCCGGATGACGGACTGATAAGCCCGCGAGAAATCAAACGCGATCACAAACGAAGCCCGCAGCATACGCGGGATGATACCTTGCGAACGGTTCAAGACTTTGACGTTGCCGGCCACGCCACCCACGCGGCTGTCGGCGGCAATCGGGGTGACCAAGTTACGCAGTGCGTCGTGTTCGATAACACTGTCGGAGTCCATGGTCACAATCACATCACCGGCGGCGAGGGCAAAGCCCACGCGCAGACCCTGACGTTTGCCGCCATTCTTTTCCATGTTGATGGCGCAGACGTTATCGGGATATTTGGCGGCAGCGGTGGACATGTGATGCCAGGTGTCGTCTTTGCTGCCATCGTTGATGGTGATGATCTGAAGTTTGTGGCGGGGATAATCGCAACGCGCGATAGATTCGATACTCTTGGCCACATCGGGGCCTTCGTTGTAGGCGGGGATGATGACCGTGACAAACGGCAACTGTTCATCGCTGAGGGACGGCATGGCTTTGTAGAACATGGCCAGTACCACACGCACGATGGTGACCACCAGCATGACGGTGCCGTAGATGCCTGCCCCCATCATGAAATAGTGCATGACCCGCCACTGGTTCAGGTCAACCAGTGACATATTGACCGCCCCGGTGGCGATGGCGCCGCCTACGATGGCCGCGTACAGCATGACCAAAGCAATCTTGAGGGGCATGTCCGCCGGATTTGACCGACGAGCTTCCGCAATCGCGTGATCCTGATGGAATACCTGAAGGGGGGAGGAGCGCTTACCAAACCACCGCAGACTCCGCAGGGAGACAGGCAGGTTGAGCTGGGTCACGTGAGTATATCCTACAAATATATCGCACTTACGAAAATGCGGGCAGTCCAGGTGCGACAACTGGGCCCAATGGCTGCAATAGACCCACGGTGGGTGAAATGGTTAGATAAAGATTCTTGCAGTTTTTTTGTTCTGTGGGGACAATAGTCGCCATGCCCAACCGCAACCCTCAGTCGTCAGTCAATTCGGTCTATGTCGGGGATTGTGTTGATGCCCATAAACTATTCGCAAGTCATTTATTTGACGTTGTTTATGTTGATCCACCATTCTTTACCCAGCGCCCCTGGACGGGGGCGATTCGCACGAATGAAGGGTTAGCTGGTAGTGACGCTTCGGTTTCGCAGATTCGTAATGCAGAATTTTCTGACCATTGGGCTGGGGGGATGGAAGATTATTTGGCTTGGCTCAAACCCCGGCTCAGCGCCTGTTGGGAGCAACTAACCCCGCAAGGATGCCTGCTGATTCACTTGGACTGGCATGCCGTCCACTACGTGAAAGTGTTGGCCGATGGCCTCTGGGGTAGTGATCGGTTCCAAAACGAGCTCATTTGGTATTACCAGACCGGCGGGGCGAGTAAACGCCGATTTTCCCGCAAACACGATACGATTTTGTTATATGCCAAAGGCGATCAGCACTTCTTTGACGGCAAAGCGATTGCCATCCCGCGCACGGAAAAAGCCATGCGTCGTGCTCGTTCCGGCAAAGGTGCCCGTATTGCGGTCACTGATACCACGAAAAATCCCGACGACGTGTTTATTATCTCAGCGCTCAATGCCATGGCCGAGGAACGCGTGGGCTATCCCACACAAAAGCCTTTGGAACTACTGCGGCGGTTGGTGGTGGCACTATGCCCGCCCGGTGGTTGGGTGGGGGACTTCATGTGTGGTTCAGGAACGACGCTTTTGGCAGCCGCGCAGGCGGGGCGCAACTTTGCGGGGTGTGATATCTCGCCCACGGCCGTGGCCCTGGCCAAGCAACGGCTTAAAGCTTACTTGGGATAATCGCCGCGGAGCAGGCGGATGGTGGCGGCCCGTTCGGGGTTGCGGAAAATGGCCGCCCCGGCCACAAGAATATCCGCCCCCGCATCCAAAGCCTGATGCGCGGTGCGGATGCCGATACCACCATCAATCTGCAACCGTTGTTGCGGGGATAATTCGTTTCTTAGCCAACGGACTTTGTCCAGCACTTCGGGCATGAATGATTGGCCGGTGAAACCGGGATTCACACTCATCACCAGCACTAAATCCACGGCCTTGAGCAGAGGCCCGAGCGTGGCCGTGGGGGTGGCGGGGTTAAGACTTACCCCTGCGGTCACGCCCAAGTCGTGCAGTCGGTTGATCAAATCCAATCCGCGTTGGCCGGGGGCGACTTCGATATGGAACGTAATATGTTTCGCCCCGGCTTGTACGAACATAGGCGCGTATTTTTCCGGATCAGTCACCATCAGATGCACATCCTGCATCAGGCCGGTGCATTTGGTCAGTGCGGCCACGGTATCCGGCCCCAGCGTCAGGTTGGGCACAAAGTGGCCATCCATGACATCCACATGCAACAGATCGGCCCCGGCGTTTTCCACATCGCGGACTTCCAGCCCGAGCCGCGCGAAATCAGCGGCAATGATGGACGGCGCAATCAAGGGCAGATGCGGCGGGGTTTTGATGATGTTGTCTGACATAGGCAATCCCAATAAAAAAGGCGCGGGCCGAAGACCCGCGCCTCGTGGGAGTCATTATACCATTAAGCGTTGTCGAGGATATCCAGGCAGGGGAAGCCCTTGCCTTCGAGGAATTCCAACGACGCACCGCCACCGGTGGAGACATGGCTGACCTTGTCGGCCAGACCAAACTCTTCGATCGCGGCGGCCGAATCGCCCCCGCCAATCACGGTTACAGCACCCTTGCTGGTGGCTTCGGCCAGGGCCAACGCCACGGCCTTGGTGCCGTTGACGAAGGGGGCCTTTTCAAACACGCCCATCGGGCCGTTCCAGACGACCGTCTTGGCGTTCTTGATGGTATTGCTGAACAGTTCAACGCTCATGGGGCCGATATCAAAGCCCGCAAAGCCGTCGGGGATGTTGCCCGTGGCAATCTGGGTCTGGGCGGTGTCGGTCATTTCCGTGGCGACCACGGAATCCACCGGCAGCAGAATCTTGCCGTTGGCTTTGGCCAGCAGTTCCTTGGCCAGTTCGACCTTGTCGGCTTCGACCAGCGACTTGCCGGTCTTGAGGCCCTGGGCGAGGAAGAAGGTGTTGGCCATGGCGCCGCCGATGATGATCTTGTCGGCTTTGGCCAGCAGGTTTTCAATCACTGCGATCTTGTCGGAGACCTTGGCGCCGCCGAGAATCGCCACGAAGGGACGCTTGGGGCTGTTGAGGGCATCACCGAGGAACTTGAGTTCTTTTTCGATCAGGAAGCCGATGGTCCGCTTGCCCGCGCCGAGTACTTCGGCCACACCGAAGGTCGAGCCATGCTGACGGTGGGCGGTACCGAAGGCATCGTTCACATACAGATCGCCGAACTTGGCCATCTCGGCAGCAAAGGCGGGATCATTCTTTTCTTCCTGTTTGTGGAAGCGGGTGTTTTCCAGCAGCACCACATCGCCATCTTTGGCGGCCGCGACCACTTGCGCGGTGGCTTCGCCAATGCAGTCCGGCGCCAGCGTGACGGGCTTGCCGAGGATTTGGCCCAGAACCTTCGCGGCAGGGGCCAGCGAGAATTTCTTTTCGGGACCAGCCTTGGGCCGGCCTAAGTGACTCATCAGAATGGCTTTGCCGCCCCGGTCAATGATGGATTTGATGGTGGGTACCGCGGAACGAATGCGGCGGTCATCGGTGACGTTGAGATTTTCGTCCAGCGGGACGTTGAAATCCACGCGTACCAGAACCCGCTTGCCTTTGACATCCAATTGCGCGACAGTTTTCTTGGCCATGAGCAATCATCCTCGTGCTTATTAAGTTTCCAAAACATCTACCCCGGCACCGGGGCCGGTACAAGCCGCCTATGCTAGAAAAAGCCGGGCAGATGGTCAAGGCCCGCAGGCCTAAACCGCCATAAAAAGGGATTATTTACGACTTTGGATGGTTAGAAGATGCTGTACTTGGTCAAAAGCAGCATGAAATCATCCTTGTAGGGGCCGCCGATGGTTTGCGGGAAGCTGCCTTTGAGGTTTTTCAGGGTCTTCTTGGTGTCCTCGGTGTCTTTGCCCAGCTTTTCATTGCATTGCAACACACGCAGATAGGCTTCCCACCATGATTCGGAGGCCTGTTCCAGCCGGGGAATCAAACGCACGAAGGCCTCATGGGCATCCAGATGATGCCCCATGTAGAACAGCGCGCGGGCTTGACCCATCTTGTTGAAGATATCGTCGCGGCCGGGGTTTTTGGCCTTGAAAGCGTTATCCATGTCGGTGAAGAGTTTGTAGGCTTCATCCGCACGGCCGCCGCGAATCAGCATGTCGCCGTAATACTGGCGGTAGGCGTATTCATCCTTGGCACGATCGGCTTCGCTCTTGGACTTGTCGGCCTTGGACAATTCCGCCAGCATCAGGACCAAATCGGCCGCTTCTTTGGCGGTTTGCTTGGCGCGTTCCGGTTCGGTTTTTTCATACACATCAATATCCTTGATGGCTTCATAGACCATACCCCGAATAATTTCCGGGGCCTGCTGGGGATATTTTTCGTAATAGATTTTCACCAGTTCATTGGCTTCTTTGGTCTTGTTGACCATATTCAACGCCAGAATCCGGTAACGCAGGACCAGCCCTTGCATGGCCGTGGGGATCGGTTTGGCGGCATTGGCCGTGCCTTCAACCTGATCCAACGCCTTTAACGCAGTAGCGCCGTCTTTGAGGTGTTTGACGGCGGTGATGGCCTGAATGATCCAAACGTCGCGCTTATAGTCCTCAACCTTTTTATGGGTTTCGGGACTGGCGTTTTTGGGCGGGGAAAGGAACTTATCCGCCGCCGCCATCAGCGCTTTGGCGGCTTCCTTAATCTTGGCTTCATCCGGCTTGTTTTCACCGCTGGTGAGTTTGAGCAGTTGGGTTTGCGTGATGCGGAGCAAACGATATTGGGCATCGCTGTAGGTGGCTTCGGTGGCGGGCACCTTGGCGAACGCCTTGGCCGCCTCATCCAATTTGCCGGCATCTTCGAGGACGGCGCCCTGGGCAAACATCCAACGCGGGTCGCCCTGATCGCCCGTCATGAGCGCCAAGGCTTTACGGGTCAAGTTTTGGACTTCTTCAGATACCGGCTTGCCCTGATTGGCCTTGCGAATCTGGCCGATTTGCGCCAGCGCCATCTCCAGCGAGTCCTTGGAGCGTTTGTCTTTGGGATTGATCTCGGCAAAGCGGATGTTGTATTGTACTGATTCAATCATGCGGCCCAGCCGATTGGTCGCCAGTGCGGCGATGAGCAGTGATTCCTGCTTCTCAGTGGCGGTGGCGGTGGTATCGGTGGCAACGGCTTCCGCTGCGGTGATGGCCACTTCCAGTTGCTTGCGGCCGGGTTCGTCATCCTGCGCCGTAGTGCTCTTGACCCAGGCCAGTGCGAGCTTCTGCATCGGGGGATATTTGCTCAAATCGGCATTATCCGGAATCCCCGCCGCCAACTGATCGTAGATCAGGTCCTGGAACCGCGGTTCGCGTTGCAGCAGGTCCATCAGCAGCGCGGTGGCTTCCTGTTTGGTTTTGGCCGAGACGGCGGAATCTTTCAACACGGTGGCCTCATACTCACCCTGCGCCACCAGCACGCGGTACTTGAGCATTTCCCACGAGATGAGCGCCGCTTTTTGATTGTCCTTGGGCAATTCGCTTTCGATCCAGGTCTTGAATTCCTTCAGCGCGGGCAGGGGACCATTGCCAATGGTATTAAGTTCAAATTTGGTTGCGGTACTGGATTTGATGACCTTGCCCTTGCTGTCTTTAGTCTCTTCAGTGCCTTTGATTTCGGTGTAGAAATTCCCCTGCCGAATCCGGGCCACCACGATTTGGTAGCTGGCCTGATACCGGAGCCATTCCGGATTGTTCGCGGCTTTGGTGGCCGCGACATTCAGATCATTGATGGCACTTTCAAATTCGCCAGCTTCAGAATTACATTTGCCGCGCAGCAATGCGGAGATGAATTTGACGCCGGACTCCGCATCGCCATCGGCATAATCGCTACAACCTTTGGCGGCGGCCCTGAGCAGTGTGTGACGCTTACCGTCGCTTTTGGGCAAGGCCAGAGCCCCGAAATACTGGGCGAAGGGGCGATAATATTGCACGTCGCCATTCAACCCGTAGGCTTGTTGCCAGCGTTCTTTATTCATCGGCTGCACATTTTCTTCGGCCACCATCTGTTCGGCCAGCAATTTGCCCGCGGCATCGAGTAAACGCAGCGCGGTATCCGCCAACGGTTTAAGCTGGGCGCGGTCACGATCGTTGATGCCATAATATTCCACGCGGGTACGGATCGGATCGGCCATGATGCCCAGGATAAACTTGGCGTGTTCATTGCACCAGATCGGGTCTAGCTTGGGGCCGGCGGTATCCAGATACTTGCCCAAAGCCGTGACATAAGTTTCCACATTACGCGCCCGGGCGGACCGATCGCGGGAGAGTTCATCCCACTGGCTCAAGATGGCATCGGCAGCGAAAACAGATTCAACCGGGGTGCCTTTGGCTTTGAGCAGGTAGGCGTTGAGGGTATCGGTGAGGCCCAGTTTGGCCAGTTCGTGGGCGAAC
>JBIJDM010000247.1:0-3664 GCA_044344145.1 Phycisphaerae bacterium
GCGGCTTCGCGGAACGCCCGGGCGCTGGGGGGCGGATATTTGCGCAACTGTTCGGGCGTCACTGCGGCCATCGCCGCCAGCACACGCGGTGAGGGCGGATAGGGATTCTCATTGGTATTCAGTTTGATAGCTTCATTGCCCGTCGGCTGTTCGCCGGGGACATACCCCGCCGACGCGGCGACCTGCGGTAATACATACTTGCTCATAACAACCAGCTTTCATGCGGCTCAGACCGAGGGCCCGGCTGCGGATAGTTTTTCGACTTTATCTTCCAACTCGCGGATACGTTTGACCAGATCCGGCAGCGTCAACTGCTGCATCGCCACGCGCCGCGCCAATTTTAATTCCACCGCCGGGGTACCGGCGACCTGCATGCCGGCGGGAACATCGCCCAGGACGCCGCTGCGTGCGGCCACCTGCACGCCATCGCCCAGCATCATATGGCCGCCGATGCCGGACTGCCCGCCGATGACCACATACTTGCCCGTGGTGGCCGAACCGGCCAGCCCGACCTGACTGACAAACAGATTATGCGGGCCCACGTGGGTGTTGTGGCCGATGACCACGCAATCGCCCAGTTTGCTGCCCTTGCCGATGATGGTGCTTTCGGTCACCGCGCGTTGGATGACGGTATTGCCGCCGAGTTCCACATCATCTTCCAGAATGACATTGCCCACCTGGGGAATTTTGTGATGGGCCCCGGCGTGGGTGGCAAAGCCGTACCCGTCCGAGCCGATCACGCAGCCGGAATGCAGGATCACGCGATCGCCCAACACGCAGGCATCGTAGACCGTAACGTGCGGGTACAAAATGCAGTTGGCCCCGATGCGGGTCTGTTCCATGATGGCCACATGCGGATAAATCACACTGCCCGCGCCGATGGTAACCCCCGCCGCGACGACGGCATAGGCGCCAACAAACACATCCGCGCCGATCACCGCGCTGGGGTCCACCACCGCCAGGGGCGAAATACCCGGAGCCGGTTGCCGGCGGAAACCGTGCAGCAATACCACCGCCTGCTGGAAGGCGTAATACGGGTCTTTAACTTCGATCAGCGCCAACGGTGGCAGGTCCGCGGCCCGGTGCACGGTTTTATGCGTACCCGGTGCCACCAGCACCACGCCCGCGCGGGTGGTATCCAAGTGCTTGCCATACTTGGCGTTGGCCACAAAGCTCACATGCATGGCGTCAGCATCTTCCAGGCCATGACAGGCGCTGACCACATGGGCGCCATCACCCCCCACGGTACCACCGACATGCTGGGCCAGTTGTGCGACAGTCCAAGTTTGGGTCATGGTCTACCTACTTCCAAAAAACGCGCCACGGGTCCGAGCATCGGCCCGACGGCAAAGGGCAAAAAGGACAAGCTAAGACCCCGGCCCGGGGATGTCAACCCTTGGGCTTACTGGCCACCTTACCTGCCGGCTTACTTGCGGGTTTGGCCGGCGGGGTAGCTATCTTGGGTTTGGCCATATCCAGCAGTTCCTGCGCCTGGGCCAGAGCGATCTGGGTCACCTGACTGCCCGAGGTCATTTCCGCGATTTCACGTACCCGTTCGCTGCCGGTGAGAATCTTCACATTGGTAAAGCTGGCCCCGGCGCGGGTTTCTTTATGGATACTCAAATGTTGCTGGCCATACGCGGCAATCTGGGGCAGGTGCGTGATGCACAAGACCTGATGGGTCTGGGCCAGCGTGCGTAATTTCTCGCCGATGACCGTGCCCATACGCCCGCCGACGTTGGCGTCAATTTCATCAAAGACCAGCACACTCACCCGGTCCACCCCCGCGAGAATACTCTTGAGCCCGAGCATGACGCGGGCCAATTCACCGCCGGAGGCAATCTTGCGCAGCGGCCGGGCAGGTTGGCCGGGGTTGGGGGCGATCATGAATTCCACGCCTTCGCGCCCGGTGGGGCTATGGTCCGCAGGTGGCAGATCAATGACCAACTGGGCCTCTTTCATGCCCAGATCGGCCAGATGGCCCTCGACCAGCGGGGCGAGTTTTTTGGCGGCCAGTTTGCGCGCCGCCGTCAGCTTGGCCCCCAGTTCGTCGCGCTGCTTTTGCGCCGCGGCAATCTGGGCATCCATGGCGGTGCTGTCCTGTTCGTTTTGTTCCAGTTGCGCCAGTTCGGCGCCGATTTTGGCCCGATAGGCCTGCAATTCATCCCAACGGCCCTGCGAACCGCCATATTTGTCCAGTAGCTTGTTCACCTGATTCAAACGCTGGGTCACTTCGGCCAGTTCGTTGGGGTCCAGTTCCAGTTTGCCCACATAGCGCCGCAAGGCAAAGGCGCCTTCGTCCAGCATCACTCCCGCCGACTTGATCTGCTCGACCACGGGCAGCAGGTTTTCATCCAATTCCGCCAACTGCTCCAGCACATGGGCGATCCCGCGCACGCGTTCCAGCGCGGCACCTTCATCTTCATACAGCGCCCCGCAGGCAGCGGCGGCCTGACGCTGGATTTTTTCCATATTGCTGAGCAGCCGATACCGGGCCAGCAATTCCGCCGGTTCATTTTCCAAAATCGCCGCGTCATCAATCTCGCGTACTTGAAAGCCGTAGAGATCAAGCTGCTGGGTGCGCAGGGTGCTGGTGGCCAGCAATTCTTCCCGCCGACGGACCAGTTCGGCGTGCGTGCTGAAGGCCCCACGATACGCTTCGCGTAATTCCCCGCACCCGCCGAAATCATCGAGGATCAATAATTGGTTCGCGGGTTTGAGCAGATATTGCAGGTCGTGCTGGCCGTGCACATCCACCAATAACTCCCCCACCGCCTTGAGCATCCCGGCACTGATGGGCTGGCCATTGATGGCCGTGCTGCTGCGGCCGGATTCGTAAAAACGGCGCGTGATCATCACCTCGGATTCAGCTTCCAACGGCACATCGGTAACCTGGGCTAACTCTTTACGCAGGGCGGCATTACGGATATGGAACACCCCCGAGACCCGGCCCTCGCTGGCCCCCTGCCGCAGCATGTCCTGCGCGGTACGCAGGCCCAGCAGAATCTCCAGCGCGCCAATCAAAAGAGACTTGCCCGCGCCGGTCTGGCCGGTGAAGCAATTCAGCCCCGCCACCAGTTCAATACGGGCGTCGGCAATGACCGCCAAATTGGAGATGTGCAATTCCAGCAGCATAGGGTCCTTATCTTAACCTAAGGGCATAACTTATAGGAATTCACTTTTTGCATTATAATCCGACCTCGGTGCTTTTTTTAGGAGTCCGACAGTGAGTCAATTGATTACCGGCGAAGAGTGGCGGTTGTGCGAAGGCGGAGCCCCCTACCAGCCCGATACCTACAGCTCCAGTGTCCAAACCGCTCAGGCCAACATTGTTAAATATCGCCAGCGCGAGGTGGCCATCCGGCTGACCCAGGCCGGTAAACCGTTGGCCCACCAGACCTTTGCCATTGAACAGGTCCGCAACGCCTTCCCGTTCGGGGAACAGACCTGGGGTATGGAACGGGCCATTTCCGACTCCGGCCCGTTCAGCGAACGCGTTGGCTATATGCAAAAACGCCACGAAGAGCTGTTCAATGCCGCCAACTGCCTGTGTTATTGGACGGAAAACACCCATTGCGACGGGTCCAAGACCGAAGACCTGCTGGGTATGCCCCGGCTGGACGGGTTTTACCATACCGTGAATTGGGCCGCCGCGGCCGGGCTG
>JBIJDM010000093.1:0-9925 GCA_044344145.1 Phycisphaerae bacterium
ATAAAGCTCACCGCTAAAGTCCAGCAAGTGCGCCTCGACGGTAATGGCTTTACCCGCAAAGGTCGGATTGCTCGACACACTCAGGGCGGTAGCATATTTGCGTAATCCCACCTGCGCAGTGGCCGCATACACCCCCACCCCCGGCAGCATTTGCTGTATAGCGATATTCGCCGTGGGAAAGCCCAGTGTCCGTCCCCGCCGGTCACCTTCGACCACGGTTCCGCTTAATTGATATGGCCGGCCCAAACACGCGGCTGCGTCCCGAGCGCGTCCCTGGCCGATCAGCCAGCGCGTCAGGCTCGAACTTACCGGCACAATGGTACTATCCCCCAATACTGCAGTCTGGGGCGTAAGTACCGTAACTGCAAACCCCGTTTCCCGGCCCAAGGTTTGTAACGTCTCATTACTCCCCGCCGCCCCCCGGCCAAAGCGGAAATTCGGCCCTTCGACCACATGCCGGACGTGTAAAGTATCCACCAGCACCTGCCGGACGAAGGTTTCGGCACTCATGGCCAAGAGTTCGGTCGTTGCCGGTAAGACCAAGGTGGCGTCCACCCCCGCCTGTTCCAGCCAGCGCAAACGCTGTTCCAAGCTGGCCAATGGGGCCGGGGCGGATTCAGGTCGTAAAATGCTCAACGGATGGGGATCAAACGTGATGGCCAGCAAAGGGATTCCCCCCGCAGTGGCCAGCGTCCGCCCCTGGGCCAACATGGCCTGATGACCGGTATGCACCCCGTCAAAATTGCCGATGCACACCACTCCGCTTAGGTGACGGGCGGGCAGATCCTGATAATGGTCCAAGCGTTCCATGGCATGAGTATATCGGGGATGAGGGGGATTTGTCCCCTGTGCCTTTGACTAGCCAGCAGGCTTGGGCTAAAGTGCTACCCATGAGCGAAGATCAACTATCCCCGGTTCCGACCGAATCTGCCCCTCCGGCCACGCCTGAGGCGGTTCCTGAGGCTACGACAGGCCCCGCCGGGGATGAATCCTCGGCCACGCCCCAGCTACCGGCCCAGCCGGAACGCTTGCTTACCGAAGATCAGATTCCCCTCACGCAGGTGATCGAAGCCCTGCTCTTCTCCACCGACGTACCCCTGACGGCCGGCAAACTCGGTGAAGTTTGCGGTTTGGACAGCACCAAGCCCATTCGTCAGGCCGTGGAAGAACTCAACCAAGGTTATCAGGCCCGCTCCGCCGCGTTCCGCATCGAGGAACGTGCTGGCGGGTATCAACTGTTGACCTTGGCCCAATACTCCGGCTACATCGAGCGCTTGGTGCGCAAGCGTGATGAAGGCCGACTGACCCCTGCCCAGTTGGAAACCCTGGCCATTGTCGCCTACAAGCAACCCCTCACGCGCGTGGGTGTGGAAGCGATCCGCGGCGTGGCCTGTGGCGACGTGCTGCGGGCACTGATGGAACATAACATGGTAAAGATTGTCGGCCGCGCAGAAGACATCGGCCGTCCCCTGCTCTATGGCACCACCCGTTACTTCCTGGAAGTATTCGGCTTGGCGAACATCAAAGACCTGCCCAAGTCAGATCAGTTACCGGCCCCGTAATTACTGCGTAGCCGTATAACCCCGACGACTCGGCGCTGCCATCTCCCCAACTCAATCCAACTTGCGATTCTGTCGATTCAGTAGCGCGGAAGCCGCCGCCACCTGAACTCTCGTAGCGCGGTCCGAGAGCATGCTGGTTAAACGTTCGAGTTTACCGGGGCCGGGAATGTCACCCAAAGCCAACGCCGCCAGTACCCGGATGGTTTCGTTGCTATCCTCGGCATGTTTCAAGGCAAAATCTTCTCCCTGACGGCTGCCCAGTCTACCCAACCCACGCACAGCGAGTAATTGCCCCTCGGCCATGGGGTGATCCAACCCGGCCAGCATAATATTGCCCGCTTCGGTCAGATTGATATCCGAGGCGATTTGCATGGCTAAAAATTGTTCGTCGGTAAACCGGCTCAGACTCATCGCCCGGATGGCGTTACAGGCGGGTTCATCACCCAGTCGTGCCAGTGCGGCAGTAAGTTCGAATTTCACCCGCGCCACCACATCACCCCGCCGGGCATGCAGCAACGGCGCTGCAGAAGGATCGCCCAGCAGGCCCAGCACCAGTGCCGAATTGGCCCGGACTTCCTGATCCGGGTCATTGAGATACGTGGCCAGTTGCGTCATGCGTTTGCTGTTACCCAACCGCTGCAGGGCATAGATGGCGCCCACACGTACATTCTTGCTGGCATCTTCATCGGCCAGTTGCTCCAAGACCGGCAGCACTGCCGCAGCTTTGCGTTTCCCCGCGGCCATCGCGGCGGCAAAGCGTACCAGCCATTGCCGATCCCGTAAGCCGGTTTCGATGATTTCCTGAGCGCGGACATCCGCACTGCCCTGTACAGCTTCGATCACATTCGCCCGCACTATCGGGTCCTGATCGCGAAATTGCAGTTGTAACAAGGCCATGGCCCGTTGATAGGCATTATCCGCTGCTGCTGCCGATACCGGCTGCACCGTACGGGGTGACGATGTGGCTTCCTGACAGCCCCAGAGCCCCACCATCAAACCACCCGCTACGATTACAGATACATACTTCATCATCAATCCTCCAATTGGGGGCCCGCACGACGGGGCCGCACCAAGGTCCAAGCGACAGCCAGAATGGTCATTATACCCAATACCACGATTGGTAGGTCGCCGATTTGGCTATACACACTCACCCGTGAATCCAGCGGGAGATTGCCCGCGGCAATACCATTAAGCCCAAACACCGGCGGGGTGCTGGGATCATTATCATTATCCACGATTTGCAATACCCGGCCACAACTGTCCACCAGACTGCTGCCCCCGCCATTGACCGCGCGGACAAAACCCGTACGGGACTCAATGGCCCGCATCTGCGTGATTTGCAGATGCTGCATGAACTGGCTGGGACTTAGATACCAGCCATCGTTGCTGATCGAGACCAGAAAATCCACCTGCTTGACCCCCGCCTGCGGGTCCACAAAAGCCCGGGTGATATAAGGAAATACATCTTCATAACAGATCGGTACGCCATAACGGTATACGTGGCCATCCGCCTGCATCACAAACCGGTGCCAGTCACTGCCAGCCTGAATGGTATAGTCATACTCGCCGTAGGGTGAAAATTTCATCAGCAGACTGCGGACCCACCCAACATTCGACAGCGGGATATACTCCCCATAGGGCACGCGGTGCCGTTTGGCATAGAGCGGCAATACCAAACCTTGCTGGGGGGCATACATCGCCGCCACGTTGTAGCGCAGGGGCGCGCCGGGGGTGCCATCCATATTCGGGGGCGAAGATTCCCGACTGCTGGCCCCGACCAAAAAATAACAGTTGTAGGCCGTGGCAATTTTGGTCAGCAAGTCATCGCTGTACCGCGCTATTTCCCGTAGTGCCTTATCCACACGGGTATCACCCGACTGGGATGTATTACGGAACTCGGGATTGATATAACCGGGCACCATGGTTTCCGACCAGACGATCAATTGTGGATGGTAGAGATCGTATGCATCGCGACTGAGCTGCAGATGGGGATGCAGCATCATGTCCTTGCGCTGCTGGACCCATTCTCCGAGGGTGCGCGGCTGCTCATCATCGCGGACCCCCTGCGGAACATAATGCTGGATCGCCGCGACCTGCGGGCCCGGAGTCAGGCAATCCTGCCGGAGCCGAAACCAGCCATACCCCCCCGCGAGCAATAGAATCGCCAGCCCGGTCGCCGCGGTGGTATAGAATTGCTTGTTCACCTGCCCTTTGACCTTTAGCGGCAGATGCAGCAGATCAGACACGCATCCCGCCACCGCCGCACACAGGCCCGTCACCAGCCACACCCCGCCGAGATCGGCAATCTGCACCAATTCCAGCCGGGGCATCAGGGCATTACCCAGCAGGAACCAGGCGAAGCCGGTCATGATGACCGAGCGCAGATATTCCAGCGTCACCCACACCAGCGGCGCGGCCCACACGGCGGGCCAGCGGAGATTCACCATCAGCCGGCGGAGCGCCCACCCAAACACCGCCCAATACAGCCCCAGATACACCGACAAGCCCAGCCAGCCGGGCAGGGTGACATGAATCAACCAATTTAGACCAATGACGTAAAAGGCCATACCGGCCAGCCAGAACAGACCGAACCAGCGCCAATTAAAGCTGCGCGTCCGGGCACAGGAAATCAGCGGGGTCAGCGCCACCAGTGCCGCCGGCCAAAAGCCCGTCACCGGAAACGCCACCAGCGTCAGCGCCACCGCCAGCAGCAGCAGCCCCACCCCCGCCAGCCAATACCACCAGCCATGTCTACGGATAACTTGCGCCACAACATCCCGCCGTTCTATTGCATGAGTAACATCACGCGCGTGGTTCGATTTATTTCGATCCGCGGCTTGATGCGTAATTCGTATCGTAACTGTTGATCTTCGCGCCGGGCCACGGATTCCACCTGCCCCACCACCGCGCCCTGAATGGCCTTGGGCCATTCGTTGTCATGCAGCGTGATCCAGTCCCCCGCCTGCGGGGGAACCAGCAGATTGGCCGATAGGGTATCCGAGCCCAGCATGCCATTACCCACCCCGTGCACCATGCACACTTCGGCGATGACCACGATTTTATCCGCTTCGCGCCGGATCACACTGGCGGTAATTTTCATGGAACTGTCCGGATCGGTCAGCAAACGCAGATGGGACGTGCGCGTGCCCACACTGACCACCCGGCCGACGGGCGACAACTGGGACAGGGCCACCTGTTTGAGCTGGATGCGGTCCACGCTGCCGCGATCAATGGCGGCGATCTCGCTGCCGTTGCTGCCCACCATCCCGATAATCGTCGCGGGCATAACCTGATCCGCGGAGACCGTGGGAAACGCGGCGCGGAATTGCTGGAACTCGCCGACGAAACGCTCGAATTGGTTCAGCCGGTCCTGCAGCAGCATGTTCTGATTTTTCAGCGCAATATTTTCCTGCTTCAGCGTTTCCAGCTGGAGTGTATCCACCTTGGTGGTATTAATGTCGTTGAAACCCGCTTCGAGGGTGGTTTGCACCCAGCGCAGCGGCTGGCTGAGCGGGGTCAGAAGAAAACTAAGCGGTTGGCCGAAGAAGTCCTGGGTTTGCTGCAACCACGAGGGCGCCACCCCGGAACGATCATACGGCGCCATCCGCATCCCGACCAACAACCACAGGCACGCCAGCAGGGTCAGGCCCGCAAATGCTTTTCGGGTATTGCGCTTGGGCTCGGGCATGATCGTACATCCTCACCAGGTGCCGGTTCAAAGATCACTGGCATCGGTCTCGATGGTGTCTTTCCAGCGTTCCAGATTTTCCAGGAACACGCTGGTGCCCCGTGCCACGCAGGTCAGCGGATCATCGGCGATGCGCACCGGCAGGCCAGTGGCCTGATGGATGACTTTATCAATGCCCCGCATCAGCGCCCCACCCCCGGCAAGCGTCAGCCCGTTTTCCACCAGATCGGCGGACAGTTCGGGTTCGGCGTGTTCCAGGGTGCGGGTGACGGCGTCAATAATCTGGCCCAGCGGTTCCTGCAGGGCTTCGCGGATTTCTTCGCTGCTGACAATACACTTGCGCGGCAGGCCGGAGATCATATCGCGGCCGCGGACTTCCATGGTCATTTCCTGGCCCATGGGGGCGGCGGAGCCGATTTCGATTTTGATGCGTTCGGCATATTGGTCGCCGATCATCAGGTTATACGTCTTACGCATGTGGTCCACGATGGCTTCATCAAAATCATCGCCCGCCACGCGGATGGATTCACTCACGGCGATATCTGACAGCGAGATAATCGCCACTTCGGTGGTACCGCCACCGATGTCCACCACCATGCTGGCCTGAGGCTCGGTAATCGGCAGCCCCGCCCCGATGGCCGCGGCCATGGGCTCTTCCACCAGATAAACCTTGCGTGCCCCGGCGCGCTCGGCGCTTTGGAGTACGGCCTGTTTTTCCACGGCGGTAATCCCGCTGGGCACGGCAATCACCACGCGCGGCCGCAGGAAGCCGCGCCGGCCGTGCACCCGGCGGATGAAATACGCCAGCATCGCTTCGGTAATTTCGAAATCGGAGATCACCCCGTCTTTGAGCGGACGAATGGCCACAATACTGCCGGGGGTCTTCCCCAACATTTCCTTGGCCGCCAACCCCACCGCATTACCGTCCTGAACAACCTGATTGGTCCCCTTTTTGACCGCCACCACGGAAGGTTCGTTCAAAACGATGCCTTCGCCGCGCACACACACGAGGGTGTTGCTGGTACCAAGGTCAATACCCATATCGAGGGAGAACCAGCCGAGAATAGTGTCGAAAAACAAGGCTTGTGCTCCATTTGGCGGATGCCGGTAGCAGGGGCTATTCCTGCGGCCACCAGCGGTCCGAAAAATCTCGTGCCATGCATGACCACCACGGGAGCCACCGGGCCAAACACTCAAAATCCGCAAGGCACGCGTTCAACCCTAAGCCCGGATTGGGCACGCGACCTACAAGGCCGCCTTCCGTGGCAGTGGAATCATCCTGATATTATGCCAAAAAGGGGCGACTGGTAGACCATCGCCCCTATCGTTCTGGATATTATAGCGGAAAATTCTCAGTTGAGAATTAAATTCCGATATTGAATGAACGCGTAGATCACGGCGGTGGCCAAAGCAAGGAAACCCAAAGCCGCCAGCGCGGTATATACATTGACCGCGCCCTTCACATTCATCCGCTGGGGTACATTCGATTGGGTCATTGTCATATCCTTTACCACAGGCGAAACCGATTCGGAACCGCCTGAAAAGCTGTTTAGAGCAGATTACATCCCGTTGGACGAAACCACATCATTGACCTGAATCGCCGCCTGCGACAGGGTCACCACCGCGACCGACTGATCGGGGGCAACGCGTTCCACTACGGCATCAGCCACAAAGTTGCTGCCGCGGGAAATCACAAACTTGGTTCCGCTCTGGACGCCATCGCGGCCACCCAGCGACATGGTCAGATAGACCTTGCCATTGATTTCCTGAACCTGGTTCACGCGGCCGTTAACCACGTTGGGGGCGGCAATGGTCGGGGCCGCAGCCTGCGTGACCTGCTGGCCGGCCTGGTTGATTCCGGTGGCGGGGCCACGTTGCTGGGCGGAAACCAAGGCTTCCTGCAGGGTGCGGATGGCCTTCTTGGCCTGTTCCACTTCAATCAGCAATTCGCCGTTCTTGCGGTTCACGTCCTCAGCCTTCTGGGTCAAATCCACCAGGCGGGGACGAATTTCAGAAACTTCCTTGTCGCGACTGGTCAGCAGGGTCTTGAGCGCATCCACGCTGCTGATGGTCTGCTTGAGGGCGATATCCGCTTCGCTGGCCTTCAGGGCGAAGCTGTCCTTCTCCCGTTCCAGACCAGAAATCTTGGCATCACGATCATCCACTTCCCGCTTGAGGGAGGCGGTCTGATTGTTGTTATCAGCCGCAAGCTTGTTGAACGATTCGGTCAGGGCCGAAATGTCTTTCCCGGCCTTGGTCACTTGGACCTGGGCGGCAACCTTGGCCAGATTGGCACTACTCAGATCTTTCTTGTAGTTGTCCTGCTGACCGACGAATACGATCACCAGGGGGGCCAATACGAGCGCAAACACAGTTTGCAGGACGATGAACACTTTGGTCAGGATACTCAAGGCAGCCTCCCATAAAACGAAAGCTAGACTGGTCCAAAATCGGTTTCTGCGACAAACGTTAAAGACGCGTTACATTCAGTAGTTCGCTAGTCTAATCACCCTTGCGGGTCTGTCAAGGACACACGCCACGAAAATTCTTACTTCCGTATCGGTTATACCCATACCGGGGTAGCAAAATCAACCTTCCGGCCTAAAAAATGGCCTTCAGGGCCAAAGTCCCGGACCAAACAGCCGCACGGCATTCGCTGTGGTGGCTTGCGCCAAATCCGTTTCCGGCCAGTCCAACCACTGGGCCAGATATTTCCCCACATACGCCGTATGCCCCGGCTCATTGATTTTAATCCGTCGGACCGGTTCGGGACTTAGATAGGGGGCATCCGTTTCCACTAAAATCCGGTCGCGCGGCACCAGCCGGGCGCTGTCGCGCACCAATTGGGCATTTTTATAGGTTACCACCCCGGTGAAGCCAATATACGCCCCTAAATCCACCCAAGCCTGACATTCCGCCGGCCCAGCCGTAAAGCAATGCACCACATAACGCAATTGTGGATATGAACGCAGAATCGCCACCCCGTCGACGTGGGCTTCACGCATGTGTAAAATCACTGGCAAGTCCAGTTCCACCGCCATATCCAACTGTGCCCGCAGCATGGTTTCCTGAATGGGTTTGGTACTGGCATCATGGTAATAATCCAGACCAATCTCCCCCACCGCCAGAATCGAGCCCCGAGCCGTCAGCAATTCACGCAGACGCGGCAGATAACCCGCCTCCACCTCGTGGGCATGGCAGGGATGTATCCCCAAGGCCGCCCGCAGCGTGGGGTGCTGCTGCAACAAAGTTAATACCGCCTCATGATCCTGCGGATGGGTCCCGATGGTCAGCGCCTGGGTAACCTGCAGGCGTTGGGCATTGGCCAACACCTCGGGAATCCGCTCAATGAGACCGGGATACGTCAGGTGACAATGAGTATCAATCCACATGGGGGTATTGTATCGGCAAAATGTCCGGATGGGGAGTCCGGTAGTCCGGAACCCCACGGCTGACGCGCCCCAATTTTTCCGTTACAATCTCGGTTATGAATACCATCGCTCATCAACGCTGTACCAACCCCGCTTGCGGCACCACGTATGCGGTCACGCAAACCCTGACCAGTTGCGCCAAGTGCGGCGAATTGCTGGACATTTGTTATGACTGGGACAAGGTGCGTGTGCCCAAGCACCTGCGCGACTTCGAATCCCGCTGGGGCCATCGGCGTTTCCCGCTCGACCATAGCGGGGTATGGCGCTTCCGCGATCTGCTGCCCTTTGCGGGTGATGCGATGGTCTGCACCATCGGCGAAGGCCAGACCTTCCTGCAAAATGCCCAGTGTCTGGGCCGGCAACTTGGCATGTGGCCGGGACAGTTGTATCTGCAATACGAAGGCATGAACCCGTCGGGTTCGTTCAAAGATAACGGCATGACCGCGGCTTTTACCCATGCCCGCATGGTCGGCGCCACGCATGTGGCCTGCGCCAGCACCGGCAATACCTCCGCCAGTTTGGCCGTCTATGCTGCCCAGTGCGGCTTCCAGGGTGTGGTATTTATCGGTTCGGGCAAAATTGCCTTCGGAAAATTATCCCAGGCGCTGGACTACGGCGCCAAGACGCTGCAAATCGCCGGCGACTTTGATGCCTGCCTGCGCCGCGTGCGCGAAGTATCCAGCCAACTGGGCCTGTATCTGATGAACTCGGTGAATCCCTTCCGGCTGGAAGGCCAGAAGTCCATCATGTACCGCATCCTCGAATCACTGGCGTGGGAAGCGCCGGATTGGATTGTCGTCCCCGGCGGTAACCTCGGTAACTGCAGCGCCTTCGGCAAAGCCTACATGGAGTTGCTGGAATTGGGTCTGGTCAAACGCGCCCCGCGCCTGGCGATTATCAACGCCCAAGGCGCCAATACCCTGCACACGCTGGTTAATCGCGATGGCCTGAAGTGGAACAACGGCCATGTGGATAACGCCCCGATCAAAAATCTCTACCAGCAGATGGACCTGAGCCAGTACCACCCCCACACCATCGCCAGCGCGATTGAAATCAGTCGTCCGGTGAATCTGAAAAAGGCCCTGCGGGCCCTGCACGTGATGAATGGCGTGGTAACCGAAGTGACCGACGAAGAAATTCTGGAAGCCAAGGCGCTGGTGGGCCGGTATGGTTTTGGTTGCGAACCCGCTTCGGCGGCGACCATTGCCGGGCTGCAGCAATTACTCAGCCGGCAAATTATTGGC
>JBIJDM010000287.1:0-2717 GCA_044344145.1 Phycisphaerae bacterium
ATCCTCACCGGCCATGGGCTGAAAGACCCCGATGCCACGGTGCATTATCACACCGGCGTGAAGACCAAAAACGCCATCCAACCGGCTGCCGAACCCACGTGGGGGCGGATTGCCAATCCGCCGATTCAAGTGGCGGATGATGTGGAGGCGATTATTCGGGCGTTGGGGATTACGCAGGACACCAACAAACCCACGCACAAGGGTTATGTGCCCAGTCCGGCGGATTTGCCCAGTGTGGAATATTAATCGTGTACTGATTCGGTATGGGCAGAGATAGGATTATTTGGCCAACTTGGCGGCCCGTGCTTCGGCCAGTTCTTTGGGCCAGCGACTGTGCACCGCAGCAACCTGCAAACCCAGAAGCACAAACGACCATGTGAGATAAACCCAGAACATAAACATGGGGATCAGCCCCAGATTGCCATACCACCGCCCCACGCCCACGGTATTGTGCAGGTACATCGTAAAACCATACTTGCCCAGTTCCCACAACACTGTCGCCACCAGCGCGCCCCACATCAGCGAACGGAAAGGCAAAACCATACTGGGCACAATCCGATAGGCCGCATACATCAGCAGCCAACTGGTGGAAAACTGGATCAGCAGTGAAATACTCTTGGCGACGAATTCATACGCCGGCAGATATTCGGTAACTTTGAATAGCTGCGAAGTGGCATAAACCGAAATGGCCACCACGACCGGCCCGAGTGTCAAAGTGGTCCAGTACAACATCAACCGCTGGGGAAAAGCCCGCTGGGTGTTGATACGGCAAATATGGTTGAACGAAGTTTCCATCGCCAACATCAAACCCAGTGCCCCCCACAGCAAAGCCACGAAACCGATAATCCCCGTGGTGGCCGATTGCACCACCGCGCGGATATGCTCGATCTGGCCGGATAGATATTGGGGCAGGCTGTACTGCACATTGTCCACGGTCAATTGAATCTGGCCCAGACCCAGCTTGTCCAGCAACCAGTCCTGCGCACTTTTGGCCATGGAATTACTATCGCCCGAACCCCCGGCCAGCGACAAAATCAAAGCCGCCAACACCAGCAACGGCAGCAGCGAAAACAGTGTGCTATAGGAGAGCGCCGCCGCGTGCGTAAAAATCAAATCCCGATTCCAACGATACACCAGCACATCCCAGAGCTGACGCCATTGGAATGGCTCTGCGGGGATACTCGGCGCCGGGTCGGGTTGCGACATGCGTATTCCTCGGTCCGAATCAGTCCTGAATATCTTTGGGCACCGGCATCAGCGTCGCGGAACTCACGCGGATCGCCTGCATCTGCGTGCCGGCCACCGGTTCCAAACGGCCTTTGATACCAACGTATTGCCCCAGCAACGGCGTGAGATCAATATCGCTATCGGAACGCAGATACGCCACCGTGCGGCCGCTATTGGGATTGACCAGCACATACTTGCCCGCCACCGCGGTGGAAGTCTGCAACCGGCCCGAGGCCAGATACGTCGGGGATTCGATGGCCGCCGCCGCGAGTTTGCGTTGCACGGAATCAAACGTTTCCTGCAGCGCGGCCCGCTGCTGATCCAGCGCGGCGGTTTGTTCCGGCGCGGTGGCCATGGCCAGTTTCTGAATCTCGATACGCTTGTTCAGGAATTCAATCCGTGCCTGGGCAGCGGTGATTACCGAACTGGGCGCGTCTTTCTGCGCGGCCATGGCGGTGAACTCCGCGAGATACGGCTCCAGCTTTTCTTCGCGCAGCGGTTTGGCCAACTCTGCCTGAGTGCGGGCATTAAGATCGGCAAATTGTTTGTATACGCTTTGATCCACCGTGACCGTCGGCACCGGCGGTACGATCACCACTTCGGTGGGCTGGGTGGTCACCTCAGTATTGCCCGGTTGGGTACCGGCCACATTATTGGCCGGCGCTGTGGCCGCAGCCGCGCGCTCCTGCAAGGGCTTCACATTGGCTGGCAGATATAATTCCGGCGCGCTGTAAGTGGCCCCGGCTTCGGCTGGTTTGATGAATTGACTGGAGACATACACATAGGCTTTTTCCGGCGGGGTGACCAGATAGAACTTATCCGTCTCGCCGAGAATTCCCAGCATGGTCCCCTTCTGCACCACCGCCAGTACATTGTGACTGGAATTCGGGAACAGCGCGCTGGCCGCCCGCACATTCACATACTCGCCTTTGATCTCGCCGGTCTTGCCATCCGCGGCGGGCTGCAATAATTCTTTCGCCACATAGCTGACCGTTCCGGTCGGCGCGGCAATCAGATACCAGCCATTTTTCTGGCCGACAACTTTGACCAGTTCATTCTTGCGCAACTGGCCCAACGCGTAGGCTTCTGCCTGCGCGGCACTGCGCACATACACGCGATCCGAACTCACCCGGCCGATGAACGGTTCGGTGATGACCGGACCTGTGGTCGGTACCAACACCACCGGCGCCACCAAGGGTGTCGCGGGCAGCGTAGTCGGCGCCGTCGTCGCCGGACGCGTGGTGACACTCACCGGCAAACGCATCGAGGCCGTCTGGGCCATGACCGGACCCGCTACCGCCACTGTGAATAAAACTGTCAACCAACTGTTTCGCGTATTACGATTCATCTTTATGCTCCTGGCCAAAGCCATATCTTGTCCAGCGAACCAAGCTATCGGCTGCACCAATCCACGTCAACTCAGACAGGTTGGGGCGTTCTTCGCTTTTCCGCATGTATCCTATCATAGACCAGAACGGCTAACAGGCCAA
>JBIJDM010000061.1:0-12607 GCA_044344145.1 Phycisphaerae bacterium
GATGCGGTCTTCGGAAACCGCCAAGATTTGCGCATTGATCGGGTCGTGAATGGATACCGGCAGGGATGACGTCAAACTCATGGTTTTCCTCTAAAGCGAACTAATTATGTACGATTATAGCGGTATCCGCCCGACAAGCGAAATTATCGGGTATGTTCGCCCACACGTTCCAGCACACCGATCACCACCAACAACGCCAGCGTCTGCAGGCCGATGAGTACCGCTGTCAATGTAGTGGCATTTGCCAGCAGGGGGGCCGATATGCCCAGTGCCGCGGTGACACCATAAATTATCAGTACGGCGCTGCGTTTGGAGAATCCCTGCCGGACCAGCCGATGCGAAAAGTGATTGGTATCTCCTTGCATGGGAGATTTGCCCCGGGCCAGTCGGACCACGGTCACAATTGTCAGGTCATAAAGTGGTACCGCCATCACGATCAACGGCACCAGAACGCCATACCAATGACGATCCCCGGCCGTTACATAAGTAGTGCGGATGGTTAACGCAGCCAGAAAGAAACCCAACACCGTGGAACCGCCATCGCCCATGAAAATCTTGGCGGGTGGGAAGTTGAACACCAAAAAGCCCATGCAGGAGCCAATCAGCAACAAGAGCAGACCCGCGACAAACCATTGCCCTTGTAAGGTCACATAGAGCAGCAAGCACGTTGCGGCAATCGTAGCCACCCCGGCCGAGAGTCCGTCCATGTTATCCAGAAAATTTAGCGCGTTGGTCAGTGCCGTAATCCAGAGGATCGTGATCAGTCCCGAGAGCAAGGTGCCACCCCAGCCCCATTGATCCAGCAGTGATAGGGTTCTGAACCCTCCGGGAGCAAGGCTTTCCCCACCGATGACCAATGTCGAGGCCATAAATAACTGTAAGAACAGCTTGGTATAGGGCGACAGATTTTTACGATCATCCCACAAGCCGACCAGATGTATGCCCAAGGTGCAACCCAACAGCAAGAGCGCCAGCCCCGCATGATAGCGCACCCCGGCCAGATGGATGGTAACGGAATGCCCCAACCAAGCCAACGAGTCCGCCGGCAGCCAACACGCTGCCGCCAAGCCCAACATGATTGGCAATCCCAAACCCGCGAAGATGCCAATCCCGCCATTACGCGGGGTGGGAATCGTATGGACTTTACGCTCCCCGGGAGCATCTATCATCCGCAGCGACCGCGCCCAGTACCCGGCCAGCTTCACCCCGATCACACTGGTGATGAATGCGGAACCGAGTAACAGCAATGCGGCCACGAGCATAGATTAGCGTCCTGCCGTAATGTGTTGTAATTGCAACAGATAATCGGTACGGGCTTTTTTGAAGAACGCTTGGGCGGTTTCCGAGCGGTAGTCCGCATAGGTCCACGGCCAGGGTGTCCATTGGTGTTGATGCCAATGCAGGGTCACTTCGGCGTAGATGCCTTCTTGCAGATACACCCGGTGGCTGTGGTCTTTGGTGGTGGCCAGAATGACTTTGTAACGATGCACATAGCCGGGGTCAATATTTATCGGGCGGGTGGCGCCGCGTTGAAATTGCCGGGCCAGCAGCGTCTCGGCCATGTTGGTTTCCAATTTGCACTTGGCCAGATGCTCGGGGTTAAACAGCGTCTGAAAGCGAATCCACTGCCTTTGCAGTTTGGGGCCCATCTCCGGGGTGTAATATTCCGTAAAGTCGAAAGGTATGACGGCGGAAACATCGTCTACCGGGCCATACCAGCGGGTCAGTTCCAGCCGGGCAGCCTCGAGTTCGTCGGTATCCGCCGCCAACAGGCCAGCAAAGCGTAATACGGGCAAATGTGATGTTGGGACAGCCATGGTTAAACTCCAAATAACATGGGCATCGTACCGCCCCGATGACCCCCCGACAACTAACCATCCGTCCAAGGTCGTTACGAAATATAAACTCGGCTATACTAGGGGGCATAAATAGGAGCCGATATGAATTTTTTCGTTGATGAACAGGTAGATGGTCAAATCGCCAAGGACTTAAAAGCGGCGGGACACCGTATTTTTAGTGTGGCCGATTTACTCGCAAACACGGAATTGATCGAATTACCCGGCGCCGACCGTGATTTCTTTGCCGTTTTGGCCCAGCGTCAGTGCTCTTTTGTGACCCAGAACAATAATCGTATCGAGCCCATGTATGAAAACAATATGCCCTTTGAGCAGTGTGTGGTATGGATTCAAGCCCCGGAAAGTGCGGGTGTGGTCGAACGGTTATTTGCCCGTTATAAGCGACTGACCCCCCGGCGGATGTATACCGTCACGGGTACCCGGGTAAAGGTCCGGCAATTGCCGGGCGCAGGCCAAGTCTAAGTTCGGGGGACCAATGCCAATGTGGGCCTTAACGCAAGCCAATGCCGTTGATTACCTGCGCCAGTCGGGCCGATTGCCCACCGGTGAAGTGATGGTCAAATCACTATCGGGTGGGGTGGCCAGTACGGTTCTGATGGTCTTTGAGGTGGAAGCGGGGGACTTCATTGGGACAGACCTGCGTTCACCGGCGCAGATTAAACGTGGTATTCCGGATCTGCGTTCCCGTGCGGGGAACTGTTATGTACTCAAACAACCCGAAGCTCAATTCCGCACCGCCGCCGAATGGAAAGTGGATACGGATCGGCTGTGGGTCGAACGCGATTGCATGCAATTACTCAATGATATTTTGCCCGTCGGCAGTGTACCACAACCCCTGTGGTGGGACGAAGCAAACAATATACTGGCTATGACGGCCGCCCCCAGCGATGCGATTATCTGGAAAAAACTCCTGCTTGATGGCATTTGCCCCCGGCAGGCCGCAGAAGAAGCAGGCTTAATTCTGGCGATGCTTCACACCAGCACTGCCCAGCGACCTGATTTATTAAGCCGATACGGGAATCCCAGACTTTTTATCCAACAACGCATTGATGCCTATTTGCGAACCGCAGCCCAACGGCACCCGGATTTAACCACCCAGTTCCATACCTTGGAAACCATGCTGTTGACCGAGCAACTGTGCCTGATTCATGGCGACTATACCCCCAAGAATATTTTCGTTGTGCCCCAAGCTAGCGCCGAACCAGACAAGCCCCTTGTTGTGGACCGGATTATGCTGTTGGATTTTGAAGTAGTGTTTTACAGCCATCCGGCCTTTGATGTGGCGTCGCTGATCAACCATTTGTTACTCAAGGCCTTCCATCGCCCCAATGCCTGGCGTGGTTACGTGATTGCGGCGGATGCATTTTGGCGTTCCTATAGCCACGTGGCTGCTGCGGGATTATCTCAACGGGTAGCTTTGCGGGGGGGGCAGTTACTTGGCGCGTTATTACTAGCACGAGTAGATGGCAAAAGCCCTGTAGAGTATATACAGGATGCCGATACTCATAAACGTATACGCGAATTAGGCCGTAAGTTGTTGAATGACAGTAGGATAGATATGGATTCTGCGCTGGATATGGCGGGCGAAACCTTGGCTGACATGGCCGCCATAACCCCGGCCAAATAAAGGGCAATGCCTTTGTGGTACAATCACAGGTGTTGCAGTAGACGGGAATTTAACTTTTTTTCTAACCAGTGACTGGTGCGAGTGTCTTAAGCGATGGCTCAACATCTGACGGATAACTTTCCGCCTGATCCCAAAGGCAGTTTGCCGCTGGGGTCGTTGGCCTCCGCTCCTGAGGGAGTGGAAGAATTGCAGTTGGTGGAAGCGGCCAAGGTAGGTGACCGGGTTGCTTTCGGCAAGCTGGCGCAGCGATATCAACGGCAATGTGCCGGGGTTGCGATCAGATTGCTGGGTAACAGCCATGATGCCGCCGAATTGGTGCAGGAAGCATTGCTCAAGGCTTACAGTAGCCTGGGGCAGTTGAATCAGGCCCAGCGGTTTGGTCCTTGGTTGATGCGGATTGTGACCAACTTGTCGCTGAACTATCGGCGGTCAAGGCAGTTGCGGAAGGCGACGTCCATTGAACAGACGTCCCAGCCCGATGGTGACGATATCCGCAGTTCGTTGCCCGAGCTGGGACCTATCCAGCCGGAACGGATTATGGCTTCGGCGGAATTGGGTGATGCGATCCAGCAGGCCCTGAATGCTCTGCCGGAGAAACAGCGGTTGGCGCTGGTGTTGTTCGCCATCGAAGAGATGTCGCAACGCGATGTGGCCGAGACGCTTGATTGTTCGATTGAGATGGTTAAATGGCATGTGTTTCAGGCCCGTAAGACGCTACGCGTGCTGCTGGCGGAACATGTGGAAGACTGATACCGTGATTACCGGGACTTAGGTCCCCTTGAAAGAGTGTGATGGAAAACCGCGAGCACTTAGAATTTCTGATCAGCCAGTACGTGGACAACACGTTGGATGCTGATGCCCGCAAACAGGTCGAGCACCTGCTGCAAACCGATGCTCAGGCCGCGCTCTGTTTTCAACATCAAAAAGAAATCCAGGACGTCCTGCAGGATTGGGGCAATCGTATTCCCATGATTAACTGGGACGATTTCGACCGTAATCTGGCCAACAAACTCGCCGATCTGGATGTCGCCAAGTCAAATTCGGTCTATCGCGAAAAGTGGCTGAAAGTACGTTGGGCCGTTGCGGCCAGTGTCGTGCTGGTTGCGGGAACCGCGGCTTCATGGAATTTCTGGATGCAACCGCTGGACTCGCATGGGGGCACCGCCAAAGCGGTGTCGGGCAATACTCCCACCCAGCAAGTGGCCGTCAATCTTAACCACCCGCAGCCCGCAGGCCGGGTGGAAGTCATCGTGGAACAGCCCGGCGCGGAATCGGCCAGTGTGCGGATTGCGCTGGATCCCAACCCGCCGGAAAATGCGGTTCGGGTTGGTGTTGCCCATCAGGGGGTGACCACTCAGCCTGGTACGGTTACGGCCGGCGTGATTGTGGATGGCTTGGAAGCAATCCGCTGATCCGACGCTGGCACCAATACCTTTGATATATCAGCATGTCTGGGGGATTACAGCTTGTCTTGCGCCAGAGTGTACAGCCGGGGATGGGGCAGCAGGAACTTCTGGACACACCCACCACACAGGTAGAAATGGCGTGCGCCTGGGTAATGGATGGAATCGGTATCATCCCCCTCAACCCACATATAGCAGGGGACTTGTTTGGCACCGCATAAACTGCAATGATTCGGGGTTCCACCTTTACGCAACATCAGATTAGCGCTAAGCCTGGGCATACGGGTAAGTTGCCCGCGTCCGGAAGCCGTGGTAACCTGCCCGGTGATATGACGCTTTTTTAACCAGGCCACCAGATATTCCAGTTCGTTGGCGTCGCAAAACCTGACCCACATACCAAGGGGGTCATCCCGGAAGAAGCCCATCTCCTCCAACTGCTCCTGCAGGATGGGGTCGGGCCATGATCGTAGACGGATGATTTTTCGCTCGGTGATTAACATCCCCTTATTATACCCGTTTCAAGACCAATAAATAAGCCCGCAGGGTTGCCGTTTGCACCTAAATCGGTTGCAATACTGGGCTTACGATTACCGCTTTGCTTTAGGATGAGTGACCATGACTGAATTGCACCCCAACATTCCCTGTGCTTTACTTCTGGCGCAGCCGGTGAAGCCCCAGTATCGCCTGCTTTCGATCGTGATCCCGGTGTATAACGAAGAACGTTATCTCACGGCCGTGATCAAGCACGTGGTCGAACAACCGCTGCCCGGCGGTCTGCAACGCGAAATTATTCTGGTCAATGACGCGTCCAAAGACCGGACTTGGGAAATCATGCAGCAGATTCCCGGTTTCTTTCCCGAGGTCTCCTTCCAGTTAAAAAACAAAACCGTCAATGAAGGCAAAGGCGCTGCACTGCGGGACGGCTTTACCATGGTCAAGGGTGATCTGGTTATTATTCAGGACGCGGACTTTGAATACGATCCGTCCGACTATCCCAAATTACTTCAGCCGATTCTGGACGGTAAGGCCGATGTGGTATTTGGTTCACGTTTCATCGGCGAACCACACCGCGTGATGTATTTCTGGCATCAGGTGGCCAATAAGATTCTTACCTCCACTTCCAATATGCTGACCAACCTGAATTTGTCCGATATGGAAGTGTGCTACAAAGTGTTCACCCGTCCGGTGATTGACCAGATAAAAATCAGTTCGCCGCGTTTTGGGGTAGAGCCGGAACTGACGGCCAAGGTGGCGCGTTTGCGTCTGAATGGCAAGAAACTTCGGGTGTATGAAACCGGCGTATCCTATGCCGGGCGGACCTACGAAGAGGGTAAGAAAATCGGCGCCATGGATGGCGTTTCCGCCTTGTTCCAAATCGTGCGTTATCGTTTCTTTGATTGATGACCCAGGTAAAAGCTAACCGAGACTTTCCCATGCATATCCTCGTCACCGGTGCGGCAGGTTTTCTGGGATCGCATTTGTCGGAACAACTGGTGGCCCAAGGGCACACGGTGGTGGGGGCGGATAATCTAATCACCGGATCAAACCGTAATCTGGCCGGCCTGCAGAACCATCCGGCATTTTCGCTGATCAATTGCGATCTGACCGAACCTTTGCCCGACGCTATCACCCGGCAAACCTTCCAGCGGATTTATCATATGGCCTCGCCCGCTTCACCCACTGGCTATGTGCGGCATCAAGTGGTGACACTGAAGGTCAATGCGCTGGGCACGATGCATTTGCTCGAACTGGCCCAGCGCAACCAGGCCCGCATTCTGGTGGCCTCCACTTCCGAGGCGTATGGTGATCCCAGTGAACATCCGCAGCGCGAAACCTATTGGGGCCACGTGAATCCCGTGGGCATGCGGTCCATGTATGATGAAGCCAAACGTTTCATGGAAGCCGTCACCATGGCGTACCACCGCGAACAGGGGGTGGATACACGCATTGTTCGCATCTTTAATACCTATGGTCCACGGCTGGCCGTGAATGATGGCCGGGTGGTGGTGACCTTCATTGCTCAAGCCTTGTGCAACGAGCCACTCACCGTGCAGGGGGATGGCAGTCAGACCCGTTCGCTTTGCTTTGTGGCGGATGAAATACGCGGCCTCATGGCCTTGATGGAGTGTCCCAATTATCACTTGCCGGTCAATATTGGCAATCCTGATGAAGTTACCATGCTGCAACTGGCCAAGGAAATCATCACCCTCACCGGGTCTACGTCACGAATTCGCCACACCGAATTACCACCCGATGATCCCAGGCAGCGCTGCCCGGATATCACGCTGGCCCGTAAGTTGCTCAACTGGTCCCCGCAGGTGTCCCGGCAAGAAGGGCTGACCCGTACGATTGCTTATTATCGTACCTTACTGGCTAATCCCGGTTAATTTAATCGCCCAAATCACGCCGGTGGTCATCGCGGTCATACGCATCCGGGATGGCGCTGGCATCGCGGTCGCAGCGTTCTATCGCCAAGGCTTTGCCGGTGGCGGGGTCTAAGGTCAGAATCACGCCACTTAATCGTGGATGACCCAGGGCCACATCAAACATAGTGGGCATGGAAGTCAGCATATGCTTGAGTACGCGATCGGTCCGCCGGCCCAGAATGCTATCCCACGGACCACACATCCCCAGGTCCGAAACGTAAGCCGTACCCTTGGCCAGTACCCGTTGGTCGGCGGTGGGTACATGCGTATGCGTGCCCACCACGGCGGACACGCGGCCATTAAGATACCAGCCCATCGCCACTTTTTCGCTGGTCTGTTCGGCGTGGAAATCTACAATCCGCAGCGTCAGATCGCGCGGCATCTCCAGCAGCATCCGGTCCATGGCCCGGAACGGATCATCGGCCGCCAAATTGATGTTGTTGCGACCAATCACCTGCATGATGCCGATATTGAGGCCCGAGCGAGTTTTGATGATGGTCCACCCTTTACCGATGGCGCCGGTCGGGAAATTACCCGGGCGGATCAGACGGTCGGATTGCTCCAGCGTGGCAAAAATGTCTTTCTTGCGATAGGTATGATCTCCCAAGGTGCAGACATCTACTCCGCTGGCCCGGATTTTTTCAAATAGCGTGGGGGTTAATCCGGAACCGCCGGCCGAGTTTTCGGCATTGGCGATCACCAAATCAAGTTCATATTCGCGGGTCAATTTTGGGACCCATTCCGCCACGGCGTGACGTCCGGGTTTGCCGACAATGTCGCCCAGACACAAAACACGAATGGACATAGCAAACAGGCTTTCTAGCTTGCGGTGCAAGCGCAGGAGTAACACACAGTTTCACGGCTTTCTTGGGTGCTGTCAAACCCGGTGACCTAATATACTTGGGAATATCGGCTTTTGGGTATAGAATCAGTCTTTTACGCGTTACGCGAAGGAGTTGTTATGGCGATTTCTGACATGATCAAGAAGGGTGCAATTCGTGCCCCCCATCGTTCGTTGTTGCGGGCGACCGGCGTAATTCAAGATGATTCGGATTGGGATAAGCCATTTATCGCAGTTGCGAATTCTTTTGTGCAAATCGTTCCCGGCCATGTGCATTTGGATGTGGTGGGCCGCAAGGTCCGCGCCGCAGTACGCGCTGCCGGTGGGGTACCGTTTGAATTCAATACCATCGGCGTGGATGACGGAATTGCCATGGGGCATACCGGCATGAAGTATTCTCTGGCCAGTCGCGAATTAATTGCCGACTGCGTGGAGACCATGCTCCGGGCCCATTGCTTTGACGGCATGGTGTGTATCCCCAACTGCGACAAAATTGTGCCCGGCATGATGATGGCCGCGGCGCGGGTGAATGTGCCGACCGTGTTTGTCTCGGGCGGACCGATGAAAGCTGGCAAGTTGCCCTCCACCGGCAAAGCGATTGATCTGGCCAGCGTGTTTGAAGGCGTCGGCGCCCAGTCCAACGGGCGCATTACGCTTCAGCAGTTGGATGAACTCGAACGCAATGCCTGTCCGACCTGCGGTAGTTGCAGCGGGATGTTCACGGCTAACAGCATGAACTGCCTGTGCGAAGCTCTGGGTTTGGCGCTGCCGGGGAACGGTTCGATTTTGGCCACCGATCCGCGGCGCGATGAGTTGTTTATCCGGGCTGGCAAGGCCATTGTCGAATTGATCCGTCGGGATATCAAACCGCGCGACATTCTGACCCGCGAGGCCTTTGAGAACGCCTTCGCATTGGATATGGCGATGGGCGGTTCCACCAACACGGTTTTGCATACGCTGGCCGTGGCCATTGAAGCGGGTTGTCCATTTGATCTGCGGCATCTTAATGAAGTTGCCGCCCGGGTTCCGCATATCTGTAAGGTGGCCCCCAGTGGTACCTATCACATGGAAGATGTTGACCGGGCTGGCGGGATTGGTGCGATTTTGAAAGTGATCAGCGGTAAACCTGGAGTGTTGCACACGGAATGCATCACAGCGACCGGCAAGACTTTAGGCGAAAATATTGCCGAGGCGCAGGTGCTGGATGCCGATGTCATCCGGCCCCTGGACAAGGCCCACTCGCAGCAGGGCGGTCTGGCGATTTTGTTTGGGAACCTGGCCCCCGGAGGTTCGGTAATCAAGGCCGCAGGCGTGGCTCCAACCATGATGACTTTCTCCGGACCGGCTGTTATCTTCGAAAGTCAGGAAGAGGCCATGGATGGGATTCTCGGTGGTAAGGTAAAAGCGGGTGATGTGGTCATTATCCGCTACGAGGGACCGCGCGGTGGACCGGGCATGCAGGAAATGCTTTCGCCCACGGCCGCGATTGCCGGTCAAGGGTTGGGGGAATCCGTGGCGCTGATTACCGATGGTCGCTTCAGCGGGGCTACCCGCGGTGGCTCCATCGGGCATGTGAGTCCCGAAGCGGCGGCCGGCGGGCCCATTGCCCTGGTCATGCCCGGAGATATCATCAATATTGATATCCCCAAGCGGACGCTGGAACTTAAAGTGTCGGATGCGGAGTTGGCCCGGCGTAAAGCCAATTGGAAACGTCCCGCCGGCAAGATCAACTACGGCTATTTGGCCCGGTATGCCAGCATGGTAACCAGTGCGGATACCGGTGCGGTACTCAAACAGCCGGAAGTGTGACGATAGATCTAAGTAGTCAGATAAAATACGGGGACCCTAGGTTAACGGCCTATGGTCCCCGATTTATTATTTGGGTTGGGTGGTAGCGCGGCGGAGCTTGCGGGCTTCTTCCAGATCACGTTTAAGCTTTTCCAATTGGGCCTGCTGCTGGCGGATGGTTTCTTCAAGATTCTGCTCGGAATTATCCGCCGGGGTAGTGTGTTCCAACATTTGTTCCGCCAGTGGGCGGATGGATTCTGGGATGGACGAGAGACTGTCTTTGGTCACCGTATAGGTTTGTTCATTGAACGTAATCGTACGGCGAACATTGCCCTGGACATCGGTTTGCTGAGAGATCAGGATCGGTTGCCCACTGCGTAACTGACGGACCAATTCGCGTTTCACCGCGGGATTGGCGGTGAGATCCACCCGATAACCGGGTCCTACATCCAAGGTGCCGCCGTTGGGCAGTGCCACACGGTTGACGACCTCGCTGTTGGCGGGATTAGTGGCGGTAACAGGCTGGAACGCACGGGCGTTACCCTGCACCACAAACGCCTCGGGCCGGGGTGCGGGGGTGATGACTAGACTACTGCGTTCCCCAGCGCGGATCAGCTCAATTTGGATGGGCGTGACCTGCAAGCTTTTACCCACCAGCGTGGGGCGTGAGCATTCTGCCAGTTGGGTGTGGTTGGTTAATGGCTTGCCGTTAAAGGTGATCAACAGATCACCTTGGAGCAGGCCAGCTTGCTGGGCGGGCGAATCCGGCATGATGCGATCCACCAGCAACCCCTGACCATCGGAAAGTTTGAGTAATTTCGCCATGGTGGGGGGGATGTTTTCCACCGTCAGCCCGAGCCAATATTGCTGGGTGAAGGGGTTCACCAGCGCCGGTTTGGTGGTGGCGGTATCACCTGCCCCGACCGATAGGACGGTCAGGCCCAGAAAACCCGCCACGAGTATGGCACGCCATGGTTGCATGGAAATCCAGTGCTTAATAAATCGTCTGGCCTAAGGCGACCACCGGCAACGCGATAATATGGTCGTTATCATCGGCTACGATCAGCAACTGCTGATTGTCGCCGGGCGCTTCATTGGCCGTGATCTGGGCGATGGTACTTCTGCCCTGCACAGGCACCTTGATCGTCGCGGTACCACCATTGAGGGAACCGGGCAGAATGATATTGACCGTGGACAGCGCTGCCTGATCCAGTGGGTTGATGGTTTGGGTTTGCTTAAGATTCAGCCAAAGTCCAACACCCAACAAAAGTATGATCCCCAGGCCTGCGGCATAGCGGAAATAATGCCGTTGGGGCGTTGGGAACGACAAGGGGGCGGTTGGCACCACTGGATACACGGGGGCTGGTGTGGACACGGCTGTGTAATTGTGAAAGACTTTGTGTTCAACCTGACGTTCCAGAAAACGCAGCGCCAACATCCGCCAGCCCGTGGGTACCGTGTCCAACTGGCGCAGAATCTGCACCCGATTGGGGTCGGGCAGTTCGTCGTCCACCAGCAGGTCCAATTGAACCTCAAGTTCCGTGTTGGGGGTGACTTTTCGCATCATTCCTCCGATCCATACTGATTCAGCATAATATCGCGTAACTTTTGCCGGGCCCGAAACAGACGCATCTGTACGACTCCGACGGTAACGCCCATCCGCTGGGCAATGTCCTGATAACTCGCATCCTCTACATGCTTCAAAATCAGCATTTCGACTTCTTTGGACGGTAACAGCGTGATCGCTTCGCGTAATTGGGCACATCGTTCGCTGCGGAGCAGGTTGGTCAGCGGATCACGGCTGGTCTCGGTTCCTCCGGTGGCCCCGAAGCGCAGTCGGTGCATGCCTTGGGCTTCGACAATGCGTTTCTTAGCCCGGCCAACCGTCCGTCGGTACATCAGGGCGGCCCGAACCGTCAGGCGGTAGAGCCACGGTTTGGCTTTGTCAGGACTGGAGAGTGTGCTCCAATTCCGCATCGCCGCAATGGACACCTCCTGCATGACATCATCGGCACCCTCGGTACTCTTCAAACGCGCGATGGCGATGGCGCGTAACCAGCCCCCATGCATGCGCATGGCCTCGTGGGAGGTCCGGGGCAGTACTTCACCCGTGGCGCTAACCAACTGGGGTAGTTCGTCGGCCGCAACCTCTTGGGCGGTCGGAGCTAGTCTAATCTTGGGCTTCGCCATCAACGATGTACCCGTCCTATTTACTTATGCATGATCGTTGCCATAGACGCACCATTCTTTCCTATTTTACCCACTTTTCAGAAATACGAACAACATCTTCGCCCATCCAATGCCAGTATGCCTATGATAAGGTGTCTGCCGGGAACAAAGAACATTATTTTGAGGAGATTTACGATGGCTATCGAAGTAGGTAAACCCGCCCCTTTATTTGACTTAGCATCCACTACCGGCGAACCCATCGCCCTGAAAAACCTTAAGGGCAAGAAGGTGGTATTGTATTTCTACCCCAAGGACGACACCCCGGGCTGTACCAAGGAAGCCTGCAATTTCCGCGATACCATCGGCGATTTGAAGAAGGCCGGGGCTGTGGTATTGGGGGTCTCACCGGACGATGTGGCCAGCCATACCAAATTTAGCGCCAAATTTGGGCTAAATTTTCCGCTTTTGGCTGATGTGGATCATGCCGTGGCGGAGGC
>JBIJDM010000062.1:0-12481 GCA_044344145.1 Phycisphaerae bacterium
GCCCTTCTTGCTGGCATCGTCGGGCTTGGCCGGGCCTTTGCTGGCTTCCTGATAGGCTTTCAGCCGGGCCAGCAGCTTGGCCACGTTGTTATCCATCCCCTTTTGTTCCATGGTGAACTTCATGCCGTCGAGCACGATCTGATCAATCTCAATGGTGTCACTGAGCAGACTGCCCGTCTTGAGCGTGACATCCACACTGCCCAGGTCCAGCAGCGCGGGGGCCTCAAAAGGCGTTACCGAGGCAATCTTAAAACCTTCGATCCGCAGCTTCCCGGCCATGGGCGAAATGGTCAGGCTCTGCACCGTCACCGGCTGGGCCAGCACATCCGAGGCAATCACCTCCACCGCCTTGCGGGCAATGCTATTGATGGACAAAGCCAGAATCACCAGCCCCACCACGAGGATCGCCACCAACACCAGACCGATTTTCAACAGTTTTTTCATGGTCGTTTGCTCCTTGTAAGGCACTATTTTAGGCAGGCGGCACCCCAGCGTCCAACGCCGGGGCTGGTTTACCGCCTGCCCATCCCCCGGGGCAAAAGTCGCAAAACTCCCACGATTTACCCCTGCCCAGTTGGGCCAAGGTATGCTAAACTGAGTGGTTATGAATGATCACGTGTCCAAAGCGGCCCATGCCCAACCCCACTTCCACCGCGTCTGTATTATCGGCGTGGGGCTGCTGGGTGCATCGCTGGGCTTGGCGCTCAAACAGGCCCGCCTCGCGGATAAAGTCGTCGGCGTGGGCCGCGCGGGTTCGCCCTCGCTGGCCGTGGCGCTGGAACGCGGGGCCATAGATCAGGCGTACACCGACCCGCTCGATGGTGTGGCCGGGGCCGATCTGGTGGTTATTTGCACCCCCCTGCTGCAATTCGAAGCAACGCTAAAAGCCATCAAGCCCGGCCTATCCAGCCGGACCATGATTACCGATGTCGGCTCGACCAAAATGCAGGTCATGGACTGGGTTCGCCGGATTCTCGGGCCCGATGCCCTGTTCGTCGGCTCGCACCCCATGGCGGGCAGCGAACAGCGCGGCCCCTCCGCCGCCCGCGCCGATCTCTATCACAATGCCGTCTGCCTGATGACCCCCCTGCACGGCGCCCCGCCGCAGGTATTCGAAAAAATCTCCGCCCTCTGGCAGGCCCTGGGCATGCGCACCATCCCGGTGGATGCCGACCTGCACGATCGCTGGGTGGCCACCATCAGCCATGTGCCCCATGCCGCGGCGTTTGCACTGTTCCGCTCTGCCGCCGATGAACCCGATGCCCTGCACGTGGCCGCCGGCGGGTTTACCGATACCACCCGCATTGCCAGCAGCGACCCGGACGTGTGGACCGATATTTTTATGACCAACCGCGAAGCCGTCATGGAAGCGCTGGACCGCTATATGCAGGAACTCTCCACGCTCTGGCGCATGCTGGAATCCGACGACGCCCCGGCCCTGCGCCAATACCTGGACCAAACCCGGCAACAGCGTCAGGCCTGGCTGGACCAGCGGCAAAATCGTTCTTCGTCCTAGTCTGCATCCCATCTGCGAAGGATCACGACGATGGCCCCCGCCCTTCAATCTTCCCCCCCACCGGCCGCGGACCAACCGCTGGACCTGGTCCTCTGGGTGGAACCGCTGATGCTGGCCGGCGAAGGGGCGCTGATCCGCCATCTGGTCAGTGGTTTGATCGCCGATGGGCATCACATACGCTATCTCACGCCGCAGGGGTGCGACTTATCCTCGCTGCCCACGCTGAACACGGAAACGCTGACGTATACCTTGCGGCCGTGGGAACGCTTTCCCGCGGCGCTGCGTTGGCGCATGCGCGACATCGTGGAGACCCTGCGCGACGATCCGCCTGATTTGATTCTCGCCTGGGGCAATGCCGATCATGTGCCGCTGGGCCAGTTGGCGCAAATGACCCAATTACCGCTGATGGTCTGGGTCTGGGATGCGGCGGAATTATTTGCCCCGCTGGCCGGCCTGCCGGGGGTGCGCACCGTACTTACCGCGTCCGAAGCCATCCGCGCGCGGACCTCCGCCCATTACCCCGTCCCGGTCGAGGTGCTGCGCCCCGGCGTGTTCACCGTTCCCACCCCGGCGTGTTTCGATGTCCTCGGACAGGTGCCGTGTCTGGTCAGTCTCGACCCGCTGGCCAGTCTGGAAGCCTATACCGCCGTGCTGGAAGCCTGCGAAGTTTTGGTACGACAAGAGCGAGAATACCTGCTCTTCGCCTATGACACCGGCCTGAAAGAACACCCCATCTGGCAACTGGCGGCGAAGAAAAACCTGCTCAACCATATTTCGTTTGTCCCCTATCAACAGGACGCGGAACTGCTGATGCTGCATGGGGATATCTACCTGCACGCCCTGCCGGGCACGCGTGTGTTGTATCGTTCACTGGAGGCCATGGCCCACGGGCTGGCCGTGGTGGGGGCAGAAAATCACGCCGCCGACCATTTGATTGAGGGGCAAACCTGGCGCCGCATCGGCCAGCTTGATGGCGCCACTTGGGCTAATTGCCTTACCTTCCTGCTCGACCACCGCGATCAGGCGCTGGCCCAAGCCCGGGCGGGGCAAGCCTATATCACCGCCCACCATTCCATGACGGCCATGCTGGAGCGATTTGTTGGGTTGGCGCGGCATGCGGCGGGGATGCCGCTGCGGATGGCAGCCAAGTAGACATTATATGTTATTTATTTAACATATTTACAACGTTATTTCCATGAATTGCATCCCGCCGGTGGTGTCCGTCAGTTGCTCTTGAATAATCCGCACCGCTTCGCGCTGACTCCGCCACATAAAGGCCCCCGAGGCCAGCCGGGCGGGTATCCAACGGTGACTTGTATGTTCATTATTTAACATCGGAACCGCGTCCGCAGCCCCCTCCACCGCGAACACCGGCATCACCATCACGTAATCCCTAGGCCGAAAATAGAAGCTTTCCAGCGTATCGGCCTGAAACATACGGATCGGGACCAGGCCCGTTTCCTCGCTCAGTTCCCGCCGGGCAGCCTGAACTGCCGTTTCGCCGGGTTGAATGCCCCCGTAACAGATTTGCCAGCTATGGGCATATTCGCCGGTGGATTCGGACCGTTTTAATTGCAGGAACTCCAGTCCCGACAATGCCTTACGATACACATACACCGCCACTGCATCGGCCCGGATATCCGCCATGTTAGGCTCCTTTTCGTAGCGATTCATTTTACATCCCCGCCAGAACGGCTACAATGAGGCATTAGCAAAAGGAGCTAACGAAGTACGATGGCTACGAATTTTAAGGCTGATCTGGTCACCCCCGAGGCTTTGGTTCTGGAAACCGAAGTCAGTGAAGTGCAACTGCCGGGGCATGATGGCTATGTCGGCATTCTGAATCAACGCGCCCCCCTGTTGACCAAGCTGGGTGTGGGCATCCTGCAACTGCACACCCCCACGGGCGTGCGGAAGTTCCTCGTCTCGGGCGGTTATGCCCAGATGAAGGACAACCTGCTGACCATTCTGACCGATGAAGCGATCCCGGAAGCCCAGATCACCCCCGAACTGGTCAAGACCAAGCAATCGAAACTGGCGGAAATTCTGGCCCAGTCGGAAGCGCAGACTTGGGAACGCAAGTGGACCAAGGCATCCTGATTGCCCTGACAAACTACGACCCCACGAAGAAGGCGGCCATAAGGTCGGCCTTTTTTTTATGGGTTGTCTCTGGCCATGAATGGTGACATAATACCTCGAATGGTAACGAAATCCTGACGCACAGATTTTTTCCCACGAGGCCTGCTCCATGAAAACTACTCGACCAATGATGCCATGGGCTTTAACGGCCGCGCTATTATGCGGGTTCGTCGGGAGTCCACTCGTACAGGCATGGATCGGCATCAGGATCAAGCCCGAGCCGGAACCCACCACGGCCCCGGCGACCCAACCCACCAGCCAGCCGGCCACCGTGCCGGAAAGCGCACGCGTGGTATTGGGGTCGGAATTAAGCCAACTGGCCCAGCAGGTGGGTACCTGGCAGTGGCAGCGCGGCCAGCTTTGGTTGCGCCCCTACCCCAAATTTTTCGTCGAGAATCTCAATAAGCCCCTAGCTCCGGTGGAGGGAATTCTCGCGGCCATCGCGCGCACCCCCGACAACGCTAACTGGATGGTAAATTTTAACCAAGGTGGACAAAGTATCATTTGGTCCTGGCAAGGTAAGCCCGACAGTAAAGAGATCAATTCGTTGGTATCCTTTACAGTGCACGTACACCGACCAATTTTTGTGCCCCCCTCCACCTCAATTAATATCGCACACAAGCTGGAGATCACCCCGAACCTGGTGGTGTTTACCGCCAAACAGACCGCCAGTGACGGACTCAGCAAGCCCAGACCCGGTACTGTATATCGCTACAGTGCGAGTAATCTGCTGAGCCTGCTGCAACAGCAACCGGAATTGCGTAAAACGGTGCTCATGCCCATGCTCGAGGCTCTGGCGGGGCCGGATGCATTAGCGCCATCGCTGGACGCGGCCCGCTTGGCTTTGCTACCCAATGGCGTGACCGCAGAGGACAAGACTGCGTTGGCGGACCTGGTGATAAAACTGGATGACGCCAATCAGGAAATCCGCGACGTGGCCACCAATGCCTTGGGTGGATATGGCCCCCATGCGCTGGCATATCTGAAAACATTGGAGGGGACCAAGCTATCTTTCGAGCAGCGCGACCGGATCAAACTCGCCAGCGCCCAACTCCTGAAACGTTTTCCCCCCGGCATGGAACCAGTCGCGGTGGATCCGTTATTCCTCGCCGGCGCGTTGCTGGTCAATGATCCAGCGGTGGCCCAGATAGCCGCCGACCGGCTGCGCCTCTTGGGTGGGGAAAAATTGTTGACCGATTTTAACCCCAAAGCGCCCCGCGCCCAGCGCGAGGTGATTTTCTGGCAATTGATCCCCCTACTCACGGCCCAGAACCAGCCCACCACCCAACCGCAACCGGCGCCCTGAGTGCCAATCGTGGTACAGACCGCGGAGTTGGCAACACAATCACCCCGACGGCAACATACGAGTGGACACCTATTAATGAGGCGAACGCACGATGTTGAGCACACAAATTCGGATGGGCATTGGCAGCGCTCTGCTGCTGGTCATGGGCGGGGTTGCGCCGCTGGTCGGCGCCAAGCCGGCAATTTTTGATCCTGCCGCCACGACGCAAGCCACCAGCCAGCCGGGCACGTTTCCCGCCCGCACTAAATTTATGTTTGCCGTCCAGATGCGGCGTTTTTCGGAACTGGTCGGCATCTGGCCATGGCAGCAGGGGCAGCTTTGGTTGCGCCCCACGCTGGAGTTCCCGGCCGAACTAATCGTGTGGCCCGGTGTGACCGCTTCCGCCGAGACCCGGGCCCCAGGCATATACGCTGCCACGTTCAATATGCCCGAACAGGACATCGAATTTCAATGGCATTTTCCCAAAACTGCAACCCCGGCGACCAGCCCCATCACTAAATTTATGATCGCCGGCTACCGAACATCGTATCTGCCCAAGGGTAATGAATACGTCGTCGCGCAGACCCTGACCATCACCCCGAATCAAACCACATTCATCTTACGAATCGGCCCGCTGGAAAAAACCAGCAAAGTGGTGGTTCAGGAATTCAAATACCAGGCCGCCACGCTGCTGGAATTACTGGTTCAGGAACCCCATCTCCGCCAGGAGGGCGTTGGCCCGTTACTAGCCGCCTTTGCCGGGCCGAACTGGCTGGCCAGCGATAGCGACCAAGCCCGGCTGGCGCTGCTGGGCAATGCCCTGACCGTCGAGGACACGATGGCGTTGGGCGATCTGGTCAAGAAATTGGATGATGACAATCTGGAAATTCGTGATGCCGCCACGGCGGCGCTGGGGGCCTACGGCCCACAGGCACTGGAATATCTCAAATCCCTGGCCATAACCAACTTTTCCTTCGAACAGCGCGATCGCATCAGCCGGGCCCGGGCACAATTAACCAAGCGTTTTCCCGCTGGCGCCACGAAGAGCCAACCCGATAACTGGCTGTGCGCTGGGGCGTTGCTGCTCGAAGATACCACAGTGGTCAAAGCGGCTGCGGAATACCTGAGTAAACACGGGGGCGAAAACGTGTTACACGATTTCGATCCCGCCGCCCCGCTGGCGAAGCGCGAAGCCATCTTCTGGCAACTGGTGCCCGTGGTGGCGATCCCCACACGACCCGCGACCACCCAACCGCAACCAACGCCATAAAAATACCCCACCCCCAGCAGATGCCGGGGGTGGGGTTTAGTTTAGCATTGGAATCGCCCAGACTTAGTTCTTGGCGTCAGCGGCGGGAGCCTCGGGGGTCGCGGCCGCGGGGGCGGCATTGTTGCCGATCAGGCCCAGAGCGCCCAGCGAGAACGAGGCGGTAAACCCACAGTTCTTGCAGATCACCACGGCCACCGGCAGCGAGGTGCCGGGGAACTGTAGCTGACCTTCGGTTTCAAATACCGGCACGCCGGCGGGACGGTCGTGGATGATCCATTCTTTCTTCTTGCACATCGGGCAATCGCCATTGACGCCCCGTTGTTGCAACACACTCAAAACCGCCTGCGGATACTGATCAAATACGCCCATGTTCGTTTACCTCATGAAAAAATGTCTATAAACCGGTAGACCTGTGTCACCAAGGCGCAAATTTTATACGCTTATTTGGCTCATTGCAAACCATTTCAGTCCAGATTGGCGCTATTTCGACCCGGACGGACGGTTGGCGGCAATTTCCTGCCAGGTCCGGAGCAGATTGGCCATGGCCGTGTGCTGCCGTTGGGGGGTTAAATAGTGTCCGGCGGCCAGACTACGGCGCACCCGGGCAATTTTGGCGGTTCGCATGGGGGGGATTTGGCCCCAAGCCGCGCGGAGCGCAGGGGGAATGTGGGAAGGGGTCTGAGCTGGTCGCGGCGGCACATCCTTGGCCGCAGGAGCACTGGGCTCCGTGGAACGTCCTGTCACGCGCGCGAGCGGAAGACGGTTGGGGACCGGTTGCGCGTCCATGTCTACCTCACGCTGCACGGGGTGGGGGCTGCGAAAACGGCTCAGGTTTACAGGTCCTGACCAGCCGGGGAATACAGCCCACACCTTCGTAATTAGATTTTCTGACCGGCCATCCCCTGCCCAGGGAACGCCGTAACAAAAGCTAATATCGGCGCGGTTCCGGTTAAACTTGAAGGAAACCCCGGCTGTGGATAACTCGGGAAAATGGCGGGCGCTTCCCCCGGGGGCCCAAGGTCGCTAAACTGGTCAACGTGCTAGACCTGATTGCCAAACTCGGTAGTTATGCCCAAGACCTGCTGGTCGCGCTGGGGGTCTATACCCGTTTTTGCCTGTCCACGATCACCTGGGTGCTGCGCGGGCCGGGGATCTATGCCCGCAAACAGACGCTGGTCCAGATGTATGAGGTGGGCACCATGTCCATCCCCGTGGCCGGGGTGACCGGGGGGTTCATCGGAATGGTGCTGGTGGTGGAAATGTTCAACCAATTCTCCGGCGTGGGCCTGCAATCACGCATCGGGGTGGTGACCAATATCAGCGTGCTCAAACAAATCGGCCCGGTCATGACGGCGGTGATGCTGGCGGGCCGGGTGGGTGGCGCCATGGCGGCGGAACTGGGCACCATGCGCGTGACCGAACAGATTGACGCCATGCGGGCGATGGGCTCGGACCCGATCCGCACCCTCGTGGTCCCCCGGGTCATGGGCTGCCTGATTATGATGCCCGCGATGACCATCACCAGTAATCTGATCGGGATTCTCGGGGCCTACTTTGTGGCTATTTCCATGGGCGTGGACAGCAAAGATTATATTGACAACTCCATCAACGGGCTGGATATGTACACGGCCTATTCGGGGATCATCAAAGCCATGTTCTTCGGGGCGGCAATTGCGACGGTCAGTTGCTACAAGGGCTTCTACTGCGGCTCGGGCGCCCAGGGCGTGGGTAAGGCCTGCACGGAAAGTTTTGTGGTGAGTTTCATCACCATCCTGATTATGAATTTCTTCCTCGCCCTGATTCTGAACACCGTCTACAGCATGATTTGGCCGGTGCAGAATATTTTGATGTAAAGTCCCCTGCTGGTACGACCACCGTACATATCCACACAAAACTAATCCACCCAAAACAAAAAACGCCCGCATCGTGACGATGCGGGCGTTGGGGTTTTTGCATGGTTGATTAACGGGCCGGTCAGACGATGCCGTTAAACTTGGCCAGAACCTTGTGCGCGGCGGCGACGCCGGCGCCGAATTCAAACTTGTGGCCCTGTTGCTTGAGCACGATTTCCAAGGCGCTGATGACGCCAAGGGTATCGAACTGGTCCACATAGCCCATGTGACTGAGGCGGAAGATCTTGCCTTCCATCGAACCCTGACCGGCGGCGATGTGCACGTTGAAGCTCTTGCGCAATTCGCCGCGGAACTTCTTGTCTTCAAAGCCGGCGGGATAGTGCAAACCCGTCACCGAGGCGGCGGGCGACGAGCTGAAGACCTTCAGACCGATGGCCTCACCGGCCGCCCGGGTGGCGGCGGCAAATGCTTCGGTCCGCTTCCATACGTTCTCGATGCCTTCATCCTGAATCATCTTCAAGGCCACGGCCAAGCCGCGCACCAGCGTCACCGCCGGGGTCCACGGCACATCATTTTCCGCGACACTCTTGAGATATTCGGGCAGGCTGAGATAGAGGTTCGGCTGCTTGATGATTTCGGTACGCTTGCGGGCTTTTTCCGACACGCTCAGGAAGGCCAGACCCGGCGGAAGCATCAGCGCCTTCTGGCTGCCGGTGACGAGGATATCCACACCCCATTCATCGGGCTTGACCGGCATGGCGCCGATCGAGGTGATGCCGTCCACAATCAGGATGGCGCTGGTCTGCCGCACATGGGCGGCGATCCCGGCGAGGTCCTGCACGGTGCAGGTGCTGGTTTCGCTGTGGACCATGGTGACGGCGTCAAAGGTGTCCTTGGCCAGCGCTTCGGCGACCTGCGCGGGAGTGACGACCTGGCCGTATTCGGCTTTCAGCTCGGTAATCTGACATTTGTTGCGCTGGGCGATCTTGACCCAACGTTCGGCGAATTTGCCGTTGCTGATGCAGAGCACCTTGCCCCCGGTGGGGATGGTGTTGATCATGGCACATTCGTAGGCGGCGGTGCCGGAGCCGGCGATGGTCACCACGGGGTTACTGGTCTGGAACACATACTGCAGGGCCTTGGTGACACCGGCAAAGAGTTCCTTGTACTGGGCCGTGCGGTGATGGAACACGGGCTTGGCCATTTCCAGCAAAACTTCTTCGGGAACGCTGGTGGGGCCGGGGGTGAACAAACGCATGCGATTCATGAGGGCTCTCCAAAAAGTTCGGGACCATCCGCCATCGGCCCGGTGCGCAATACAAGGGGCCGGATGCAAGGCCTACAGTGTAGGGGACATAAGCAGCCGGGGCAAGGGGTTGGCCATGAGGGCGGTGGAAATGGGGAAAATGTGGTTTTAGGGGGTATTAATCTGACCCGGGAGCCATTTGAATACGCACCGCAGAGTCTTTGAAACGGGCAATCACTTCTAACTTTCCGCCCAAGGCCGTAATAATTTTGCGCAGGGTGGCAATCTGCATATCATCCTGCTGCTCCAAGCGGGAAAGATTGGACTGTTTAATCCCGGTGACCTTGGCCACGCGACTTTGGGAAATTTTGAGGGTTTGGCGCAGCTCGCGCAAGAGCATCACTTGACGCAATTCCTGATAACGCGCCTGACCCCGGTCTACCACTTCGCGTGGAAACCGCTTGGCTACATGGGTAAAAAAGTCTTTGGCCATAACTCACCTCTGCTGCAAATGCAGCGCGTAAAGACTGTCCGCTTTTGCGATTAACTGCCGATAAAACCGTTGCTCGTTAACTCCGCGCTTATCACCTGCGACGAGTAACACCGCCTGACGATCAGGGTCAAATGCGAACGCAACACGGATCGCGGAATGGGCGGTTCGAACGCGCAGCTCTTTCATGTTCGGATAGCGTGATCCATTCAACGTATCCGCGTGGGGTCGCGCGAGTTGCGGCCCATACTGCCGAAGCAGGCTGACCACGGCGTAAAGCTCAGAGACAACCTCAGGGGTCAACTCTTCAAGCCACTGGTCAAACACCGCAGTTGTCGCCACCTTCCACATCCACCCAATTATATCTTATATGATATAGTAGTCAAGCGGCGCAGAGGGCTGGGTAAACCGGGCGAAACCCTAGGTGATTAACTGATAATGATTTACTTGCCCAAGCGGTTGCCCAAATGTTTCCGCGCCCGGCCCAGGGCCATCAGCGGGAAGTAGTGGCGGTACATGTTGTAGCGGATCATGAACGCGCGTTTCATTTCCACGCCCTGATGCAGGTCCACGTGGTGCAGGTTGACGCGTTCGCCCACGCCGTAGCCGGGGAAGCCCGTGCCGGTGTAGTATTGTTCTTCCCAGGTGCCCTCTTTGAGCGTGCGGACCAGGAAATCCAATCCGCGGGCAATAACCGTATCGTAATCGTGACTATTGCCCGCCACCAGCGTCATCAGCGCCCAGGCTGTCTGCGAGGCGGTGGAATGGCCACGCCCGCGCAGGGCATCGCACACATATGAAGCGGTATTTTCGCCCCAGCCGCCGTCGGCGTTCTGGTGCGCCACCATCCATTGCAGGGCCTTGCGCACATACGGCTGGCTCATATCCTCGCCAATGGCCTGCAGTGCTGGCAGGACCGCGGCGGTACCGTAGATGTAATTCACGCCCCAGCGGCCGAACCAACTGCCGTCTTCTTCCTGTTCGCGTTTGATATATTCCATCCCGCCGCGCACAGCCGGGTGATCCAGCGTCATGCCGCAGGCCGCGAAGGCTTCGATCACATGCGCGGTCACATCCACGCTGGGCGGGTCGAGCAATTCACCGAAATCGCAGAAGGGAATCTTGGTCAACAGTTTGAAATCGTTGTTGCGGTCAAAGGCCGCCCAGCCGCCGTTGCGGCATTGCATGCCCAGCATCCATTCGCGCGCCGCCTGCAGCGCGGGATTGATGCGGCCATCGTCCACGCTGGTATCCTTCAGCCGCGCCAGCACCACCACCGCCATGGCGGTGTCATCCACATCGGGATATTTGGTATTGGCCCGCTGGAAAGCCCACCCGCCGGCGGAAACATTCTTCACGGTCATCATCCAATCGCCCCAGCAGCGCAGTTGCTTGGAGAGCAACCAATCCAGCGCCGGTTTGACGAAGGGATTGTTTTCTTCCGCCAGATGGGCATCGCAATCCAGAATGCCCAGCAGCGCCAGAATGGTATCCCACACGGGCGATTCGGACGCCTGAAAATAGAGCCCGCCATTGCGCTGGTAGCACCAATGCTTGTCGAACGCCTCCACCCCGGCTTTGAGCACGGGGTGGTGGGTGTCGTAACCTTCGGTGGACAGGGCCATCAGCGAGTAAATCCAGGGGGGCTGAATGCCGCTCCAGGCGCCGTCGCCGTCCTGATGGCGGATGATCCATTCCAGACAGAGCTTGATGGCCTGTTCACGGCCGGGCTTGTAGAGGCCGTGGGCCTTGTTGTAGCTCTTGATCACGCGATCCCAGAAGTGGAAGAAGCCCTCCCAGGTCAGCCAGCCACGGCGGCGGTGCAGCGAAAAATCAAACTGGTCGCGGCCCTTGGGGAACAGTTCGTTTAACCGCGACTCCGGCGGCAGCGGTCGCACCGGGCGCCGCGCCGACAAAATTAAGAGCGGGATCAATGTCCCCCGGCCCCAACTGGCAAAGTGGTACACATTGAAGGGGAACCACGTGGGGAAATAGATCATCTCCGGCGGTAGTTGCGGTGTGCCATCCCAGGGCCATTCGCCGATCAGGGCCAGCCAATATTTGGTGAAGTTGCGGATGCCGTGCATGCCGCCATTGTTGAAAATCCATTCGCGGGCGAGTTTAAGCTGGGGATCATCGGCGCTGAAACCCGCACAGCGCAGGGCGGCGTAGCATTCCACGGTGGTGTTGATGTCGCCCGCCGGGGCGGCATGGAAAACTTCCCACGAACCATCGGCCCGCTGCTGGTTGAGGATCGCTTTGGCCACGCGCATGAATTTGTTATGGTCGCGCAGGCCCAGCACGTGCATGCAAAGCATCCATTCGGCTTCCATGCAGCTATTGCTGTCGAGGATATCCACCCAATAGCCATCGGCGTCCTGGCGTTCCTGCAACCAGGTGATGGCCTGACGAATAGTTTGGTCCACCACACTGCGGCGCGGGGTTGATTCCGGCAGTGCGGCGCTGGTCTCGGGCGAAGATTGGCGCGGGTTGCCGTCATTGGCTCCGCCGCGCCCCACGCTTAAAGTCACGCAAAACTCCTAACTTGCCCGCATCCCTGAGTAGCAAACTTCAATGGCCGAATGTAAAAAGCCCGCTTCACCGTCCACTTTGGTCCCGAGCATCTTCTGGAAGTGCTCGCCGTCATCCAACCAGTAGAGGGTCAAAGCCCGCATGACAAAA
>JBIJDM010000246.1:0-3675 GCA_044344145.1 Phycisphaerae bacterium
AAAATGCACTAAAGTGATCTGTAAAAGGTCCGCCTGATCCCTTCGTGCAAATCCACGTTGGGATTCCAATTGGGAAGTATTGGTCCAGTGCATACCTGCATGACTTCTCTGACCCGGTATGGCCGTTTACCAAAACACGCAGAAATGGACTTGCCCGTCACCACTCCGATCAGTTTGACTAAGGCTTGGAGCTGAATTGGAGTACCGTGCGAAATGGCATACTTCCGGTGCCCGGTGTAATCAGCGCGTTGGATCAGTTCGATCGCCTTGATGTATGCCATGCATACATCGTCAATGTGGACCAACATAATCTCCTGTTCACCAGGAGACATGTCCAAAGTTTCACCGGTACGCCAAGCATGCAGCAGCAAGGGTATGATTTTTTTACGGGTATCGTTGACCCCGTAGGTATCGAATAATTCCATACTAATGGCTTTAATGCCACAGGCATCTGTGTAGTATTCAAGAATATCGCAGAAGGCTTGTTTCGTTGCGGCGTAGAGATTTACCGGAAGATAGGGCTGTTTTTTATAGTGCTGCCAAAAAGTACCGGTATTGATGATATGCTTCACCCCCGAAACCGCCATCGCCTCAAGCAAGTAGCTCCCATAGGTGATATTCGCGGCAAACAATTCGGGAATGTCGGTGGACTTGTGTTCGGATTGGATCATAGAGGCGACATGCACGACTACATCCGGCTTAAAATCCGCGATGGCCGCTCGTACGGTCGCATAGGAACCATCCCAAGTATACATTTTAAGACCACTGATAATATCACCGAGAACAGTGATATTGGAGCAGGGACGCACCAAAATTGCCAGAGGCACCCCTTGCCGGACAAAGGTCCGGGCAAGATTTGACCCGAGAAATCCCGTGGCACCAGTAAGCAGAATACGTGGCTTTACTTGCATACTTCCGCCCATATTTCTTTGACCGCATTGGCCTGATCCAGCAACATGGCTTCGGTCAGGCCGGGGTAGACACCGAGAAACAGACCACCTTGGGCGATTTTGTTGGTGATTGTAAGTTCGCCGACAACACGATGCTTAACCTCACGATAGGCGGGCTGCAGTAACAGATTACCGCCAAAAAGCCGACGGTTGCCCACTTTGCGGGCATCGAGACCGCGGCAAAGTTTGGTTAATTTGGTGTGATCGGGTTGACGCATGATCATCAGGAAACCAAACCAACTAGGTTCACTGCCGGGAGTGGCGGAGATGAAGTGCCAATCTTTTTCCAGCGGAGTCAGTAATTCCAGCAAACGGTCACGATTGCGCCGCCTGGCAGCGATAAAGTCGGGTAGACGCCGCAATTGTACCCGGCCGATAGCGGCCTGGATATCGGTGGGCTTCACATTGAAACCCAGATGGCTGTAAACGTACTTATGATCGTAACCAAAGGGCAGGCATTCCTCGGCCTTGGCGCCACAGGTTTTGCCCAGTTTGGCCCAATCCCAATCGAAACGATTTTTACAGGTGTTATCCTGGCCCGAGGGACACCAGCAGTCACGGCCCCAATCGCGGAAGCTTTCCACCAGCCGACGCAATTGGCCATCGTTGGTGTAGATCGCCCCACCTTCACCCATCGTGATGTGGTGCGGGGGATAGAAGCTGGACGTCCCGAGATCGCCAAAAGTTCCTGTCAGACGGCCTTTGTAACGGCTGCCCAGCGAATCGCAGTTATCTTCAATCAGGTAGAGATTGTGCTGCTTGCAGAAAGCCTGAACCGCATCGAGATCAAAGGGGTTACCCAAGGTATGGGCGATCATGACCGCCCGGGTGCGCGGGCTGAGCGCGGCCTGAAGTTGGGTCACATCAATATTGGCCGTGGTCAGGTCCACATCCACAAATACCGGCACACAACCATACATGATGGCGGGATTGATCGTGGTGGGAAAGCCCGCGGCCACGGTGATAATCTCATCGCCGGGGAGGATACGACGGTCAAGCTTGGGACTGGTCAAGGCATAAAAGGCCACCAAATTCGCACTGGATCCGGAATTAACCAGCGTGGCATGGCGAACCCCTAGATAGTGGGCCAGCTCACGTTCGAAGGCCTCCCCTTCCGGCCCAAGGGTAAGCCAGAAATCGAGCGAAGCTTTCACCGCAGCCTGAACTTCGGTGGCATCGTAGACCCGGCCCGCGTAGGGGATGGTTTGGCCGGTCTGATAGGGACCTTTTTTGTTCTGGCGGAGTTGATGGAGTTCAGCCGTCAGGCGCAGAATTTCTTGTTCAATTTGCTGTTCGTTCATCATAATCCTCGTATTAAAGGGAAAACATTAAGCGGAGTAGGCTGCGATATCTTCGTAACATATCTGTTGCAGAGAACTTTCGGGGGCAGCGTAATAGCGTTTATACCATCCGGCAGTACGGGCGATGGTGGTCGGCAAATCCCAGCGTGGGCGCCAGCCGAGTTCCCATGTGGCCTTATCAATACTAAGCCGCAGAATACCTGCCTCGTGTAAAGCCTTGGGATCACTCATGTCGCGCCATTCGCCCTTACCCCAGGCCTTGCAGAGCAAGGTCGCCAGTTCGGAGACGGGAACCTCGGAACCGGTCAGCGGACCAAAGTTCCAGCCGTCACACCATTTGGGGTCCTCACTGGAAAGCATCCGGGCGCCCAGATGCAGATAGCCGGAAAGCGGTTCCAGAACATGCTGCCAAGGGCGTACGGCCGTGGGGCGACGCACCGGGATGGGTTCACCTTTGGCCAGATGCGCAACGGCATCCACCACGATACGATCCTGCGCCCAATCCCCCCCGCCTATGACGTTACCGGCCCGGGTAGAAGCGACTTTGATATGATGCTGGACCAGATGTTCGGGATGAAAGAACGCGCGGCGGTAGGAGGAAACCACCAATTCGGTAGCCCCCTTACTGGCACTATAGGGGTCGTGCCCCCCCATCGCATCAATTTCGCGGTATCCCCACACGTGTTCCCGATTTTCGTAGCATTTATCACTGGTTACCACCACCACCACGCAGGGACGCTGGGCCAGCCGGACACATTCCAAGAGATTCACGGTGCCCATCACATTGGCTTCGAAGGTTTCGCGCGGGGTGCGATAGCTTTCACGCACCAACGGTTGGGCCGCGAGATGGAAGATGATTTCGGGTGCCGCGTTAGCAACGGTCTTTTGTAGTGTGGCAAAATCGCGGATGTCCGCGATGGTATTGGATGCCAGCGTGTCGGCGACATGAGAAACTGTGAAATTATTGGGCGTACTGGTCGGGGCCAGCGCATAGCCATGTACCTGGGCCCCCAATTGGTGCAGCCAGAGACTGAGCCACGAGCCCTTAAAGCCGGTATGGCCGGTTAACAATACACGTTTGTTTTTATAGTCTGTGAGTTGCATAGTGTTCACCATGTTTTCCAAGGGGCCTTGCCGGAGGTATAAAGTTCATCGAGGAGTTGTTTTTCACGAATGGTATCCATCGGTTGCCAGAAGCCATCATGCTTGTAGGCGCACATCTGGCCGGCTTTGGCCAGTTTTTCCATGGGACCACGTTCAAAAATGGTGGCATCATCTTCGATATAGTCAACCACCCCGGGTTCGAGCACCATAAAGCCACCGTTAATCCAGCCTTCACCCACCTGCGGTTTTTCAGTAAAACTCGTTACTTGGTCACCAGCAAAAGATATCCCACCAAACCGGGCGGGTGGGCGGGTAGCGGT
>JBIJDM010000063.1:0-12366 GCA_044344145.1 Phycisphaerae bacterium
CCGATCCACGACCAAAGGCTGATCCCAATACGTGCCATACTCCCTCCCCGCCCACGCATCCGCCAACTCATCGGCCATACTGAACAGCCCGGTCATCTGACGGTCTTTCAGCAGCCCCCCTTTGATCAGCAGCCGCGGGCCATGACAAATCGCCCCTACCGGTTTGTTGGCTTTCATGAACCATTGCCCCAACGCCACCGCTTCGGGCACTTTTTCCAAATGGCCCGGACTGTATCCCCCCGCAATCACCAGACCGGTATAGCGTTCCGGTTTCACTTCAGCCAAAGTCAGATTCGCCCACGCATCCCGTTCCGAGGGTTTTTCGGGATTCGTGGCCACCAGCCCAGTCTCCACCCCGGCCACATCCACCTGATACCCCGCGGCAATAAGCGGATAGAACGTACCCCAGTGCTCGTTGGGATTAAACCCCTGCGCCAGCGGCGCCAATACCGCCGGTGCGGGTTCCGTGGTTTGAGCCAGCGCGCTCCCGGCCACAAGCCCCGAGAGTAGCAAACCCCAAAGTTGGAGCCGATGGGAATATATATTCATCGCGCAACCTCGTATCAGATACGAATTCAGAACATGCCTGCGTCGCGACCAGCCAACGCGAACACCTCCACAATACAACGCCCGTACCGCATAAAACAGGACTAAATCCTGTTAAATATTTTTTCTTCTCCCGGTTCGCCACCCCGTACCGGCGTAATTCCACCCCCCGGCGCTTGAGTCGTGGCCATATCTTGCGATAATGACGGTTTTCCAATGGAGCAACAGACCGCCATGGCAAGAAATCAGGCTCTTATTTCCCGGCATAACGCCGCACTCGTACACAATTACGGAAAACTTCCCATTGCGCTCGTGCGTGGCGAAGGCAGCCGGCTGTGGGATGCCAATGGCAAGGAATATCTGGATTTCTTTGCCGGCTTCGGTGGCAGCATCCTTGGCCATGCCCATCCCGCGCTGGTCGCGGCGGTGGAAGCTCAGGCCCATGCCCTCTGGGCCGTGGGCAATCAATTTTACAGCGAACCGCAAATTCGCCTCGCCGAACATCTCAGCGCCAAGGCGTTTCCCGGCCAGGCATTTTTCTGCCACAGCGGTGCAGAAGCTGCCGAAGCGGCGCTTAAGCTGGCCCGGCTGAGTTCCGGCGGCCGTTTCAAAGTCATCAGTTGCTTCCGGGGTTTCCACGGCCGGACCATGGGTGCCTTGTCGGCCACGCCGGGTTATGTGCAAAATGGCTTTGCGCCCTTGGTGCCCGGCTTTGCCCATGTGCCGTATGGCGATTTGGCCGCGTTGGAAGCCAGTATTGATGCCCAGACCTGCGCGGTCATCATGGAACCCATCCAAGGCGAAGGCGGGGTCAATCTCCCGCCCGAAGGTTATCTGGAAGGCGTTCGCAAGCTGTGCGACAAGTATAATTTGTGCCTGATTCTCGATGAAGTCTGGACCGGTGTAGGCCGGACGGGCAAATACTTCGGCCACCAGCACTTCAACGTCCGCCCGGACATTATGACCATGGGCAAGGCCCTGGGTGGCGGCTTGCCAGCGGCGGGGATTCTCGCCACGCCGGAGCGGGCCGCATTCTTCAAGCCCGGCACGCACGGCTGCACGCTGGGCGGTAATCCGATTTGCATGGAAGTCGCCGCGACCATTTTTGATGTGATCGAAAAAGAAAACCTGCTGGAAAAAGTGACCACCATGGGCAACTTCATCCAACAGACCATTCGCGGCTTTAAATCCGCCGGTTCGCGGATCAAGGAGGTCCGGGGCAAAGGTTTGTTCATTGGCGTGGAACTGGAGATGGCCGATGGCGCACCCGTGCTGACCCGGGCGCTGGAACTGGGGCTGGTGATCAACATCACCCAGCGGCATATCATCCGCTTGTGTCCATCGCTGGCCATCAGTCAGACGCAGGTGGAACAGGGGCTGGCGTTGCTGGAAACCGCCATTGCCGGGGCCTGAGCCCGGCCGACGCGCTATAATGGCGTGGAGTGTGGTGCTATGAAATGCGAAAAATGCAGCAAGTCCGCCGTGGTGCATCTTACCGAATTGGTGGATGAGCCCGGCGGCCGTAAAAAAGTGGTGGAAATTCACCTGTGCCTGCCGCATGCGGTGGAGGCGGGTTTGGTGCATACCGAAATGCCCGCGCTGGCCGCCCCGGTCAGTGTGATCAAGCCGGCCGCAGTGCAGATGGATTTATTCCCCGGCAACCCCACAGAATCCCCCACCCAAGAGACCGCCGCAACGCCACCAACCACGGCCAAAGCTAAACGCGAAGGTTGTCCCCAATGCGATCTGACCTGGGATGAATTCAAACGCAAAGGTTTACTGGGCTGTCCGCACGATTACCAGCACTATCTCAGCCGGTTGCTGCCCTTTATCCGCCGGGCCCAGGAACGACGGGTGCAACATATCGGCAAAGTCCCAGCGCCCCTGAATCAGGGGGCAGATGCCCTGCGGATTAAATGCCTGCGATATCAGGGCGAACTCGGCGCCGCCGTGAAAGCCGAAGACTACAAAAAAGCCGCCACCCTGCGCGACGAGATCAAACGGCTGGAAGCCCAGATCAAAGCTCTGACCAGCAGCCCAACGGAATAATCCTACTCAAAAGCCTACCCCGCCCCAATAGCTCCCTGCGCTTGCTTGACAGTTTATTGCTATATTAGCTATATTGTGCTGATTATTACCCCTTACTGAGGTTATACCATGGTTGAATCGCTGCCCGGTCTGCACTACTACCGTCCCGTCACCCGTCAGGCGAAACCCGAGACGTACACCGCCGATGTGATTGTCTACGGCGCCACCAGCGCGGGGATCACCGCGGCTATGCAGGTACGCAAACTCGGTCACACCGTGATCGTGGTGGAACTGGGCACCCATATCGGCGGGTTGTCCTCCGGCGGATTGGGCGCCACGGACATCGGTAACAAAAATGCCATCGGGGGCCTTTCTTACCAATTCTATCAGGACATGGGCGCCCACTACGGCCAGAGCGAAGCCTGGAATTTTGAGCCCAAGGTGGCCCGGGCCTGGTTCCTGAAACAGTGCGAAACATTCGGCATCACCGTCCACACGCTGGCCCCGCTGACGGCGGTGCGTAAGACGGGCACGACCATCACCGAAATCGAAGTCGCCACCGGCGCGATTTATCGCGGCAAGATGTTTATTGACGCCAGCTATGAAGGCGACCTGATGGCCAAAGCAGGCGTCAGTTATCACGTGGGCCGCGAGGCCAACAGCCAGTACCGCGAAACGCTCAACGGCGTACACTTCGGCCATCCCGGCCATAACTTCCGCGCCTGGGTTGATCCCTATATCACGCCCGGCCAGCCCGGCAGCGGTCTGCTGCCGGGGGTGCAGGATGTCGCGCCGGGTTTCCAGGGCCAGGGCGACCATTGCGTGCAGGCATACAATTTCCGCGCCTGCCTGAGCTTCAATCCCGCGAATCGCAAGCCCATCCCCAAGCCCGCAGGCTACAACCCGATGCGGTATGAATTGCTGCGCCGTTACATCGCGGCGGGGATTTATGATCCCTACACCCTGTCGCGCATCATGCCCAACCAGAAAACCGACACCAATAACTTCGGGGCGATTTCCTCGGATAACATCGGCATGAATTATCAGTGGCCCGATGGCACGTATGAAACCCGTGAACAGATTTTCCAGGACCATGTCAATTATCAGATGGGCATGTATTACTTCCTGTGCACCGATGAACGCCTGCCCCAGTGGGTGCGTGACGATGCCCAGCGGCTCGGGCTGCCGTTGGACGAGTTTACCAATTCCGGCGGGTGGACCCCGCAACTGTATATCCGCGAAGCCCGGCGCATGATCGGCGGTTTGGTGATGACCGAGTACCACTGCCGGGGCACCACCGTGGTGGAAGACCCCATCGCGCTGGCGGCCTATACCATGGATTCACACAACTGCCGGCGGCTGGTATTGGATGGCCGGGTGCTTAACGAGGGTAATGTCGAGATCGGGGGCTTTCCGCCGTATCCGATCTCGCTGCGCAGCCTGCTCCCCCAGGCCCACGAATGCACCAATCTGGTGGTGCCGGCGTGCCTGTCCGCCAGTCATATTGCCTATGGTTCGATCCGCATGGAGCCGGTCTTCATGATCACCGGCCAAAGTGCGGGCACTATCGCCGTGCAGGCGCTCAGTGACGGCGTGGCCGTGCAGGCCCTGCCGTATGCCCAGGTCCGTGCCCAACAGGAACGCGACGGAATTGTGCTGGAATGGAACGCCACGCAGGCAACCCGCGCGCGGCCCGAAATCTTGTCAGATGCCGGGGATATGTTCTATAAGAAATACCCGCTGGTCATGGGCAAGTAACACCCATCCATGACACTCAGGGCCGGGTCGTCGCGGGACCACTGGTGGTGACGGCAGGCAACGGGGTAATCAGCACCCCCTCCGGCGGCCAAGTGTCAAAAGCCCGTTTCAGAACCGGATGTTCTTTCAGTGTTTCCACCTTGATCTTGCCGGCGCCCTTGAAGGGCCGGTACAGCGGATCACCCACAAATGCCATCCGCCAACTCAGCAGCGGGATGGTCATCTGATAGATTTCGGCGTTGGTGAACTCCCCCGAGACCAATAGCGGGAAAAACAGCGAGGGCTTGGGGAAGGCTGACAGATAAGGTTCTTCGACCGAGCCCAGGGTCGCGGCCACGTGCCGTTTGAGCAGATTGGGCACCCAGCCTTTTTCCATCTGATTATGCAGCGACATCATTTCAAAGCTGGCGACATGATAGCCCACGCTGCCCGCTTTGAAGGCGGCGGTCTCCTGGAAATTACGTACCGAGTACCAGCCGCAATACAGCACCGCATTCGGGGCGTCCTTGAGCTTCAGCAGTTCGGGCGTGTCTTCCAACTCCACCTGCAGGTCGGTATAGGTCTTGAGATATTTCGCCGTGTCACGCAGATCCTGATCAAACTTGCCATACGCATCCTGCGCAGGCAGCCCCCGGGCGTCAAAATACGCCACGCCATCGAGCCCCTTGCCTTCATGCTCAATCAGCAGTCCCGTATCAATCAGGTTCATGACGATCTCGGGGTTGGGGGCATCCAGCCGGGAAACCATCAGTTGCCGTGGCAACTGGGGCGCCTTGGCGGTTTGCACGCGCATTTCTAAATTCGCCGGATTGAGCGCCCAGCGGGTGCGCGGATAGTGGTCTTCCCATAAGAGCGTCAACTCGCTGTCAAACGCCGCTTCCGAATCCACCCGCTTGACAAAAATCAGGTCCTCTTCAATCTGCAACAGGTACGCCACAAAACCAAAATTCATCAACTGAATCTGCCGCATTTTTTCGCGGTTTGCGGCGTTTTCCCGGTCCTTGGCCAAGACTTCGAATTCCTGCCGGACCTTGGCGATGTCGGCCAGTTGTTGTTGTAATACGGTATTCTTGGGCTGGGGTGGCTGGGACAAAATCCGCCCCGCCGCCCCGCGCAGCCGCACATCGGCTTTCACCAACTGGAGCATCAGTCCCATCCGGGAATCCTCGGGTTCCATGGCAATGCGCTTGCTGGCATTTTGCAGGGCGAGCATCGCATCATTGGCCAATTTGCGGGCTTCTTCGCCCGGCGTGGTGGGAGCGGGTTTGGGTGCGGTGGTGGTCGTCGCATTGGGGTCCGGCAGCGCCGGGGCCATCGCGCGTAATTCTTCGATGATGGCCTTGATCTTGGCGGTGGTTGCGGTACGTTCCATTTGCAGGGTATTGATTTCAATCTTTTCGATTTCATCGGGCAATTGGGCCGCGATCCGGATGGGCACGTCATACATCGTCACCAGACAGCGGGTGGATTGGGCCAGATTCTGCTGCAACAATGCCTGCCGCAGGGCGGGGACCACCTGCTTGCGATACACGCGTTCCTCCAGCGTTTCGCGCATGGGAATATCCAGCGCGATCACGTTCTCCGGGGGCAACTTCCGCCCCTCCTGATAATATTTCGCCAGCCTCATGGACTCGACGCTGTTGCGGTTCGCCACCACCACCACTTCACGCGGCTGCAACAACTGCGCCGACACGGCACTGGTCAAAGCCAAACCTGCCACACCCAGCCATGCCGTCTTAATCATGCCGCGTCTCCTGTATCGGGGTCGGGTTAAGTAATCCATCCAGCGCCAACCCCGCCAGCAGCAGCGCTCCGGGCAGTAACGCATCGTCATTGAAATCAAACCGCTCGTCATGCAGCGCGGGATATTCCTGCGCCCCAACCGGACGCAACCCCAGCACAAAAAAACTGCCGGGCACTTTTTGCAGATAAAACGCAAAGTCTTCGCCCCACATGGCTGGCGCCACCGTGGCCAGCCGCGCCGGCCCCAATAATTGCTCCGCCACCTGCGCCACCCGCGCCGTGGCCACCGGCGTATTCACCGTCGGCGGGGTATAGCCGGAGAAATTCACCGCAATGCGGCAGTCATACGCCAACGCGATCCCCTGAGCGATCTGCTGGATATGGGCGGTGAGTTGCGCCCGGACTGTTTCGGAAAAATATCGGATCGTCCCGCTCAATTGCGCCCGTTCGGGCAGTACATTGAAGGTGGTCCCCGCCTGCAGCATCCCCAGCGACAATACCGCCGGCTGCAGTGGATCAAGCCGCCGCGCCACCACAGTCTGCAGGGCCTGCACCAGTGCACTGGCCGTCACCACCACATCCTGACACAGGTGCGGCATGGCGGCATGACCACCGCGCCCGGTGATTTCAATATCCAGCACATCCAGCCCCGCCAACAGCGCGCCGGGATACGGGCCGATCTTCCCCGCTTCCAACATCGGCCAGCCGTGCAAACCATAAATCACATCCACCGGCGGGTCCTGTAATACCCCCGCCTGACACAGCCGCTGGGCTCCCTGCCCGCCTTCTTCGGCGGGTTGGAAAATCAATTTCACCGTCCCGCGGAACGTATGCCGCAGCCGTTGCAGCGCCGCCGCGGCGCCCAGCAAAATGGTCATGTGGCCACCGGGGCCGCAGGCGTGCATACAGCCGGGGCGGGTACTGGCATAATCCAATTTGGTGCGTTCGGTGATGGGCAGGGCATCCATATCCGCCCGCAGCGCCACGCAGCGCGGCGTCGGTCCGTCCGGTGCGGTACCGGTAATCAGTCCCACCACGCCGGTTTCGGCCAGGCCCGTCTGACAGGGTATACCCATGGCCCCGAGCAATTCCGCCACCCGCCGGCTGGTCCAGATTTCTTCGTAACGAACTTCCGGATGGTGATGGAAGTCATGGCGCCAGGCGCACAACTCCGGGCGCTGTTGCGCGATCAGACTGGTCAGTTGGGTATATAAATCAGGCTGCATACCAAATCACCGCAGTTAGTCATGACGCAGGGCTTGGATCGGGTCTTTATGGGCCGCGACAATCGCCGGATACAGCCCGAAAATAATACCCACACCCGCACTGATACAAAAACTCAACACCACACTCCACAGCGTGATGGAAGTCGGGAACGATCCCTTCGACAACCATTCCACCGAGAGCGAAACCACAATTCCGCCCAGCACCCCAATCAGGCCACCGGCCACGGACAGCGTGGTGGTTTCAATCAGGAACTGGAGAATAATATGCTGCCTCCGGGCCCCCAGCGCCCGCCGCACCCCGATTTCCCGGGTGCGTTCGGTAACCGAGGCCAGCGAAATATTCATAATACCAATTCCGCCCACCAATAATGACAGGCTGGCGATCCCGCCCATAATCAGATTGAACGTCCGCTGGGTGGCATCCGCCTGATTCAACAATTCGCGCGGCACAATCACGGAAAAGTCCTGAGTATCAGTATGGCGCAATTCCAGCATCCGTCCCAGCGCCGCCGCCACCGCCTCGACATGTTCGGCCACATCCACGCGAATGTAAACTTCGCTTAATTCAATCTGTTTGCGTTCGAAGGTGCTGCCGGTCCGGCGCACAATGGTGTCGGAGAAAAACAGCGCCGACGTGGTCAGGGGAAAATATAAATCCCGGTTCAGATCGCGCCCGGTCAGGCTCGATCCCTTGCCCCCCGCCAACCCCACCGGCTGCAACACCCCCACCACTTCGAACAAACGCCCACCAATGCGAATCACATCTTCCAGCGAGCTTTGCGCCCCGAATAATTGCTGGGCCACCGCCGCCGAGAGTACACACACCGCGCGTTGTTGCTCCATATCAGCGGGAGTCAGCAAACGTCCCTGGGCCAGTTGCAGATGCGCCACCTCGAAAAACTCGGGCGTGGTCGCCACCGGATTACAGTTGGCCCGGATTTCACCCTTCACCACCATCTGCTCGCTGTCGCGGACCGGAACAATGCGTTCCATGAACGGAATATTACCATTACGCCCGGCCTCCTGAACCGCCTCCAAATCCAGACGCTTGAGCCCATAGATGGACGTGCGGCTCTGTCGGCTTTGCAACCGGGTATTTTCCGGCGGCGCCACGGTACGCAGAATCACATTGGTGGCCCCCAACTGCGCCACGGCCTTGAGCGTCTGTTGTTTGCCGCCTTCACCGATGGCCACCATGGTAATTACCGAAAGCACCCCAAAAATGATGCCCAGCGTGGTCAAAAAACTGCGCAGCTTGTGCAATCGCAGGTTGGCCAGCCCGAGCCGGAAAGTTTGGGTGTAGAAAGCCAGATTCATGGTTGCTCCAGGCTTTCATAAGTGGCCTGGGCGTCCTCGGCCAGATGGTGATCCTCACGGATACGCTTGAGCGCACGCAAATCTTCCTCGCTGGCGCGGCCATCAATGAAGCGCCGCACCTCCGGGTCTTCACTGGTGCGAATTTGTTCCGGCGTCCCCTCAGCGCGAATCTGGCCATTACTCAGCATCACAATGCGGTCCGAAACCTTGAACGCACTGGTCATATCGTGGGTGACAATGATGCTGGTGACTTTGAGTTCTTCGTTCAATTTAAGAATCAGTTCGTTAATCAAGTCCGAACGGATCGGATCCAGACCGGTGGTCGGCTCATCATACAGCACCACTTCCGGGTCCAGCGCAATGGCCCGGGCCAGCGCCACGCGTTTGCGCATCCCACCCGACAGTTCGCTGGGCATCTTGCCCTGCGTGCCATCCAGCCCCACCATAGCCAGTTTGCCGGCCACAATCTGCTTGATATCCGCCTTGCTGTAGCGCCCATGTTCGCGCAAGGGAAAGGCCACGTTTTCAAATACCGTCATCGAATCGAACAAGGCGCCCATCTGGAACAGGAACCCAAAGCGGATACGGATGGGTTCCAAGCCCGCCTCGTTGAGTTGGTCCACGCGCTGGTCATGAAACCAGACTTCGCCGGCATCCGGCCGCAGCAGTCCCACAATGTGTTTGAGCACCACACTCTTGCCGGTCCCCGAAGGGCCCAGTATCGTCAGGCTCTCGCGGGCGCGGATATTCAGGTTCACCCCGGACAATACCTTCAATGCCCCGAAACTCTTATAGACATCCACCAACCGGATAATATTTTCCTGTTCGATCACGCGGCCCCTCCCACCGCCGGGACGGTCACCAGAAACTTACGCGCCGCGGTCATACTCAAAGTCACCCGCTGCTGGGCATCCAATTCCACTTCCAGCGCATCGCTGAGGGTATGACGTTGCCGTACCCATACCGCCTTGCCGGGAATCAGCCCGCGCTGGCTGACGTATTGCAGAAACGCCGGGTCCTGATCAATCACCCGGGCAATGATCATTTTGGCATCCAGTGGGCACAGCGTCAGATCGGCCAACTGTTGCACGGGCACCTGCCCCGCCGAGGTAGGAATCGGGTCGCCGTGCGGGTCGGTCACCGGATACCCCAGCAGGGCATCAAAGCGTTCCAAAACTTTGTCCGAAATGGCATGTTCCAATTCTTCGGCCTCGGGATGGACTTCGGACCAATCCAACCCCACCACCTGCACCAGAAACAATTCCACCAGCCGGTGCCGGCGGAGTACATGCAGGGCCAATTGTTCGCCCGCGCGCGTCAGCCGCACCCCCAGCCGCGGTTCATAATCCACCAGTCCCGAATCGGCCAGGGCTTTGACCATGCTGGTCGCCGTCCCAGGCACCACGCCCATGACCTGGGCCAGCCGGCCCATAACGACCACCCCCTCGTGGCTTTGTTGGGCCTCGAGGTAGACTTGCTTGAGATAATTTTCGATCGTACGTGATGCCATGCTGTTAAGTATGCCAAGCTAACGCCAGTTTTTCCACCAATTGAGGCAATTATACCCCAATCGGGCCAATCCCAGCCCATCAGAACCCCTGCTGAGGTCAATTTCGTGGCCCAATTTTGGCCTACCGCGGTATCCGCCCGTCGACCAGACGTTATAATGCCGGGAACGGAGTATCACCTGTATGTTGCCCAATGCGCGTCCGATCGCCCGCACTTTGACGTTCCTGTTCACGCTGGCTGCGCTGGGCGCGGCCTTGCCGGGATGTCTGGGCACGCAGGACCCCGTACCAACCATGAGCCCCGCGGAACGTTGGCAGGTCGGTCTGGCGCTGACCGCCGCGCCAACCACCACGGCGTCAGCTACCTTGCTGCGTAATCTCAATCTGCTGGACCTGAAACTGCCGAACCAGCCCGCGCCGGAACACGCCTTGCCGTTGTCGGCCGTCCAGGCGCAACTCGCCGCCGGGGCCACCAAACCCAACCTGCCCATGCCCACCACCAAACCGCACGATAATCTGATGACTGATCAGGTCATGCGGCATTACATCCGCGCCCGCGACGCGCTGAATCAAAACGATCTGCCGGCGGTCATTAAGGAATGTGATCTGGCCCTGCAGATTGATCCGCAAAGTTATGCCACGCTGATACTCACCGCCCGCGCCCGGATCGGCCTGAATCAGGTCAACCAGGCCAGTATCTATCTGCAGCGTGCCTATATGCAGGACCCCACCGGCTTCGAAGCCAACTTCCTGCTCGGTTCCTTCTGGTACGACCGGCAGGATCTGATCACCGCCGCACATCATTTCGGTTCCGGGCTCCAGGGCTTGGACGACGCGCCCCTGCGGACTGATGCGCTGACCTGCAAACTGCTGTATATCCAGTGCTTACAAAAAATGGGTTACCATCGCGCCGCGGCCAGTGTGGCCCAGGAATTATTGCTGGCCCTGCAATCGCCGCGCGTGAGTTATCGCTACGACAACAATGCCGCGGAAATGATGCAGCAGCAATGGGTGATCGCACTGGTGATTGCGGATAATCTGCTGGCCGCCGGCGCTGCGCCCGAGGCGTGGCCGTATCTCGACGCCGCACTATTGTGCCCGCCGGACCAATTACCGCTGGTCTTACAACGCCGTACCCGCGTGGCGCTGCGGCAGTCGGCCGCGCTGGCCCAACGCGAAATTGTGGCTCTGCTGGGGACCACCGGCGGCAGCGCCGACGCCTGCGCCTGGCTGGATTATCTGGATAACACCGCGAGCGCCGCCAACCTGGGCCCGGCGCCGGCATTTGACCTGACCCCACCACCGGGGATCAACGGCAATACCATGCCGCGCGGTGCGGAATTGGTCACCATCCTGCGCCTGCAGCGCCGCGGGCAGATTGATGCCGCGCTGCAACGCCTGCAAACCATATTGGCCCAACCGGCGGGGCAACACCCCATCTCCGATCACATGCTGGATTGGGCATTGGCCCACAGTCAGGGCAACCTGCCCGCGGGCATCACCACACTGGCCCATGCGCAGGGATTATTCGCCCAGGACAGCGAAGAACTGCGCGACTTGACCCAAACCTGGGTCGCCCGCTGGCCCGCCTCCGCCAGCGTGAGTCTGGCCACTTGGCAACCCACCGGCACGCCTGCCATTCAGGCCCGCAGTCATTATGTGGCCGCGTGGTGTCTGTTCCATACGCTGCAATTGCGCCCGGCCCTGCAGCATGCCCAGGCCGCACTCCGGCTCGATCCCCAGTTGGCCCCCGCGTATATTCTGGCGTTCGATTTAAGCCTCACGCTGGGCCAGCCCGCCACGGTGAACAGTTTGATCGCACAGGCCGGCCAAATAACCAACCGACCGACCGAAACCCAGCTTTGGCCGCTGCTGTGGCTGGTCCGGCAGGAGAATTTTCAAGCCGCCCTGCCCGAAGCCCGACTGCTGCGCGATCGTTATCCCGACGCCGCCCATGTCCGTCGGACCTTGCTGGATGTGCTGCAGGCCCGGGGCCAGATTCAAGCCGCCCAGTTGGAATTGCTGGGCTATGTGCGGCGTTTTCCCGATGATCTGACGTTCGCGTTTTTATTGGCCCAGCAGTTGTGGGAACAAAACGATGCCGCGGCGCAAGAGCAATGGTGGCAGTTCTTCACCAAGGATAATCCCCGCCACCCCATCGGGATGCTGTTGGCCGCGCGGTTACTGTTGGCCGATGCGCAAACCCGGGAACAGGGCCTGAGCCTGTTGGATCAGTTGGC
>JBIJDM010000064.1:0-12352 GCA_044344145.1 Phycisphaerae bacterium
TTATTGGGGACTTTGAGCAAGCCATCTTGCCCCATGGTAATCGGTTGCCCCTGGCTGGGAACTTTGACATTGCTATAGTGGCCGGACATAAGAAACTCCTAAATTACGACGCAAATACTGAATACTTGATAGTACCAGATGCTGGGCATGCGTCAACACCCAGCCAAGATTACCTTAACATCCCGGGGTGCGACATTTCTGGTTGCCAGATCGTATGGGCACCATAAAACGCACTCATGGCAAAGTTCATACTGCGAATACTGGGAACCAGTGTGCCTGATACATCGGTCACTTCCGCAGCATGCAAACGGGGCCATACCCGGATTTGATATTGTAGCCCGGCAACCTTAAGCGGATAAGTTTGCTCCGGTTGGGTCCCTGACGAATACGCATCCAAAGGAATGAGTACGTAATTACGCGGGGCATTCTCTAACGCCATGACCACGGTTTTAAGCGGCCATGATGACTTGGTTTCCGGCATGGCTACAGGATACGGCACTTCATCGTGGGCAAAATAAGCCTGATAGCGGTCGCGGCTGTATTCCGCGCGGAGCCCTTCCTCGCGTGCCACCACAGTTGTGGTGGGCTGCAAATTGCGCCAATAACTCCACGGTACCACACGGTAGGGCAGGGGAGGTAGTTCCTGTCCCAATGCCGGGCCACTTAATGCGCTGCGTTGCAGCGGTGACCACAGGCTTTCTTTGCCCGGCGGGGCATGGTTGTACATCAGTAGGCAGGACTGGTAAATCAGACCACTAAATCCGAAGGTAAAAATCTGCTGGCCTATCTCGCGTTTCTGTACTGTACTGGTACCGCTAATCGCGTGATAGGTGACCACAATGGGTAACTCCCCGAGCGTATCGTTGATTACTTCGTGCAATTGCAGCAAACGCAGCGGGTAGGCGCGAGCCATCCCAGCTACTTCCACCCCGATCACCAGATCATCATCCACCAGATACTTGCCCCGGCCCCGGGATTGTTCCAACGTCTCTGCCAGTGTAAGTACCGGCGGGTTATCCATGGCCCGCAACGCATCCCGGCCGGTGCCGGATGCCACCAAATACGCACGGTTGCCTGAAAAATTACTCAGATCGAAACCGTAGGTCGTAATATCTTTTCCGTCCCCCAATTGCCGATGCCCCTGCCCCGACCAACGCGGGTACAGTGTAAGTACTACGGCAAGTACTGTAACTACGGCGGAGAGCAACAACACCCAACCACCTGTTTTAAAGGTTAACTTCACTTTGGGGCTGGGGGTGGTTGCAGTCATATCAATGGGGTGCCGACACAATGAGATTAAGCGCAATTTGGGTGGTGGCGTCGCCCACCGTGCGGTCCATGACCAACGCCAGTAAAACCACAGGCAGATAAATTACACTGTATAGAAAAAGTTTTCGTGCAGAAGCCAGTGTTGGCTTACGGCTAAATTGTATGGCCAGTAGTACCATGCCCATACCCATCAAACACGCGATCCCACCACCAAACCAACCGACCATCTGAACCAGAATCGCAATCAGACCTATGGGAACCAAGGCCAAGCTATACAGAATCATCATGCGTCCGGTGGTGGTCCCATCGGTGTCATTACTGGCCAACATTTTGAACCCACCGCGCAGGTAATCTTCCTGATATAGCCATGCCAAAGCCAGAAAATGAGGAATTTGCCACGCGAAGAGTAACAATCCCAAAAGCCAGCCACCGGCTCCGTCCCAAGCCCCGCCGGCCGCAATCCAACCCATCAACGGCGGAACCGCACCACAAATGGCGCCCACCAGTGTATTGGTCGTCGAAATCGGCTTTAATGGGGTATACACGAGTGTATAGAGCAGGAAATTACCCAAACCTAGTGCGGCCACCTGATACCCACAGGTGGCAACCAGAATCCAACTGCCCACCAGCGCCAGCGCCAATCCCAAATAGCGTGCGGTTGGGGGGGTAATTTGTCCGGTGACCAACGGGCGGTGTGCGGTGCGTTGCATCAGGGCATCGCGATTTTGTTCGATAACCTGATTTATGATACTGGCTGCACTGGCCAGCGCAAAGGTGCCCCAAGCCAAGCCGTTCAATTGCCCCCAATCCGTCGGGCCATGAACCAGCAGGTAACCGACCACGGCGGTGGTTACCACCATCGCATTGAGTCGAACCTTGAGTAGCTCCATGAGGCCATGGCGCAACTTGGTACTGGCATTAGCTTTGGGGCTGGCGATGGTGGTCATAAGGGCCTACATCAATTCCGGAACGCAGAGGGATCATTTTCCATTGCAATAGTAGGAGGCCTCCCGGCGTCGGGAAAGTCCATTATGATTACATTTGGGGAAAATCAGACTTCGTCGCGCAGAATTGGATCACCAGCCAGCCCGGGGAATAATTTGCGCTCGAAATCGTCGATTTTTTCCAGACGACGGGTGTGTCGGCCCGACTCAAAACCGGTGGCCAGCCAAACATTGATAATCCGTCGGATCAATTCCGCGCCCAGATAATCCGCCGCCAGACAGAGTACGTTGGCATCATTATGCTGGCGTGAAATCTGGGCCGTTAGTTCGTCGTGGCATACGGCGGCACGAATACGGGGTAATTTATTGGCAATAATGCTCATGCCAATCCCACTGCCATCCACCAAAATCGCACGTTCTGCCTGGCCCTGGGACACGGCTTGGCAGGCAGGTAAGCCAAAGTCAGGATAATCGCATGGCTTGGCGGAATCCGTACCAAAATCTGTGCAGGTATGCCCCTGATCGCGAATTTGCGCGACAATATTCTGTTTGATCAGAAAACCGCGGTGATCGCAGGCTATGGCAATAATCATGTCAAAAACTCCTCAAGCCGACTCGTGATAACTTCCTGCATCTTCTTCGCCACGGCCCGGTATACACTCAAACCCTGGCCGATCGGGTCCTCAATATCACCCTTCGGATTCAGACGTTTGGTCTTTTCCGCCGCCCAAGGCCAAGTCCCAACGACCGCATCGCGATGTGCATGGGTCATCGTAAACACAACATCCGCATGTTGCAACAGTTCTGGGGTAACCCGCTGGGCACGGTGCGGGCCTAAATCGGCCCCAAGTTCACCAACCGCCGTAATTGCATCCAAAGTGGCGGGTTGCCCCGTAGCCGCAGAAACGCCTGCCGAAACTACATGTATGTGCTGCGCAGACAACGAGTTAACATTTATTCCAAGCTTCTCAGCCATGATTTTCCGCGCCAATGCACTGGCCATGGGAGACCGACACGTGTTGCCCGTACAAACAAACAATACTGTTAAACCAGACATGCGTTCCAACATTCGTGAAGGAATCGCCCCTTCACGTATTACAATCATTGTTCCATCGACAACGCGAACCAGACTTGAAGGTTTACGATACTTAGTCTGTCCGTCCCATACGACCGCATCCACTTTGCCACCTAGGGCTTCGGCAAGTTCCTGTAGCGATCCATGATTGTGTAGCCTCTGCAATTAATTCACATAATTGGACATGATCAGGCAAACGCAAGGTCACGAAACCCTGATCCACGGTCACCGTACCCAATTCAGAGGAGGTGTGATTTATCGCTGCGTGTGCGCGGGCCTGAATGGCAACAGGCCCTGGCCAGGCTTTTTTCGTCAAGCGTTTTAGTAACGGACTCGAATCCGACCACCATACCGCAGCTTGATGGGCCTGCGCGAGATGGGGTGTCCAGCACGCATGGTCGGGTAAGTTAAGTAGCTTTGTTGCCCGGTGCCGGGTTTCGCTATTCAACAAGTTGAATGCCACCCCGTAGACGGTATCGGTCGGCACGACCACCAGACCGCCTTGTTTGAGCACGTCAACGCAGGACTTAAGCGTGGCTTTCGCCCGTGATTGTGCGAGATCTATCTGAATGGCGGACATGTCGGGTTCCCTTGGGTCCTAGAATGCAGGGATTATACCAATACCGGCTTTATACGCCCAGATAGGGTTGGGGTTTTGCTTTTCGCGTTAAGTCGTTATAGTTTCATGCTTTTGTAGGTGACTTAAAATATGAAAATCGTTCTTGAATGGCTGCAAGAGTATATTGACCATCCCCTGTCCGCTCAGGTGGTGGCCGACGCCCTATTAAACGCGGGTTTGCCGGTGGAATCCATTGCCCAAGTGGCGGGCCAAACTGTGCTGGATGTTGAAGTTACCTCCAATCGTACCGATTGCCTCAGTCATGTGGGCGTGGCCCGTGAGGTCGCAGCGCTTTTGGGTTACCAATTCATGGAGCTCAAGAACGTGCCTTCCGCCAGCATGGCGGAGGTCGGTTCGTCTGTAACCGTAGCCATCGAGAACGCCAACGATTGCCCATTTTATTCTGCGCGTGTGATACAGAACGTCAAAGTAGCCCCCAGCCCCGAATGGCTCCGCATACGCTTGGAAGCGCTGGGCTTGCGGAGCGTGAACAATGTGGTGGATGTCACCAATTACGTGCTTATGGAACTGGGCCAGCCGTTGCATGCGTTTGATGCTGGATGCGTGAAGAACCACGCGATTCATGTCCGCCGCGCCCGCGCGGGTGAAACGATGGTTATGATCAACGGCGCCAGCATGCGTTTGGATCCCGCCATGCTGGTTATTGCCGATTCCGAGCAACCTTTGGCCTTGGCCGGGGTGATGGGGGGAAAAGCCAGTGAGGTAACCGACCAAACCCACACCATCTTGCTGGAATCCGCCCGGTTCGAATCTTTGATTATCCGCCACGCAGCGCGAAACCTGGCGCTGATGAGTGATTCTTCATACCGTTTTGAACGTGGCATAGACCCAACCCTGGCAGTTTTGGCCAGCCAACGCGCTACCCAGATGATTTGCGAACTTGCGGGTGGGACCGTGGCCGGCCCCATCATTGAACAGGGGCTAGCCGGAGCGCCGGAGTTATCCGTGAAACTCCGTCTAAGCCGGATTACTGAAATTCTCGGGTATGAAATTCCCGCCGATACGGCTTTGTCGATTCTGGACCGTTTAGGTTTCCAGCCCAAGCTGGCCGGCGCAGTGTGTACCTGTCAGGTTACTTCCCACCGGCTGGATGTGTCGCGTGAAATTGACCTGATCGAAGAAATTGCCCGGGTGTATGGTTACCAGCACATTCCCTTGGAATCCGCCATTCACTTTGAAATCCGCGGGGAAGCCGACGAACGTAAAGCCCGTAAAATCGTCAATCAGGTTCTCCTTGCGGCGGGCTGCGACGAAGTTATGACCGTCAGTTTTGTGGATGAACGGCTGGCCAAAAAATTTGTTCCCGCCAATAACCAAGTGCTGAAAGTTCGCGATTCGGTGCGCAAGGCCAGCAATGCAATCCGCAGCAGTCTTTTACCCAGCTTACTTTCGGTCGCTCGTACCAACCAAAACGCTGGGCAAACCATTCATGGGCTTTATGAAATTGCTCCAGTCTTCCATCAGGCTGCGGTATCACCAGCTGGCGTACCTACGGAAATCCCGGTGGTGGGAATTCTGGGTGTGGATTTGTCCGCAGTCAAAGGGATCGTCGAATTACTGGTGGCGCGTATTAACCCTCAAGCCGCATTGATTGTGCAACCGGAATCTTTGCCGGGAACGAAAGCCGGTACTGCAGCCAGTTTGAAGATGGTCAATGCGGGACAAACGCACACCTTGGGTTGGATTGGCGTAGTGGACCCTAGGTTAAGCGCAGAATATGACCTGCGCCAAGAGCCCGCCTATGCGGAATTACGACTCACCCCGTTACTGACACAATATCAGGCGCAACGCTTGGCTGTAGTTTTACCCCGGTATCCCGGTGTCACGCGCGACCTGTCGATCGTAGTGGCTGAAGCCGTCCGCTGGCTTGATATCGAAAACGCTTTGCGTGGTGTTAATATTGCCCAGTTGGAAAGCATTGCTTTTGTCGGTACCTTCCGAGGCAAGCAAATCCCCGCTGGCCAAAAAAGCGTGACGTTGTCGTTAACTTTCCGCTCCAACGACACCACCTTACGGGCGGATGAAGTTGACACCCAAATGACGTTGGCGCTGCAAACGCTGCAAGCCGCCTTTGGCGCTATCCTGCGCGCCTGATGGCCGGAGGAATGATGCCCAACTTAACCAGCCAACCGCCTGCTTGGACGGCGTGTGACCATGAGCACATGGCCCGGGCTTTGGTGCTGGCCCGTCAGGGTCAAGGTCGGGTAGAACCGAATCCCATGGTCGGTGCGGTCGTGGTTCGCGATGGCGTCCGCATTGGGGAAGGCTTTCACGCTGGTTTTGGTCTCCCTCATGCCGAAGTCATGGCCCTTCGTAACTGCACGGCCACACCAGAAGGCGCCACGCTTTATGTGACGCTGGAACCTTGTTGCCATCATGGTAAGACCCCGCCCTGTAGTGATTTGGTAATTAGCTCCGGGATTAAACGGGTGGTCGTTGCCATGGTAGATCCCAACCCTCTGGTGGCGGGACAAGGGATTGCCCAATTGCGTAAGGTGGGCATTCAGGTGGAGGTTGGGCTTAGTGGGACTCAGGCCCAAGCCTTAATGGCACCATTTATCAGTCGCATGACCCGGCAGCGCCCTTGGGTTATCGCCAAATGGGCTCAGAGTGCCGATGGTTATATGGGACATGCCCGGCAACGTATCGCAATCAGTGGCCCAACCGCTTTGCAGGCGTTGCAGCGTCTGCGTTCCCGACTCGACGCACTGGTGGTAGGCGTGGGCACAATCATGGTGGATGATCCCCAGCTTACCTGCCGATTACCCGACCATACGGAACCCGCACGTTACCTGACCCGGGTAGTACTCGATCCAACCTTGCGTATAACTCCCGATCGCCAGATTCTGCGTACACCATCACCCCACAAAGTCTGGCTTATGCACGGGCCTCTGACCCCGCACCAATCTGATACCATCCTAAATCTTCAAAACCACGGCCCGGTTACCTGTTACGAAATCCCCTTGCGGCTGCCGCATCGGCTCGATTGGCTGGCATTACTGGGCAGATTTCAAGATGCTGCATTTACCAACGTCCTGATTGAGGGGGGCCGCGAGGTTTTGCTTGATGTTATGCAGGCGGGCGGTGTGGATGAAATCCAATGCGTCATTGGCCTGCGGCCCCTGGCTCCAGTCAAAGCGACCGATTTAAGTGGTTTGGTTGTGGCTCCACCGGTGCCATCCGGCTGGGAATTAGCCAGTCAAATCCGACTGGGAGGGGACGTCTGGCAGCGTTGGTTGCCCGGGCCTGCCGTTGGGGTAGAAAAAATGTCGTAAAAAAGTGTTCCCTGTTGGGAAAATCCTGCTAACATAATTGCACAATGGTGACATTGAACGCTTCCGGGTTCCCGATTACCGGCGTTACAAAAACAGACTTCACGGGTCGGGCGTGGTATTCGCAGCTTTGGGCTGCATGGAAACGAGTAAATACGCATGACCATCAGTGGTAACCGTTCGCCTCTGGATATATCCGCCAAGACCTGGGGAATCTCCGAATCGGAAGAAGTGTATGGGATTCGGAATTGGGGCAAGGGTTATTTTGGCATCAACGAGCTCGGGCATGTGGTGGTTCATCCCGATAAGGATCCCGCCCGGGGCATTGACCTCAAGAATCTGATGGATCAACTGATTACCCGCGGGATTCAGCCCCCGGTACTCATTCGTCTGACCGATATTCTGAAACATCGCGTCGGAGAGATGTATCAGGCGTTTCAGAATGCCATCAAAGAGAATGACTATCAGGGCCAATACCGCTGCGTCTATCCCATCAAAGTGAACCAGCAACGTCATGTAGTCGAAGAAATCGTCAATTTTGGCAAGCCCTTTGGTTTCGGTTTAGAAGCAGGCAGCAAACCCGAACTGTTGGCCGTTCTGGCCCTAACCAAGGGTGATGACAATCCCATCATCTGTAATGGTTTCAAAGATGACGAATTCATTGAAACGGTCATCCTGGCGCAGAAACTCGGCAAGCGCATCATCCCGGTGGTGGAAAAATATACCGAGTTGGAACTCATCATTAAGTATGCCCAGTTGCATGGCGTGCGCCCGAATATCGGGGTACGCGTAAAACTGGCTGCCCGCGGCAGCGGACGCTGGGAAGCCAGCGGTGGGGTGCGCAGCAAATTCGGTCTGTTTGCGGCGGAAGTTCTGCAATTGCTCAATCACCTCAAATCCCTCGGTATGGAAGATTGCCTTAAACTGCTGCATTTCCATCTCGGTAGCCAGATCACCAATATCCGCACCATCAAAAATGCGCTCAATGAAGCCGCCCGGGTTTATGCCGAATTGGCCAAAGCCGGCGCGGGGATGGAATATATTGATGTGGGCGGGGGGCTGGGGATTGATTACGATGGCAGTCAGACCAATTTTGAAAGTTCGACCAACTATTCGTTGCAGGAATATGCCAGCGATGTCATTTTCCGTATCAAAAGTGTGTGTGACGAATCGGGCGTCAAACACCCCACGATTATCACCGAAAGCGGCCGGGCGCTGGTCAGCTATCAAAGTTTGCTGATTTTCAATGTGCTCGGGGTGAGTGGTTTTGACCGGTTTGAGATTCCCGAGCAGTTGCCCACTAACGAAGAAATACCCCAGCCGGTGCGTGATTTGTTCGATTTGTACAAGGAAGTAAATACTAAAAATGCCCGGGAAGTGTATCACGACGCCATGCAGATGCGCGATGAGGCTCTGAACCTGTTCAACCTCGGTTATTTAAGTCTGGAACTGCGCAGTCTGGCAGAAAAAATCTTCTGGGCCGTCTGCGGCAAAGTCCTGAAATCGCTGGCAGAAATGGATTACTCCGGCGAGGAATTCGAAAGTCTGCAAGCCCAGTTGAGCGACACCTACTTCTGTAATTTCTCGCTCTTCCAAAGTATGCCAGATAGCTGGGCCATCAAGCAGCTCTTTCCGATCATGCCCATCCACCGCCTGTTGGATGAGCCCACGCGGCGCGGGGTTCTGGCCGACATCACTTGTGATTCCGATGGCAAGATTGATTCCTTCATTGACCTGCGCGACGTGAAAAAAGTTCTGGAGCTTCACCCCTTTAACGGGGGCGATTATTTCCTGGGGGCGTTCCTGGTGGGCGCGTATCAGGAAATTCTGGGAGATTTACACAATCTGCTTGGGGATACCAACGCCGTCCACGTGCGTCTCGACGACGAGAATCAGGTTATGATCGAGGAAGTCGTACGCGGTGACAGTGTGAAAGAGGTTCTCGGTTACGTGCAATTCAATGCCGAAGAACTGCTTAACGACATGCGGCGCGATGTAGAAAAAGCCTTGCGGGACAAACGTATCACGCTGGAAGAAGGCACGCAATTGCTGCGTTTCTACGAAAACGGTATGAACGGATACACCTATCTGGAAGATCCCCATCGGCATTGAACGGCCGGAGAATTATCGGCCATTCTTCAGCAGCATGACAATGTCGGCCACAAACAACAGGACGATGAGGAGTTCCAAAATCAGCATCAGCCGGTTGTTTTTCTCGGCTTGTAAAATGTCATATAACTCGTCGAGAGTTTTGAGCTTGGATTCCACGGTGTGCTGCCAATCTGCCAGATGGAAACGACCGGCAATCGCCTGATATACCCGGGCGGTATGCCAATCCCCAAAGAACTTCGTGATATTCTGCAGTTCATCGGACATGCGCGCAAAATCCACCCGAATTTCGCGCAAGGAGCGTTGGATTGCGCTGCCTTTCCAGAACATTTTCCGGGTGCTTAAATCCCGGTAGGCCCGCACCAACACTTCATCCAACATACGGTCATAAGCTTCCAATTCCGCCAATTGCACATTGGCCAGTTCCATCAGGTAGAGCGTTTCGGCAAACTTGCCCGGTTCATCAATCAAGAGCGCTGCGTCCCAATCTACCACCACCAAATCGTCGTCATAGTAACTGAGGTAACGTTGGGTGCTTTCTTCGGCCTCCTGCACCGACAATTCATTGGGATCACTTTCCTGCGTCAGAATGGCCGCCACAATCCGTCGGTTTTGTTGCAACCACAATTCCGTGGACCAGTTGGCTCCGGTATTGGGCGGTAATGTATCCAGGCAGAATACCGTGTAAGCCTCTTCATCGCTCAGGCGTTCCACCGGTTTGATTAATGCCCCTTTGATATCACGGCATATGTCCTCGGCAATCCGGTACACCTCCTGAAGGATGGTTTCGCCTGTGCTGAAACGCAAATCGTGAAACGCCACCAAATCTTCCAAACGGGTAACCCGGAAGGGGACCCGGGCCGTAATAGATAACGCACCCACCGGCAGCAGCTTGACTTCGATTTCCACCCGCACCGGACCATCAGGGCCCAGTCGTTCCAATGCAGGCATCCGGACCATTTTGGCCGGGTGGAAAAAATCCTGGCGGGGGGCCCGGCGGGATAAATCAACCTTAAATTGCGCCACTGGCTGGCCCAGTATAGTCTGTAACGACTCGCGTTTAAGCTCCCATGCCACGTCGAAGCCAAAAATGTAAACCACATGACCGGTGTAAATGTGTTCTGGCGGTACCGTAGAGGATGATTGTGGGTGGGTCATGCTGGCCTCCAATCCGGCGTTGTGGAGTTACTTCGCTGCTATGGCATATTGTAACGCGCGTTGCCATTCCAGCAGCAAGGTAGTAATGACCATTTTGTCGCGTACGTTCATTTCGATATAGGTTTCCGCCCCGCGCAATCGGCCCAGCAGGTATTCCAACGCATCCACAGATAATCCCAACGGTTGCCCCGGCATCGGGGCCTGGACCGATAAACCCGCCTGATAACGAAGTTGGTCGCTTAACCAACACCCCATCAACCGCAGCATATCGGTGATACCGTCACGACTCGCCTGTGCTTCCGGGGTTAATTTGTCACGTTTCAGCCGAAGCGTGGCGGCTTCTTTGGCTAAAACCAGAAAATCCTCTGCCGCCGAAGCGCCGTGTAGCTTCCCTTTGGCCAATCCTTCGCATATGCGTGATATATGATGTGCCCAACCCACCAAAGCCAGAGGGTTAAAGGTGGCTTTGCCCCGGGTTTTGGTATCGCTTTCCGTTTCGTCGGATTCGAGATCAGATTCCTCTTCGTCGGGGTCGGTAGCGCCGCCACTGGCGTACGTGATCTCCGCCAAACGGGCTTCGGCTTCACCCAGACTGCCACTGCAGAGACGCACCAGCAGGTTGGCATCGGCCGGGGCAAGATTGGCCGGGGCAATTGCTTGGGCAATGATCTCGTCGGGCAGATGGGTGAATTCCAACATCTGACTACGGCTGCGAATCGTGGATAAGAGCGTGCCCGGACTACTGGAAATCAAGATCAAATAGGCTTCCGCTGGGGGTTCTTCCAGGGTTTTAAGCAGGCAATTCTGGGCAGCAGTTTCCATCAAGTCGGCTTCATCAATGATGAAAAACCGACCCTTGCCACAAAAAGATTTCCGTGCGATCTTGGCTTCCACCCGCCGTTCCGGGGAGTCATCACCGGTGATTTCACCACGGATGACACTGATGGGCAGGGCGTTGGATTTGCGTGCCCCGGCCTTGTGATATTTCGCCAAGGTTCGGCTGACGTTATGAATATCGGGATGATTACCAGCCAGAGCGCTGCGGCAACTGGTACAACCGCCACAGGGTAGAGTAATGAGATGGTCGGGTGGCAGACTCGCTATGATACCTTGGGCGGGTACCCGCTTAGGATGGTCGCACAACATCGTCTGGGCCAGCACCAGAGCCGTCCGACGTTTGCCTACCCCCGAAGGTCCATGAAAAATCCACGTATGGGCCAAGCGGCCGGATTGGATGGCTCGTTGCAGGAGGCCTAGGGCGCGATCTTGTCCATGGATGTCTTGCATAGGTGCAATGTATCAAGTCGGCCTATAAACGCAAGCCTACACGCAAACGAGGGAAAATCCCGCCATTTTTGGTAAAATACGGCTTTGACTCACGAGGTAACCATGGCCGCAACAATTATTGATGGTAAGGTTTTGGCCGGTAAGATCAAACTGACGTTGGCGCAGGAGGTGCAAACCCTGAATCAACTCGGTAAAACCGTGCATCTCTATGCTATTTTGGTGGGTGATACGCCGGCGGCCAAAGTCTATGCCCAAAATCAAGCTCGAACCTGCGCGGAGTTGGGGATTCTCTATACATTGCTGGAATTGCCTGTAACCGTAACTCAAGGCGAGTTGCATGCCGAAATCAGCCGTCTGAATGCCGATCCCAGTGTCACGGGGATTATGATGCATATGCCTTTGCCAGAGCATCTGGACACCCGTGCGGCCCAGTATATGCTGGACTTGAAGAAAGATGTCGAAGGGGTAAATCCCGCTAATATCGGCCATGTGGTCCATGGTCATACAATCATTGCGCCCTGTACGGCGCTGGCCGTGGTGGAACTCATTGAGTCCACCGGCGTACCGCTGCGGGGTGCGGAAGTGACCGTGGTGGGGG
>JBIJDM010000248.1:0-3543 GCA_044344145.1 Phycisphaerae bacterium
ATCAGCAATATCCTGTTTGATTATCACGGCCAACCGACGATTCTCTCCACCGTGCGCGACATCAGCGAACGCAAGCAGGTCGAACAAAAAATCATGGAGGTCACCCGCCGGTTGCAGTTGGCGACCAATGCCGGCCAGCTGGGGATCTGGGAGTGGGATATCACCACCAATTCGCTGATCTGGGACGAACGGATGTTGGAGCTATATGGGTTGACCGCCGCCACCTTCACCAATGCGTTTGAGTCCTGGACTAAAGGTGTGCATCCGGATGATTATCTGCAGGCCCAGTCGGATATCCAGACCGCGCTGGAGGGGCCCGGTGACTTCAGTAGTGAGTTCCGGGTCGTCCATCCTGATGGCACCATCCGTCATCTCCGCGCCCATGCCGCGATTGTGCGCGACGCGACGGGGCGACCGCTCCGCATGGTGGGCCTGAATCGGGATATCACCGAACAGAAACAGGCCCAGCAGGCCCTGCAATTGGCCAAAGAGGCCGCCGAACGTGCCAACACCGCCAAGGATGAATTCCTGGCCAAGCTCAGTCACGAACTGCGCACCCCGTTAACCCCGGTCTTGCTGGCGGTGGCTGATTTGGAAGATGAGCCGGGCTTGTCGGACAATGTGCGTTCCGATTTGGCCATGATCCACCGCAATATTGATCTGGAAGCCCACCTGATCAACGACCTGCTGGATGTGAACCGGATTATGCAGGGCAAGTTGACCCTGCACCGGGAAACGCTGGATTTGCATCAGAAAATTCATGACGCACTGTCCTATGTCAATCGCGATCTGGTCAAAAAGCAGATCAAGCTGACGCTGCAACTCAGTGCGCAACATACCGAGATTGACGGTGATCCCGCCCGGATCCAGCAGATTTTCTGGAATCTGCTCAGCAATGCCATCAAGTTCACGCCGGAAGCGGGCGCCATCAGCATCCGCACCAGCAATACCCCCGAGCATCAGGTGCTGGTCGAAATTGCCGATTCGGGTCTGGGGATCAAACCCGAAATGCTGGCCCGGCTGTTTGAACCGTTCCAACAGGGCGAGCAGCATATTACCCGCCGTTTTGGCGGATTGGGACTCGGTTTGACCATCTGTAAAACGCTGGTGGACATGCATGGTGGTACGATTGTGGCCACCAGTTCTGGGTTGGATCAGGGGGCTACTTTCACTGTGCAATTCCCGGTGGTCACGATGCCCGTACGCGCGCCGGCGCCCCGCCGCAGTATGCCCGCGGCGGACTCGGCCACCCGGCCCGCCCAGCGCATTTTATTTGTGGAAGATCATCCCGATACCGCGCTGCTGGTGGTGCGGTTCCTTACCCACTGGGGCTATAAAGTGGATCAGGTTGACACCGTGGCCGCCGCCCTGCAACATGCCGAAGCGGGCTTTGATCTACTCATTACCGATCTGGGCCTGCCCGATGGCAGTGGCTATGACGTGATGCGCAAACTCAGCGAAAAAGGTCCGGTCAAAGCCCTGGTCACCAGCGGTTTCGGTATGGATATTGACCAGCAGCGCAGCCGGGACGCGGGCTTTCATGCTCATCTAACCAAGCCGGTGGATTTCCGCGAGTTGCATGGCTTGCTCCAGGAACTCCTCGGCCCCCCGGGCCGCTAATTCCCAGAGGATGAATCATGACGCTGCGTTTGGCCGTGGGCGGTATTTTCGTGGTGCTGGGAACGCTGGTGGCCGCGACGACCGCGCCGGCGCCCGATCTGACGCCCTTACGGACGGCCCTGACCCAACAGGTCACGGCTTTAACCCAGGCCAATGTCGGCGCGGTTCAGGGACTGGACGGCTGGTATTTCCTGCGGCAGGATTTGGCGGCCTACCGCCTCGCGCAGTTCGGGCAGAACGCGCCCGCGACCACCCAGCCCCATAACGCTAATGATCCCCTGACTGTGCTGGTGGATTTTCAACAGCAGTTGGCCAAGGTCAACATCACTCTGATCGTGGTGCCGGTGCCCGGCAAGGTGGTGCTCTATCCCGACCAACTCCAGCCCCCCTTGCCTGCGCTGCCCGTCGGTGTGCGCATGGATGCGGCCTATGTCCAGTTCTATAACCAACTTGCACAATCCGGGGTTACCGTGGTGGACCTGTACCCCGAATTTGCCCGGCTTCGTACCGCCGGCATCGCGCCTTATTGTCGGCAGGATTCGCACTGGTCACCCGCTGCGGTCGAAACCACCGCCCAGACACTGGCGGACCTGATTAAAGCCCAGCCCTGGTATGCCGCTGCGCCCAAAGTGAAAACCACCACGGATCAGGTTGCGGTCACCGCATCGGGAGATTTGGTGACCATGCTCAAAGCCACCACCCCGGCGGAATGCTTTACCGTCCGGCAGGTGCAAATCGCCGAGCGCTTCGCCGATGCCGACGATCCCGCATCCCCGCAGAGTCCCATCATCCTCATGGGCGACAGCCATTGTCTGGTCTTCGGCCATGAAGACCTACTCGCCCAGCACGCCGGACTGGCCAGTCAATTGGCCGTCACCACCGGAATTATGCCCGATGTGGTGGCCATTATGGGCGGCGGTATCAATGCTCCGCGCATCACGCTGGCCCGGCGGAAGGATAATCTCGCGGGTAAAAAATGTGTGATCTGGGTCTTCGCCGCGCATCAGTTGCATGAATCCGCCGAAGGCTGGAAAAAGATTCCCGTGATCCGTTGAGTGTCCCCAAAAAAAGACGCGTGGCGTGAGTTTTATACCCGCGCCACGCGTCAAGTGTTTTACCTTGTGGGCCGTTTACTTGGCCAGCGTAATTTTCCCATCGGCAAAGCCAATGGTCTGACCGCCCAGAATAATCTTGTCGCCCTGGGCCTGGGGCTTCACATCTTTACCGCCCAGTATCAGGAAGCTGAATTTCTGTCCACCCGCCTCAACCACGGTGCCTGCCGGGGTGCCCGGGCCGGTCATAATCAGCACCGCTTCCGCGCCGCTGGCAGGTGAAAAGTCCACCGCCAGACACGAGCCATCGCCGGTGGTCAGAATGGTGGAGCCATCCGCCTTGGGGGCGTAGGGGTCTTTGAAGCCACCATTAATACTGCCCCACGTCTGGCGTTTACCCTGCGACCAGACATTGAGTTTATTTTCACCATCGGCGCCCATTAAGCCTTTCGAACCCCGGGTCAGGATTGAAATCACTGTGTCGTTCTGATCCTGCCAGCGATTCCGCCAGGCGTAGAAGTTCCACTTGGTGTCACGATAGGCATGGGGTATGCACTCGCCGGGATTCTTGGCCTTCATGGTCATGGGCCAGTTGAGCAGCGAAAGCACGGCCTGATGCGGATAAACACTCACGGTATCAAACGGGGCCCCGGCTTTTTCATCCGCGGCTTTGAGATGCTGGTCATAGAACCACAGCATCCCCGGCTTGTACTCATCCCGCACGGTGCCAAAGCCGATGGTGAAGTAACCACTGCCCGACAGCCCCTCGCGGGCCCAGATATTATGGGGATAACCGCCGCGCTCCGGGAAATCGCCGCGCAGGTCCATGGTGTTTTTTCCACTGGGCACGGTTAGGAACATCCACTTTAGT
>JBIJDM010000065.1:0-12333 GCA_044344145.1 Phycisphaerae bacterium
GATTTTCCCCAAGGTCAAAGTAGACGAGCACCATACCGAGGTTTTAGCGGCGGTGGCCGAATTGGAATAAGCTCGATGACCATTCATGCCCGGGAGTTTTCCCGGGCATGTTTATTTTTGCGCGGTAGTAGTGGATAATCCGGCTATGGATGTTTATATCTATATCGTCATGGCGTGGATTTTCGTGGTGGGGCTCTGTGTGGGCTCATTCCTGAATGTGGTGATTTGGCGTACACCTTATGCCCTGCAAGAAGTTACTTTCAAGGGTAAGAAACGGCCCATGACGCTGTCGTGGCCGCCGTCACATTGCCCGCATTGTTTGCATGAGATCAAGTGGTACGAAAATATTCCGGTATTGTCTTGGCTGCGTTTGCGGGCCAAATGCAGTAATTGTCAGGCACCGATTTCCATCCGCTATCCGCTTGTGGAATTGAGCGTCGGGATCGTGTTTGCGGGTTTGGCGTGGGGGAGCTTCACCGGGGGATGGGATTTATGCCTCATGTGGCCAACGGTTGCTTGGCCTGGATTGGCCTATTTACTGCTCTTTTCTGCCGTGGTGTTGGCCGCTTCGGGGATTGATATGGATTGGTTCATCATCCCGATGGGAATGCCAATCTTCATGATCATCTTGGCGATGGTCTTTGCACTTGTGCCATGGCTGCATTTTCAGTCTTTGCCCAACCTGCGTCCAGACCAACCCTTGGCCAACGCGGTTGTAGGTGCAATGATTGGCTTGGGGGTGGCAAATTTGCTGCTCTGGAAGAAAATCCTGCCACGTAGTTTCCCTATGGAAGCCCCGGCCGTACTCGCTACCCAAGAGGCCGCGCCACAGGCTCATACCGAAGGTCCCACGCCTTTGCCGGTAGCTACCGGTCAGTGGCCGGTATGGACTATGGTGGGCTTACTGACGGCGGGCGTCGTGGGTAGTTTTTGGCTGAGCAACCCGGGGTTGTCGGTCTTGTGGCTAACCGTGGGACTACTGCTGTTTGTGGTGGGGATTTTGGCCTGCAAGGTGGCACCGGAAGACTTAAGTCAGGAAATTGAAGAAGAAATCTCTGCCGGTGATGTCCGGAGCGAATTATTGAAAGAGATGTACTTTTTGACTATCCCGGTAGTGGGCGCGTTAATTGGACTGTATCTGCCGATCACACTGCCACAGCATGCGATTGTGGCGCATCTTTTGGGGGTGAGTTATGGCCTGTTGGTCGGGGGCGGATTGGTATGGGCAATCCGTATCGCTGGCAGCATGGCTTTTGGGCGACAGGCTATGGGTATGGGTGATGTGCATCTGATGGCCGGCGTGGGGGCGGTACTGGGGGTCTCTACGGTGGTGCTGGGGTTCTTCGTGGCGCCGTTTCTGGGTTTGGCCTGGGCGTTGGTCCAAGCACTCTCCGGCCAAAGCCGCATTCTGCCCTATGGGCCATGGCTGGGCTTTGCATGTCTGTATTGCCACTGGGTTGGCGCCCCGTTGTTGGCGGCCTATTGGCATTTCATGCTGGGTAAATAGTACTAGTCGGCATTAAAATATTTTGCTTGCGCATGATGGGCAATCAACGCCGAAGTGGATTGCTCAGGGACAATCTGCCAATTTTCACTTAGCGTGCAACCAATCCGGGCGGGGTCCAGCAGCGCGAAGAGCTTCACCTCATCGGACAAATCCGGGCAGGCGGGATAACCAAAGCTATACCGGCAGCCCTGATAACGGCAGGCGAATAAATCCCGCATATCGGGACCATCTTCGATCGCGATGCCCATTTCCTGGCGAATGCGTTTATGCCACATCTCGGCCAGTGCTTCAGCGGTCTGCACGCCGATGCCGTGCATATAGAGATATTCGGTGAAATCGCTATTATCAAAGAGTTTCTTCTCGTGGCGGGAGATTTCTTCGCCCACGGTGACACATTGGAACGCCACTACATCTATCCGGCCAGTGGCTTTCGCGGCAAAGAAATCCGCCAGACACCAGAGTTTGCGGTCCGACTGCCGGGGGAAGGTGAAACGTAAACGCTCGGTCTTGGCATCATCCTGATAGATGATCAGGTCGTTGCCCTCGGACTGACAGGGGAAATACCCGTAAACCAGACGCGGCCGCAAGATATTAAGTTCCCGGCACTGGGCTTTGATACGGTTGTAGATGGGCCGGGCAGTGGCTTCGAGCCACTCCCGGTAGTCGTCACGTTCTTTATTGCCCCGGTTGAACTGCCACTGACCCCGGAACAGGGCGATTTCATCCATATAAGGCCAGACGGCATCCACTGAGATATTGTCTACTACACGGCTGCCATAGAACGGCAGGGCGGGGATGGCAGCATCGGGGAAAATATCGGAGGAGCGGGTGGTATTGATGATCTTAGACGCGGTGGGGGTGGTTACGACCCCGGCGGGGCAACGTTTGGCGTCCTGTTCATCACTGATACGGTTCGTCTCGGTTACCAGGTCTGCCGCCCGCCCGGTGGTGATGTAATCCATGGCTTTAAGCCCTTCAAAGGCGTCTTTGCCATAAAAAAGCGTCCCCTGATACTGGGTCCGCAGGTTTTTTTGGACATACCCGCGAGTCAACGCGGCGCCACCAAGGATCACCGGTACGGTGATGCCCTGACGGTTTAATTCCAGCAGATTATCCCGCATGACCAGCGTGGATTTTACCAGTAGGCCCGACAGGCCGATGGCATCCGCCTGATGTTCGCGCCAAGCCGTGACAATCTGTTCGATGGGTTGCTTGATGCCCAGATTGATCACTTTGTAGCCGTTGTTGGACAGAATAATGTCCACCAGATTCTTGCCGATGTCATGGACGTCACCTTTCACGGTCGCGAGCACCAGTGTGCCGCGGGTGGAGGAGGCTTTCTTCTCCATGAAGGTTTCCAGATACGCCACGGCGGCTTTCATCACTTCCGCCGACTGGAGTACGAAGGGCAATTGCATCTGGCCCGAACCAAAGAGTTCGCCAACGGTTTTCATCCCTTCCAGCAGGTGATTATTGATGATGTCCAGCGGGGCAAACCGGGTCATGGCTTCCTGGAGATGGGTGGTGAGGTGTTGCTTCTCACCATCAATGATGTGACGGCGCAGCCGTTCCTCGAGCGGTAAATTGGCAATCGTGGCGCTCTCGTCACGGACCGGGGCGCCCAGCGTCGAGAGTAGTCCCAGTGGGTGATAATCCTCGCGACTGCGGTCGTAAATCAGGTCGAGCGCCCATTGGTAATGCTCGGGATCAATTTTGTTCTTGGGCAATATTTTGGAGGCATGCACAATCGCGCTGGTAAGTCCGGCGGCCACACATTCCTGATAGAACGCCGAATTCAGTACCATCCGGGCATAGGGTTTCAGACCAAAGGACACGTTCGACAAACCCAACGTTGTATGGCACATCGGCAAGGCTTCACGAATCCGCCGGATTCCGGCGATGGTTTCCAACGCGAGTTGCCGGACTTCATCCTGACCGGTGACGATAGGGAATATCAGGGGATCAAAATAAATGTCGGTGGGGGGGACGCCATATTTATTCACCAGCAGGTCATACAGCCGTTGGGCAATCGCCACCTTGCGGTCGGCGGTTTTGGCCATAGCTTCATCTTTGTCTTCGTCAATCGTACCGGCCACTACGGCCGCACCATAGCGGCGCAATAGCAAAGCCATCTGGGCGAGTTTTTCTTCACCATCTTCCAAGTTGATGGAATTGACGATAGCCTTACCGGGGCAGCATTGCAGGCCGGCCTCGATGACATCCAACTGGGTGGAATCAATCATAAGTGGCAGGGCGACTTCTTTGGCAAACCGGGTCACCACCGCACGCATATCGGGCGCACCATCACGGCCGACATAGTCCACACAAACGTCCACGCAATGGGCGCCTTCGCGGACTTGTTCCTTGCCCATGGTCACCAGTGTGTCCCAGTCCCCGGCCAGCATGGCTTCGCGGAATTTCTTGGAACCGTTGGTGTTGGTCCGTTCGCCCACGTTGAGTAATGATAGTTCCTGACGGGCGCTCACCGTGCCGTACAGACAACTGATGCTGGCTTGTTCCGGAGTAAGGACCGCATGTAACAAGGGCCGCGACGCGGGTTTTAGTTTGGCTACGGCGTCGGCAACCGCCCGGATATGGGCCGGGGTGGTGCCACAGCAACCGCCGACAATATTCACACCGAAACGCTGCACAAATTCCACATGAGCTTTGGCCAATTCGGCCGGAGTCAGCGGGAAATGGGTTTGCCCGTCATGCAATACCGGCAGGCCGGCATTGGGTTGCACGGACGTATAGCGGGTGGATTGCTGATGCAGGACTTCCACATGGCCGCGCATCAGTTCCGGACCGGTGGCACAATTCATACCCAACACATCAATGGGCAGAGCGTGGTGAGGGCCGAGGTCATTTCGGTCCCCAACAGCATCGTGCCGGTGGTTTCCATGGTCACCTGGACCATCAGCGGTACACGACGGCGCAGTTCGCGCATCGCATCCAAGCAGGCGATGGCAGCAATCTTGGCTTGGAGCAGGTCAAAACAGGTTTCCACCAGCAGGACATCCACCCCGCCGGTGAGTAAGCCCCGGGCCTGTTCATAATATGAGGCGTGCATGTCCGCGAAACTGATTTGTCCCAGGGTCGGGCTTTTGGTCCCCGGCCCCATGGAGCCGGCTACAAAGCGGGGTTTGCCATCTGTGAAGCGGGCTGCGGCATTGCGGGCCAACTGCACCGCCTGGACATTCAGTTCGAAACAACGATCCGCCAGACCAAACTCCGCCAGTACGAGCGGAGAGGCGCCAAAGGTGTCGGTCTCCACAATATCCGCACCGGCCGCATAGTAATCGGCGTGAATGTCGGTGATGACATCCGGACGTGATAACACCAGCACATCGGTGCAGTTTTCTTTGTCCCAGAAATCCGCCAGGGTCAGATTGCGGGCGAAGATTTGCGTGCCCATGCCGCCATCAAATACCACGACTTTGGATTTCAGCAGGTCCAGAAAAGGATTCTGCCGCATGGGCTGGCTGAATTCCGGGGCCAACCACTGGGCAATTTCGGCGACAGTATGCGGGGGCTTGATCATGGACGCTTAGGCTCCTCGGGACGGACGGCGATTGTTTGAGCCACCAAACGGCTTGTGGCCGGGGGTATTACGTGCGAACGGACGGCGCGTGGGTCCCCGGGTGGGGCCGCGTGCCGAATCACGCGCTGGGCCACGAGCGGAATCACGACTCGGTTCCCGGGACGGACTACGCGAAAAATCCCGTGCCGGTCTGCGTTCCGCGTCACGCGCTGGGCCGCGCGCTTCATCACGACTGGGGGCTTTACGGATCACGGTGACTGCTTGTCCCGTACGGCTGCGGCCCTGCGGCGGGGCATATTTCTTGGGCTTGGCCGGGCTGGCCACAGCTTCCGGATTGGGACTTTCCAGCCGTCGGCGTTCCTTGTCCATTTCTTTCTGTTCATACCAGGTCTGGGTCGCTTCGGTTTGGGCGTTGCGGTACTGTGGTGAGGTGACGTTGTATAACCAGGCCACCTCGGTGGCGGTTAATTCGCGGTATTGGCCGGGCTTGATCGCCCCCAGATGGAGCCGTTCGGCCAGCGTGACGCGATTGATATCACGCACACGATAGCCCAGATTGGCCAGTACGCGGCGTATCTCGGCATTCCGACTTTCGGTTAATTTGATCTGCAGCAAAGTCATACCGGCTTCACGACCGAGAATTTTGACCTTGAAGCCTTCGGTACGGTTGGCCGCACCTTTGCCATGCTTGGGAGCCAGCCAAATCCCTTTTTTCAACTGCTCCACCCCGTTTTCGCCGATGCGTCCTTCCACCGATACGACATAGGTTTTAGATACACCATAGCGCGGATGGGTCAGCCGGTTGGACAACTCGCCATCATTGGTCATGATCAAAAGCCCACGGGAATCCATATCCAGACGGCCCACGGGGAACACGCGTTGCGGAATACCCTTGAGCAATTCATAAATGGTTTTACGATCTTCGGGATCGGCGCGGGTAACCAGAATGCCCTTGGGTTTGTTCACCAGTAAATAGACCAGTTTTTCCGGCTTGAGATTTTCCAGTTCCGCTTCATCCAGGGTGACGCGATCCTTCTCGGGCGTGATCAACACCGGCAGCGTGGTCACTACCGCACCATTGACCTTAACCCGGCCCAGACGGATCATGTCCTCACATTCGCGCCGGCTGGCAACACCGCAATCGGCCATGTATTTTTGTAAGCGTACGGCCATGGTTATTCGCCTTTACGTGAGATTCAGTTCGGTTCTACCGCGCCGCCGGGCAGCTTGGCTTCGAGCCAGCAGGCTTCGGCGATAATCTTAACTTTAGCACCGCGAATGCCGGCGGGAATAAGTATGGTGTCACCGGCGGTGAACGCGGTGGGGCCGTGGCCTTCGCATTCAATCACACCCTGCCCAGATAAGACCATCCAGACCACCGGTTCGGCATAGGGGATATCCTGTTGATACGATTCCACCATGCGGACCCGTTCCAGCGTGAAATAGGGGCAGGTCACCAAACGACTGACCGTGGTAAAGACTCCGGCGATATGGCTGCGCTGTCCGCCGTCACTGGTGGTGGCACCGGTAAAGTTGATGCACTCCAGAGCTTGCTCCATATGCAACGCCCGGGGTTTACCATCTGCGCCCAAGCGATTGAAGTCGAAAACCCGGAAGGTGGTATCGCTGGGCGTCTGCACTTCGGCGGCCAGAATGCCAGCCCCGAGCGCATGGACCGTACCGGAACGCAGATAATGACAATCACCAGCTTTGACTTTGATGCTCTGGAGCAGGGGTTCCACTTCGCCTGCGGCCATGGCTGCCTGGAACTGGTCTTTGGTAACACCGGGCTTGAGGCCCTTATAAATCCGCGCCCCCGGCTGGGCATGCATGATGTACCACGCTTCGCTCTTTAGGTGGGCGCCGGGATGATTGGCACAGTAGGCTTCGTCGGGGTGTACTTGGACGCTTAAGTCCTGCTGGGCATCCAAAAACTTAATCAGTAGTGGGAAACGTCCATGGGATAATGGCGCACGTCCCATAATCGGATGCGGCGCATCAGAGCCAGCGGCAGGAGCTAGTGTTTCCAGCAAGGTCCGGAGAGTTTTACCCTTGTGGGGGCCATTGGTGACGATACTGCTCATACTGCCGTCGACGGCTCCACCCTGTGAGTCACTTTTGACGGTGCCGGGGGGGAGATCGGCCAACTCCCAAGATTCGCCTACGGCTTTCTGCCGCCAGTCGTGGGGAACGGGCTTCTGAAGCAGGGAATGCAATTGCTGGCCACCCCAAATGCGTTGTTGGAATACGGGCTCAAACTTTAAGGGATACAACACTTTATCTACTCCATTTCTATTCTGGCTTGATTCTAGCCAGCAGTATCTTTATCATTGTATCCGGATGAACGGATATTTGCCAACTTCAGCGGGACGTAAAGCGGGAATTGCCCACGCCTGGGTAGACCTGCTTAAGGCGTTTGCCGACCCGGTGCGTCAGCGTATTCTAGCGCTGCTGCAACTGCCTCCGGCAGAACTAAGTGTGGGTGAAATCTGCGACATTCTTAAACTGCCCCAGTCCACGGTGAGTCGCCATCTCAAAACTTTGGCGGAGTGGCAATTGGTGGCGATCCGACCGGATGGTACGGCGATGATGTACCGATTGGGGGAGGCCAGCCAACAGACGGCGGTAAAGACACTGATGGACATGGCCACCAGCGCGCTGCACGATGATCCCGCGGCCCGGCATGATGCCGCGCGGCTGATCACAATCATCCGCCGGCGCGAAGCGAATAAACAACGCACCTTCGTGACACCGGCACCGGAATGGGAACAAATTCGCGCTGCCTGGTTTGGCGAGACGTTTCATATTGAAGCCATGGTGGCCGGATGGAATCCAGCGTGGGTGGTGGGGGACTTGGGCACCGGAACCGGGCTGATGCTGCCCATTCTGGCGCCCCACGTAAACAAGATTATCGCGGTGGAAATTGCCGAAGATATGTTGCTGGCGACCCAGCAGCGGGTGCACGCCGAAGGTCTGACCAATGTCGAAGTCCGGCGGGGGAGTTTGGATCATTTGCCCATCGAAGATGCCTCGTTGGATGTGGCGCTGGTGCAGTTGGTGTTGGTCCATGTGGCGGATCCATTGCTGGCACTGCGTCAGGCAGCCCGGGCCCTGAAACCCAACGGAGTATTGATTGTGGTAGATTTGCAACCCCATGAAGAAAAGTTCTTCATGCAGAAAATGGGCCATCGGTGTCTGGGCTTTACCCCCGAACAGATGCGCCAATGGTTGACCGAAGCGGGTTTCAGCCAGACGCGTTGGCATGGTCTGCCGGCGCGGCATTGGCGGGCGCCCGAAACCGATATCAGAATTCCCGACCTCTTCGTGGTACGAGCGGTTCGTACGGCGAAAATATTACCGAACCCCACGGTTTAAGCCCGCGTGGTGGTTCCTGGCTTTCAGGGCTGTATTTTGAAAGGTTGCGTTATGGCGAATTACGATGTGAAGGACCTGGGTCTGGCGGCCGAAGGCAAGAAGCGGATCGAATGGGCCGACAAAGATATGCCGGTGCTGCAATTGGTGCGCAAGCGTTTCCAGAAAGAAAAGCCCTTGAAGGGCTACCGGATGGCGGCGTGCTTGCATATCACGACCGAAACGTCCAACCTGCTGCGTACGCTGGTGGCCGGTGGGGCAGAAGTGGTGGCCTGTGCGTCCAATCCTCTGAGCACGCAGGATGACAATGCCGCGGCGCTGGTGAAGGAATATGGCATCAACGTATTCGCCATCAAGGGTGAAGACCGCGACACCTACTTCAAGCACATGAATGCGGCCCTCGATATCAAGCCCAACGTTACGATGGATGACGGCTGCGATTTGGTCAGTCTGCTGCACTCTTCGCGCAAGGATTTGGCTAAGAATGTGGTCGCTTCGATGGAAGAAACCACCACCGGCGTAATCCGGCTCAAGGCCATGGAAAAAGATGGCACCTTGAAGTTCCCCACCGTGGCCGTCAATGATGCCATGTGCAAACACTTCTTCGATAACCGTTATGGCACCGGCCAATCCACGCTCGATGGCGTGATCCGGGCCACCGATCACCTGATCGCGGGTAAACGCGTGGTGGTGGCGGGGTATGGTTATTGCGGCAAGGGTGTGGCTTCCCGCGCCCGGGGTCTGGGTGGCCACGTGATCGTAACCGAAATCGACCCCATCAAGGCCATCGAAGCCGTGATGGATGGTTTCCATGTTATGGCCATGGAAGAGGCCGCACCGCTGGGTGATATTTTCATCACGGTGACCGGCAACATCCATGTCATCCGGGGCGAACACTTCAAGGTCATGAAGAACGGCGCGTTGGTGTGCAACTCCGGCCACTTCGATGTCGAACTCGATCTGATTGCCCTGGCCAAGTTGGCCAAGAAGACCCGCAAGGGCGTCCGCGAATTCGTTGATGAATACACCCTCGCCAATGGCAACAGCGTGATGGTCCTGGGCGAAGGTCGCCTGATCAATCTCGCCGCCGCGCATGGCCATCCGGCCAGCGTGATGGATATGAGCTTTGCCGTGCAGGCGTTGGCCACCGAATGGGCTCTAAAGAACAAGGCCACGCTCAGTGCCAAGGTCTACAATGTTCCTGCGGAGATTGATGCCTGGGTCGCCAAGCTCAAGCTGCAATCCATGGGCATTGCCATTGACACACTGACCAAAGAACAGGTCAAGTATCTGTCCAGCCACGACATGGGGACCTGATCCCTGACGCGGTTGATTCCGAAAACATTCAAGGGCTTGGCATTTATGCCAAGCCCTTGTTGTTGGGGCATCGGAGTGTTGGTTGCAGACCGTCCTATTTGGGGCCGTAACCCTGGAATGTAATCCGCATGTCAATATCCTCTTTGGCCAGGGGACCTTTCAGGCCCAATTCGGCACCGGTAAGAGTGATCAGGGCGGTGCCGCGCACACCCACCACAGAGCCATCGCGCCCACCGGCGTTAAAGCTCAACATAATGCGTGGTTTGATATTGACACTGTAAGACCCAATCTGTAGTGTGGCATCGGAATCGTAACTGGTAGCCTTCCGTTCCGAGGTTCTCCCTTTATCGTCGGTGAGGCTAAAGGTGTCGGTTTTGACTGCTCCGAGCGACTTAACTGTCAGGGTAAGTTTGGGCACGGGGTTCATATCTTCGATATATTGTCCCAGCACCCGGCGTGCTTGCGAGGCTTTGGGCTGACACCACCTGTCACAGGCGACCACAAAGCTGCCCTGCGCAACTCCTCCTTTGACTGTAATTGAGCCACTTTCTGGTTTCCCGTAGGCAAAACTTGGCCACATTTGACCTTTGGCGTCACGGAACTCCGCATCCACAGTCACGTATTTGGGTGAGGTGGGGGAGAAGTTATAGACCACTCCATCTGCGGGGACAGTGGGGGGCTTCTTGGCATCCACCCGACTGGCAAACGTCTCTATTGTAAGCCGGCGTGGTTTTACATTGGTCGTTACCGCAGGTTTGGTGGTGCCGCCACCTTTCGACAGATCAAGTACGGCAAACCAGCCATCGGACCAACCCCCGCCGAACTTTTCCTGTGCGGGATTCACGGTGGGTGCCGGTGCGATATGTCCGTAAGTGTCACCTTTTTCCGCAATCCCGGTCGTGAATAACACCAGCGGCTTTTTATCCACGGTGCCAGAACCGATACCCCAAGCGTCCCCGTTTTCATTACCAACAACAGCCGTACCCGCACCGGGGATCGCCGAACAGAAACGGACCCCACTCAAATCGGGCGTGAAAATGGCCACATAATTTCCTGCCGGTTCGGAACGGCCGATGAAATTGGGGGTTTGGATCAGGCCCCAGGCCGAACCGCCTCCCACCGCCAGAGACCCATCGTCGGCTTGCCCGATATTACTGACATTAATCCCATTGGGTTTACCGCTGAAACGGGCACACCAGAAGGTGAAACCCACCACCTGAAAATCTTTGGGCTCAATTTTGATCAGATAACCGAAGCTGGATACGGATGCCCCGGCCGCATTCAAACCAGTGCCGGAAAGCCCGACACCCCGCCGGACATCCTGCGGCATGCAATTCATGACGGAGTTACCACCGTCGGACCACGCAAAGAGCAGAATGTTTCCATCCTTGTCATGTTGCACCAAACGGACCGCCGAGTCGGAAACTGCGCGACTGTTGTCGAGTCCAACATAGGGACCACCCCAATCGTAAAATTGATACAATGGCTTGCCGTTGGGTTCGAATATGTTGAGCATCGGACAGCGCCAAGGTTCCCGGCCGGTACCCCAATGGTGCTCGCCACCCTTGGCAATCCTACCGTCCACCGGACTCACTGAGGTGGTTTCACGCACACCGCCGGGAATGACTGCGGCATTAAGCAACTTACCGTCGGGGTCCAGGGTTTTGACATCCTGCGAAGCAAAAGAAATATTGCCATCTTTCCGCAGTTTGACAGAGGGGGCATCCGACAGACCCTTGGACGTTTGCAGCCAGAGAATCTTGCTGGCATCAGCGGACAATTTGGCCACAAAGGTATAATTGCACAGGCCACCTTTGCGTTCCACATCGGTACCTACCGGCATAACATTTTGATTGCCACCGATACTGGCAATTTTATCCGTGGCTTTACCCGCGATGTAAATACCCCCTTTGTCATCGGCCACGATGCTGGTAATGGCCGCAGCGTCCCAGGGCAAGCGCGTTACCGACACGATTTTTTTGTAGTCAGGCGACATAATGGCTAAAAAACCAGTGACGCCGGGTACGGCCCAGGAGGCAGGTTCGGGGGCACCGTTCTTATTCTTCGCGCGTACAAATTCCGGCGGTGGGGCATTATCAGTACCCAGAATCGTGGCTTTGACCCCAAGATTAAAGGTTGGGCCAGCCACATTACCCGCAAGTATCAGGGTTTTGTCCGGCAGGAAGTCCCCGCCAATCAGCCATTCGTTACCAGCCCCGCCGAGAAAAGATGCCGTGACGACTTCGGCTTGATCCGCACGGGCGGGCCACATGGGTAACTTGCCACCTTTGATGGCCTTTTCCGAGCGTTCCCCCGGGGGGACAAAATCTTCCGCAGATAGGGACGCTGCGACCACTGAGCAACAGAGCAACGCGGCAGCGATGTGACGGACGGTGAGTATCATGTGGACTCCTAATCGTATAGGGCATTGAAACCGCATGGGCACCAGACCGGACACGATTTCAATACCAGCACGGGCACATTAGGGCTAACGGTGAAATCGCCACGTTATTGCCGAAATTTAGGCTAATCAACCTGAATGATGCGTAGGGGGGGGAGTGCGGAGAGAAACTGCTGGCCATAGGGGCGGGTAACG
>JBIJDM010000249.1:0-3535 GCA_044344145.1 Phycisphaerae bacterium
ATTGGTATTTTGATTGATGCCTCGGTGGTCATGGTGGAAAATGCCACGCATGAGCTGACCAAAGTGCATGGCCACGACAAAATCACCGGCGATACCACAGAAATTGTGGTCAAAGCCTGCCGGTTGGTGGGCAAACCGATCTTCTTCGCAGTCGTCATTATGCTGATCTCGTTCCTGCCGGTGTTTGCCTTGACCGGGCAGGAAGGCAAGATGTTCCATCCGCTAGCATTTACCAAGTCGTTCGCGATGGTGGGGGTGGCGCTGCTGTCCATCACTTTTGTGCCGGCGCTGATTCCAATCTTCATCAAGGGCCGGCTGCGCAGCGAGGAAGACAACTGGATCGTGCGCTCGTTCATCCATATCTACAAGCCCGTGCTGACGTGGCTCATGAAGGTGCCGGCGGCGGGGATGTGGTTTATCGCGTTCCTGTTCATCATCGGACTGGGGCTGGCGGGGTTGTTTGGTATCGGAGCCTCATGGTTGGGCTTGGTCATTTTGGGTGCGTTGCTGCTGCTGGGGACGGCCTTCTTCCAGCGGAGCTGGAGCCGGGGGTTGGCGTTGATATTACTGGTGGCGACGGCGGCGTGGGCTTGGAATCTGCCCAAGTTGGGCCGGGAATTTATGCCGCCACTGGATGAGGGGAGTATATTGGATATGCCGGTGACTGTGCCGCGAGTATCCATTGCCCAGGCAGGGGATGATCTCAAGGTACGGGACCGTATTATGGCGAATTTCCCCGAAGTGGATTTGGTGGTGGGCAAAACCGGACGGGCCGATACGCCGACGGATCCTTCGGGTCTGGATATGGTGGAGACGGTGGTGACGCTGCGGCCCAAGGAATGGTGGCCCAAGCGGATGATCAAGTTCGAAGATGCCCAGACCGAAGCCCGGGCTCAGGTGGCGGTGCTGCGCGAAGCGGGCTTTATCCGTAGCGATATCAAGCCGGACCAGGTCGAAGCTCTGGTCAGCAACGCCACGATGGAAGCCATGGCCTTGTTTGACCGCAATATGCGGGAATTGGCCAAGCGTCGGCAGGTAGAATTCGAGCCCATTATGGCCAAGCAACTGGTGCTGGCCGCGGTGGATGATTTGCTTGTGTTGTTTCGCAGCAAAGGGATTATGCTGCGGGAACCGACTGCGGTGCAACTTGAGGCGCTGGCCGAACCGCTGGTTAAAGAACATGGTATTCTGCTGGTTGAGGTGCCGCGCAAAGAAGAAATGAACAAGCTGCTGACGGCCGCGGCGGAAGGACTGGTGACGCTAAAGGTAGTTGAAGCGCGGACCGATTTGCTCCTGCCGTTGGATACGACCTGGGGCACGGTTAAAGATGCCGTGGTTACGGCCGTGGGCGGTGATAAAGCGTCCGTCTTCCGCGATTTATTCACACGTTTCGAGGAACGCCATCACGCGGCGTGGGTGGCGCGGGTGCAGCGGCTCAACTGGGAATTGGAAGACCACGCGGGGGATACCATGGTCGGATACCTGCTGGAGGCTCTGCGCAGCAATGCCAAAGCCACCGGCGTGGAGGCCCAGAGCCCCGATGATGAAAAACTCAAAACCCTGACCACCGCGCGGGCCAAGCCGTTTATGCAGCATACGTTCCTCTGGCACAAACTCAAGGCGGACCTGGTCAAGGAGATGGACAGCGAATTACAAGTGCCCGGCTGGGGCAATATCTGGACGCAGCCGATTATCAACCGGGTGGATATGCTGGCCACCGGGGTGCGCACGATGATCGGGGTCAAGGTCTATGGGCCGCACCAAGAAGACCTGACCGAAGAAGTCACCGAGCAGGGGGTCAAGAAAACGGTAGTCAAGACCAAGGGGATTCAGACCGTGGCCAACGAAATCGCCGCCGCGCTGCGCGGGGTGGCAGGTGCGGTGGATGTGTTCCCCGACCAGATTGTGGGCCGCAGCTACCTGCAGATTGATGTTAACCGCGAAAAAGCCGCCAAGTACGGGGTGAGTGTGAGTGATATTTCTGATGCCATCGAAGTGGCGATGGGCGGTAAAACGATCATGAACACCGTGGAGGGCCGGCAACGCTTCCCGGTGCGGGTGCGCTATGCGCGGGATTTCTGGCAGACCGAGCAGGCTTTGCGGCAGATTCTGGTCACCGGGAAACGCGGGACGCCGACGGCCGCGCCAGCCTCTCCGGGCGGGGCAATGGGCGCAACCGGGGGCGCCACCGGCGGCGGCAGCAGTATGTCAGGCGGGGACATTATTCAGGTGCCAATTGCCGATGTGGCGGACCTGAACATTGTCGAAGGCCCCAGCGTGATCAAGAGCGAGAACGGCATGCTGCGCTCCTATGTGCAGTTGAACGTGCGCGATCGGGATATCGTGGGCTTTGTGGAAGAGGCCCAGCGTGTGGTGGCCGAAAAAGTTAAGCTGCCGGCAGGTTTTTATATCGAGTGGTCCGGGCAATTTGAGCATCAGATCCGGGCCAAGAAAACACTGGCGATCATTTTCCCGCTGGTGATCCTGCTGATCTTTGTGATCTTGTATGTCACGTTCAACGACTTGTCCGATGCCCTGCTGATAATTCTCGCGGTGCCCGGAGCGCTGGTGGGCGGGATTATATTCCAGAGTTTCTTCGGGTTTAATTTCAGTGTGGCCGTGTGGGTGGGATATATCGCCTGCTTTGGCATGGCCACCCAAACCGGGATTGTCATGCTGGTCTATCTGCATGATGCCATCAATGCTCATGGTGGATTGGCCAAGATTGCCACGGAAAAGGAACTGACCCAGGCGATTATCACCGGGGCGGTGCACCGGCTGCGGCCCAAGCTGATGACCGAAGGCGTCGCCATTGTCGGCCTGATGCCCATGCTCTGGGCCACGGGTGTGGGGTCCGAGGTGATCAGACCCATGGTGGCCCCAGTGATCGGCGGTCTGCTGGTGGCCGATGAAGTAATTGACCTGCTGCTGCCGGTCATATTCAACTGGTACCAGGTCCGGCGCTGGCGCAAACTGCACCCGGAAGCGAAATCAGGCGTCACCGAATAATTCCGCAGGTCGTTATTTCTTCTTTTTCTCCGACGGCGCGGCTAGACGCGTATTGATGGAGTCTTCGCTCTCGCTGGGATCGAAGTCCACCCGGTCCAGATGGCTGCCCCCGGCAAGGACAACTTGCCATCTACCACGCTGGGCGACTTTATCGCGGCATTTGTTTCACCGCCAGTACGCGTACATCTTGCGGACTTCCCCCTTCGCTGGGGGCACGGTTGGCCCAAGACCCGTCCAAAAGCGCGACGAAGCGCCGTTCCCCACCACTGGGAATCAAGGCGGAATCCGAACCCGGTGTGGCGTTCAGAATGTAGCCCCAGAGGACCCAGGTATCAGATCGGAAGGTAATCATAGGGTATAACCGCACCCAGAGCGCGTCACGCTGGTCGAGGGTGGTGGTGCTGGATAGGGTAATTTGCGAATACGCAGATTCAAATCCGAAGTGCATAATCGGGTACTAACATAAGTACCTCGCTGGGGGTCCGATAACCGAGGGTTTTGCGGGGTCGGTTATTGAGCAGCGCTT
>JBIJDM010000301.1:0-3521 GCA_044344145.1 Phycisphaerae bacterium
AGGTGGTTTCCGCCAAGTCGGAAACCACCGCCGCGGACCAGTTATTCACAGGGGGCCGGACAAGGGCGGTCCGGTGGGGCGATGTCCCGCGACCGGATGCCCGGGCCCTTGCTTTTGCCGGTTCCGCACAACGACGCCCGGCATCCACCGCAGACCGCCGTTGTCCGCCCGCTTGCCACATCTTCTCCCGTGCTTGCACACTGCCGCCACCTTGAGCCCGCTCGAAGCCTACCTGTCCGCCTTGGCGCAGAACCGCGCCTCGGGCACGGCGCTTCCTGAGACGTCCGGCTATCCCGCGCTCGCGAACCTGCTCACCGAACTTGGCCAATCGCTCCGGCCCAAGGTCACCGCGCTCATCCAGCTCGCCAATTCCGGCGCCGGGATGCCCGACGGCGGCCTGTTCCTGCCCGAACAATTGCGCCGCAGCCCGGAAGACGCCCCGCTCCGTGGCCTGCAACCCGCCCGCGGCATCCTCGAGGTGAAGACGCTCGCGGACGATCTCGACGCCATCGCGCAGACCAAGCAGGTGCGCGACTACGTGCAGCACTACGGGCAGGCGTTGCTCACGAACTATCGCGCGTTCGTCCAACTGCGTCGCGGACCGGATGGCCAGGTGGTCTTGGGCGAACGCTACGTCCTCGCCGACGCCGAAGCCGCCTTCTGGTCGCTCGCGGCGCATCCGCGCAAGACCGCCACCGAACACGGCGAACGCCTGGCCGACTACCTCAAACGCGCCCTGCTCGCCGCCGCGCCGCTCGACAACCCGCGCGACCTCGCCTTCTTCCTCGCCAGTTACGCCCGCGACGCGCGCCACCGCATCGAACACGCGCCGATGGATGCGCTGATGCCGCTCCGCACCGCGCTGGAAACCGCCCTCGGCCTCCGCGTCGAAGGCGAACGCGGGCTGCATTTCTTCCGCTCCACGCTGGTGCAAACGCTCTTCTACGGCGTGTTCAGCTCGTGGGTGCTGTGGCACAAGGAAAAGCCCGGCCGCACCGACCGCTTCGACTGGAAGACCTCCGCCTTCCACCTGCGGTTGCCCGTGCTCCGGGCCCTCTTTCACGCGCTGGCCAACCCCGCCCACCTCAGTGCGCTCGACTTGTCCGAACCGCTCGACTGGGCGGCCGACGTGCTGGCGCGCGTCGAGCGCCCCGCCTTCTTCGCCCGCTTCACCGAACACCACGCGGTGCAGTATTTCTACGAGCCGTTCCTCAAAGCCTTCGACCCGCAGCTTCGTAAGGACTTCGGCGTGTGGTATACGCCCGACGAAATCGTCCGCTACATGGTCGCCCGCGTGGACCAGACGTTGCGCGAGCAGTTCGGACTGGCCGCCGGTTTGGCCGACGAAAGCGTGGTCGTGCTGGATCCCTGTTGCGGCACCGGCGCGTATCTCGTCGAAGTGCTCCGGGCGATTCACCAGCACCACAAGGAGGAAGGGGGCTTGGGCAGCATGGCCGCTGTGCTGACGAAGCAAGCGGCCCAGACGCGCATCTTTGGCTTTGAACTCCTGCCGGCTCCCTATGTCGTAGCGCATCTCCAACTCGGCCTGTTGTTGCAGGAACTCGAAGCGCCGCTGAACGAGGCCAAGGAGGAACGCGCCGCCGTCTATCTGACGAACGCCCTCACCGGCTGGACGCCTACGAAGGAACCCAAGTTGTCGTTCATGAAGGAACTGGACGACGAGCGCGATGCAGCTAACGCCGTAAAGTGGGATAGACGCATTCTCGTGGTTTTGGGAAACCCACCTTACGATGGCCATCCCGGCGTTGCAGTGGGTGAGGAACGGGATCTCTCGACTGTTTATCGAAAAGTTAAACACTCAGCTTGCCCAAAACCGGATGGTCGCGGGCTCAACGAACTTTATGTGCGCTTTTTCCGCATGGCCGAACGCCAGATCGCGGAGTCCAAGGGGGAAGGCATTGTTTGCTTCATCGCCAACAACTCATGGCTGGGTGGGACAAGCCATCCCGGAATGCGTGAGCAGTTTCTCAATTCTTTCGACGAGATCACGATCGATTGCTTGAACGGCGATAGCCGAGAAACTGGCAAACTCACCCCTGAGGGCGAACCCGATCCCAGCGTCTTCAGCACCGAACACAACCGCGAAGGCATCCAGGTCGGCACGGCCATCGCCCTCCTGGTCCGTAGGAGCCGACGTAAGGAGGCTCACTCTGAAGGCCCTAAGTTGGAGTCTGGAAGTCGGAAGAAAGATCAGAGCCTCCTCACGTCGGCTCCTACGGGATTGGTCCGCTTCCGTCACTTCTGGGGCAAGACCAAGCGGGAAGATCTGCTGGCGTCGCTCACAGCGCCGAAGAAGCACCCGTATCAGAGGTTAAAGCCGGAGCCGGAGCAGTGCTTTTGGTTTTTGCCTACGACCAGCGATCGCCTCTACCTAAATTGGCCCAAGCTGACGGACCTTCTGAGCCAGCAATTCGCTGGCATCCAGACTTCGCGAGATGACGCGTTGGTCTCCATTGAGCGTGAAGTGCTAGTCACCCGGCTGAAGCGTTATTTCGATCCAGATCAATCAAACCAGCAAATTGCCGCTGTGTGTTCTGCTTTGTGGAAACCAGCCTTTGATTACGACCCCGTGGTGACGCGGGCGATTCTGCTCAAACAGAAGTTTGAGGAGTCGTCTATCCGACGTTTCGCCTATCGACCGTTCGACATGCGTTGGTTGTTCTGGGAAAGCTCGACCTCGTTGCTGCACCGCGCATCGGCTGATTACGTTCCACATGTTTTTGCGGGCAACCTCTCGTTGGTCACGCAGCGGAAGTCGCGCCGTGAATGGCAACCGCCACAGGTGATTTCGGCGGTGGGTTGTTTGGATTTGATGGACCGCGGCGCAAGCTGTTTCCCGATGTTTCTCCGCGAGGAAGCCGTCAGCTACGCGCCGATGGTTTTGCGCGACACGCCGGAACTGTTCTCGCCCGGCGACATGAACGGTGGTGGTGGCGGTCAGGCGGACAAACCAAAGCCCAACCTTTCACCCAAGGCGACGGCCTACCTCATCAAGTTGGGCGCAAAGCCGGAATCCCTGTTTTTCCATCTGGTTGCCACGCTGCACGCGCCGGCTTACCGCCGAGAAAATGCCGGAGCTTTGCGGCAGGACTGGCCGCGCATTCCGCTGCCAACATCAAGGGCTGCGTTGGAAGCGAGCGCGAAACTGGGGAAGGATCTGGCTGCCCTGCTGGATTCAGAAACGCCGGTTGTAGGCGTGACCAAGGACAAGTTCCGGCCCGAGTTGAAACCCATCGCGGCGATGCAGGGCACCGACCTCGAAGTCAACGCCGGTTGGGGCATTGCGGGCAAGGGCGGCATCGTGATGCCCGGCAAGGGCCGTCTCACCGAAGTCGCGCCGCTGCCGGATCGCCCTGCCGGGTTCGGTTCCGATCCTGACGTGAACATCTGGCTCAACGCCTCGACCGGCTGGACGCACGTTCCCGCGACCGTTTGGGACTACACGCTGGGCGGTTACCCCGTGCTCAAGAAATGGCTGAGCTACCGCGAGGCGAAGCTGC
>JBIJDM010000013.1:0-25428 GCA_044344145.1 Phycisphaerae bacterium
GAATTATTTCACGCTGCCCACCCCCGCCCAGCAGCGTGTCATTGCCAAGCAAAAACCCAACCGGAATATTCAGCGCCACTGGCGCAGCGTGCTGTTGCCGTACATCAACGGCATGGTTGAGGACGACGACACCAATTACACGGTGATCGGTTTTGAACTGCTGAAAAAGTTCGGCGCCAACTTCACGCCGCTGAACGTGGCGGGGTATTGGTGCGACAACGTGCCGGTGTTCCACACCTGCACCGCCGAGCGCGTGGCGTATCGTAATTTCCTGCAGTACATTCTACCGCCCCATAGTGCGCGGTATCGCAATCCCTTCCGGGAATGGATCGGCGCCCAGATTCGCGCGGATTATTTCGGCTATGCCAACCCCGGCCGGCCGCAGCGCGCGGCGGAGTGGGCGTGGCGCGATGCCAGTATCAGCCATGTGAAAAACGGCATCTACGGGGAAATGTGGGTGGCCGCGATGCTGGCCGCCGCGTATGTGGCGCCCAAGGGTGATTGGGCGTGGGTGATTCGCGCCGGGCTGGACCAAATCCCCGCTCGCAGTCGGCTGGCCGGCGACATTAAGACGGTCATGCAGTTACACGCCGCGGGCAGCAGCTTTGACGCGGTGGTGGACCAGATTCATAAGCAATGGGACGAGACCAAACACCACGACTGGTGCCACACCAACAGCAACGCCCAGGTGGTCGCCGCCGCGCTGCTCTTTGGCGCCGATGACTACACGCAAACCATCGGCCAGGCCGTCATGGCCGGCTTCGACACCGACTGCAACGGCGCCACCACCGGCAGCCTCTGGGGCATCATGCACGGCGTGGACGCCCTGCCCAAACATTGGACCAAGCCGATCAAAAACATCCTCCGCACCGGCATCACCGGCTACCACGAAGTCAAAATTGACCATCTGGCCAAAGAAATGACCAAGCTGGCGGTGAAGTTGAAATAATGGCCGAACCCACCACCACGCAAGTGCAACAGGCCCGGACCTCCGGGCCTGTTTTTTTGTGGGAAGAAGCGGAAAACCCTCGGCGGACTAGCAAGGGTCTGCATGTTTGGGTACGATGCTGACCAAGGAGTATGGAATTATGGGAAAGTATTCATCGCCACTGATTGAAAGTCGGGTTGCTAAAGCGAAAGCTGAACAGTGGGAAGTAGTGCAACTTAACGGATGCGGGTTGACAGATCAAGACCTGCGACAATTCCTAACGGAGAAGGGGATAGAATGGTGCATTAAGCTAGATTTACACAATAATAGAATCACCACATTACCACCCGAAATCAGACGGTTGACTAACCTGACAGTACTTAACCTTTCAAGCAACGAACTAACGGTCCTACCGCCCGAAATCGGACAAATGACCACATTGACAGGAATAATCCTTTCAAACAACCAACTCACGGCCCTACCTCCTGAAATCAAACATTTGACCGCGCTAACAATACTATATCTTGTTGACAACCAACTCAAGGCCATCCCACCCGAAATCGGACAACTGACCGCACTGAAAGAGTTAAACCTTTTCAGCAATAAAATAACGACCATTCCTCCCGAAATTGGACAGTTGACCGCACTAACAGCACTACATCTTTCAGACAACCAACTCACAGAGATACCTCCGGAAATCGGGCAACTGACCGCATTGACGGATCTGTCCTTTTTCGAAAATCAAATCACTGCCATACCACCAGAAATCTTACAACTGACCGCCCTAAAAGAGCTCTACCTTTTCAGCAACAGAATTACGGCCATACCACCAGAAATTGGACGCTTTGCAGCGCTGACGAAGTTACACCTTTCCAGAAATATGATCACTTGCATTCCATCTGAAATTGGGCAGTTGACCAAGCTGACAGAACTTACCCTTTCAAGCAACCTGATCAGGGGCATACCACCAGAAATCGCACAACTGACGATGTTGACAAAATTAACCCTTTCGTCCAACCCACTTACAGCCATACCACAGGAAGTCTGGCAATTGACCAAACTTACTGAACTGTGGCTTTCAAGCGACCACCTCGCGGTCATTCCACCTGAAATAGGAAAACTGACTGCGCTGACGGAACTTGGACTTCCAGGCAACCACCTCATAACTATACCGCCGGAAATCGGTCAGTTGACAGCGCTAACAAGACTAGTCCTGGCAGGTAATCAACTAAAGACTCTTCCACTCGAAATCGGCCAATTGAAAAACCTTACGGAACTATACCTTCATGATAATGAGGCGTTGGGTATACCACCAGAAATTCTTGGTGCAACATGGGCAGATGTTCTCATCAATAAGGCCACACCGGCGTCAGCACAAGAAATTATTAATTACTACCAGAGTATTCAAGGTGAATCGGGGCGTTTGCTATCCGAATTTAAGCTCATTGTCGTCGGGCGCGGAGGAGCGGGCAAGACCAGTTTGGTCAAACGCCTCAACAATCAAGCATTTGATCAAAATGAAGCAGAAACACACGGCATCACGATCCGAAAACTGAACTTTGAAACCATTAAAGGCTCAGTAACCGGGCGTGTTTGGGATTTTGGTGGGCAAGTTGTACTACATTCCATGCACGAATTTTTCCTTACTGCACGCAGTTTATATTTGCTGGTACTCGGGGAACGTGATGACATGTTGGAACGGGATGCCACTTACTGGCTGCAATTGATCCGCAGTTATGCGGGTAATGCTCCGGTGGTTGTAGCACTTAATAAAAGTGCAGGACGCGAGCGTCAATTTGATCGCGCCACACTGGAAAAGAACTACGGTCCGATATTGGCGTGGGTCCCAACCGAATGCTCAGAAAAGGACCCTGAAATTGCACGCATTATTGGTCTTCGTAAAGCATTAACCGATGCGTTGGATAGTACCCATATGGCCTCTATGCGCAGCAAGTTTCCACGCGAATGGTTTACCATTAAGGATGCTCTTGAGAATATGCAAGAGAGCTATGTGGACCATCCCGAATATGTGGCAATGTGTAAAACTCATGGTGTTACCGACAGCAAGAAGCAGGAACTACTCGCCGCACGCCTCCATGAATTTGGCATTGCCTTAAATTATGGACGTGATGCCAGATTACGAGACACCACAGTGCTACGGCCAGATTGGCTAGCTAACGGTATCTATGCCGTGTTACGTGCAAATGATACCGACCCCAAATTGCCCGATGACCTACAAGGTCCAATAGCATTAGATGGAGTAATTAACGCAGATATCATGGCACGTATGCACGCTAAAGCCGAAGCGTCGAATCTGCTCCGAACCGCTGATTATCCGACGGATAAACGAGAGTTTTTATTACGACTAATGAGTTATTTTCACCTCAGCTACCCGTTAGACGAAGCGGGAACACAACAACTTGTACCTTCTTTGCTTCCTTTACAACCTCCTGAAGCACAGGCGAATGAACCACAAGATGCAGAGCGTGTGCGATTGCGTTATGAGTTCCGAGTGGTACCGGCACCACTCTTGCCTTGGTTTATCGCACGAAGTTTTTCGATGATACCAGACCGACTCCATTGGCGACGTGGGACAATGCTGTCATTCGGTCAGGCCACCGGGCGCGTATGGAACGAGCCTGAGGCAGACTATGTATATGTAACAGTAGCCGGACCTCCACACGATAAGCAGCGATTACTTTCCATAATCCGCGGCATATTAAAAGACTTATTTAGCCAATACGAGGGCCTTGCGCCCGTAGAACAGTGGTGGCATAAAAATAATTGGGTCCCTAGGGAAACACTAGAGGAATTTGGGGTATTACCACGTCCCACTAAACAACTCACAGATAATAAACTAAACGTCAAAAATAGTGAGGTGCGGTCATGAAAGGGACTGCATGTGACAAGCACATTGTGGCGAACCAAAATCCAGTCCGAGTGAGTCTGTTTATAAGTTATTCACATTTAGACAAGATGTGGATGAAACACCTTTCTCCGCTACTTACAGGAATCCGTTATGATGATCGCGCCCGCAGCGCTGTAAATGTTGCTGCCGTATCGGCATGGCACGACCAACAATTACACCCCGGCGACAAATGGGATCAGGAGATTCGCACTGCTATGGACAATATGAGCATTTTTGTCCCCTTGGTAAGTCATCACTTTTTTGCGTCAAAGTATGTGCAAACTATCGAGATGCCTAAAGCTAAAAAAATGCATGGAAAAAGGAAGATACAAGTGCTTCCAATTTTGCTTGACGATGTGAACTTGCAGAGTAAATGCGCATTCCTCCACAAATTTAACCCCCTCCCGGTCTGGGGACGCACATGGAGTAGTTATAAACCGCTTAGAGAAGCACACCGTCCGATTGACGATGGGTTATGGTCGGCGATCACCAAAGAGTTGGACAAGATAACCATGTCTTAGTTGCTTTTACCATGAAGGGTTAATGCACCAAGATACGCAACACATAAGTTGTTGCTACGCTTGAGGACTTATGGCTTGAGCATATCCTTGAACTTCGCGCGGACTTTGTCCACTTTCGGTAGCGCCACCGCGCGGACGTAGCCTTGGTAGGGATTGCAGGAGACGTAGTCCTGATGGTAGGACTCGGCGGGGTAGAACACTGTCAGCGGTTCGAGGGTGGTGACGATGGGGGCTTTGTAGACTTTGGCTTCGGTGAGGTCGGCGAGGAAGGCCTGGGCGAGTTCTTTTTCCTGGGGCGTGGCGTAGAAAATCACCGAGCGGTATTGCGGGCCGGTGTCGTTGCCCTGGCGGTTCAGGGTGGTGGGGTCGTGGGTGGCGAAGTGGACTTTGAGGATTTGCTCCGGGGTGATGACGCTGGGGTCGTAGACGATTTTGACCGCTTCGGCGTGGCCGGTCAGGCCGGTGCAGACGGCTTCGTAATTGGCGGTTTCTTTGGTGCCGCCGGCGTAGCCGCTGACGGCTTCCTTGACGCCCTTGAGTTCTTCAAACACGGCCTCGACGCACCAGAAGCAGCCCCCGGCGACGACGAGTTCGGCTAATTTGGGCTGGGTGGTGGGATTGGCCATGGAAGCCTCCTTGGTGACAACGGCGGGCATGGTGGCGCCGCGCGGGCGCGGGGTATCGTCCGCACGGGAACAACCCAGCAGCAGACACGGCAGCAATAATAACCAGGCCAGCGAATACATGGTTCACCTCTTGGGGAATGCTAGGAAGCCGCATGTGCACAAGCAAGGCGCGGCGGGAATAGCGGAAAGCCCCAATAAAAAACCGGCACCAGGGGAGACCTGGTGCCGGTGGGTTGCGTATTAACTACAGATCGTCAGCTTAGGCGTTGCCGTTGGCTTCGGGCTGCGTGGCCGGGGCGGCTTCGACCGCGGGAGCGGCGGGCGCGGCCGGGGCTTCGTCCTTCATGGCCTGTTTGCGCGACAGCTTGATACGACCCTGATCATCGATCAGGATCACCTTCACGCGGACCGACTGGCCGACCTTCAGCTCATCGCCGATGGTCTTGACGAACTTATCGGACAACTCGGAGATGTGGCACAGACCATCCTGACCGGGGACCACTTCGATGAAGGCGCCGAAGTCCTTGATGCTGGTGACCTTGCCGTTGTAGATCTTGCCGACCTTGACATCTTCGGACAGGCGTTCGATTTCTTCGCGGGCGGATTCGGCCGCGGCCATGCCCAGCGAGGAGATGAACACGGTACCATCATCCTCGATATCAATCTTCGCGCCGGTGATTTCGACAATCCGTTTGATGGTCTTGCCACCGGGGCCGATGATCTTGCCGATCTTCTCGGGATTGATCTGAATCTTGAGCATACGCGGAGCATACGGCGAAATCTGGGGACGATGGGTCGCCAGACACTTGGCCATTTCGCCCAGAATGAACAACCGGGCGACGCGGGCGCGTTCCAGGGTGGTGGCGATCTGGGCCTGGTTCAGACCATGAATCTTGAGATCGAGCTGGATGCCGGTGATCCCCTGCGTGGTGCCGGAGACCTTGAAATCCATATCGCCGAAGTGATCTTCTTCACCGAGGATGTCGGTGATGAACTCTTCGCGGCTGCCTTCGGTCACCAGACCCACCGAGATACCCGCGACCGGGCGCACCATCGGAACGCCGGCGTCGAGCAGGCTGAGCGTGCCAGCGCACACCGTGGCCATCGAGCTGCTGCCGTTGGATTCCAGCACATCCGCAACAATGCGGACCGTGTAGGGGAACACATCGGGCGAGGGGAGCATGGGTTCCAGCGAGCGTTCGGCCAGAGCACCGTGGCCGATTTCGCGGCGGCCGGGGCCCATGACGCGCTTCACTTCGCCCGTCGAGAAGGGCGGGAAGTTGTAGTGGAGCATGAACTTCTTGGCATATTCATCGCCGAGACCGTCCACGACCTGTTCGTCGTCGCCGGTGCCGAGGGTGACGGTGGCCAGCACCTGGGTCTCACCGCGTTGGAACACGGCGGTACCATGGGTGCGGGGCAACAGATTGGTCATCATGCTCAGGGGACGCACGATATGGTAATCACGGCCATCGGAACGCTTGCCGTCGAGAATCAATTCGCGGACAGCCTTTTCTTCGGTGATGGCGAACGCCATGGCGACATGGAAAGGATCATTGAGGGGCTTGCCATCGGCCTGCACGGCGGTGAACTTCTCGATCACCTGCTTGCGCAGTTCGCGGACGGCATCATTACGGGCGGCTTTGCCGGCGATGGTCTTGCGGCTCTTGATTTCGGGCTGATACTTGGCGATCTCGGCCAGCAGGGCATCGCTGGGCTTGTTGAGATTGAAGACCTTGGGCTTGCCGGCCTTGGCGACCAGTTCCTTGATCATGCCGACGACTTCGACCACGACCGAGTGGGCCAGCTTCACGCCTTCGAGCACGGTGGCTTCGGAGACTTCGCGGGCGCCGACTTCGATCATGTTCACGGCCGGTTCGGTGCCGCTGACCAGCAGGTCAATGTCGGACTGATCCAACTCGGCCTGGGTGGGGTTGACCACGAACGTGCCGTTCACGCGGCCGATCCGCACGGCGGCGGTGGGGCCTTCGAAGGGCACCTGACTGATGCTGAGCGCCGCCGACGAACCGATCATGGAGAGCACATCGGGATCGGTCTGGCCATCGGCGGAGAGCACGAAGACCTGCACGAGCACTTCATCGAAGTAGCCCATGGGGAAGAGCGGCCGCAGGGGCCGGTCAATCATGCGGGCGGTGAGAATTTCTTTGTTGCTGGGGCGGCCTTCGCGTTTGATGTAACCGCCGGGGAACTTGCCCGCGGCGCTGGGCCGTTCACGATAATCCACGGTGAGGGGGAAGAAATCCGTGCCGGGCCGGGGGTCCGAAGACACCACCGTGGCGAGGACAACGGTTTCGCCGTACGTGACCAAAACCGCACCGTGGGCCTGTTTGGCCAGCACGCCGGTTTCGATTTTCAGGGTACGACCACCAATTTGACGTTCTACGACTACTGCAGCCATGTGCTACCTATCCTTTTCTTCCGGCCCGATTGCCGGAACAATGACCGACGCCGATACAGAGTTTCTTATATTTCTGCCGACCCGATACATTCACTCTGCCCGCCGACCGTCAGACGGGCGAAATCTTAAGTGTGACGGTCCCAGTGCAAAATCCCGAAGCGTGCTCCAGCTCAGAAACAATCCTGTTTCTTATTTTGCCCACCCGGCAGGGAACACCCCCACAGAGCGGTAATGAAAAACGGACAATCGTACACCGGGTCGGCCCCCGGGGGGACCAACACCGTTACGACTGTCCGTTAAGCGACAAGTTCCAAATCCAAAGCGGGTCCGATTACTTACGCAGGCCCAGCTTGGCGATGATCGCACGATAACGCGTGGGATCAACCTTGGTCAGATACTTCAGCAGGCTGTTACGCTTGCCAACCATCTTGAGCAGACCGCGACGGGAAGAAAAATCTTTCTTGTGCGTCTTGAGATGCTCGGTCAACTCGTTGACCCGTTGAGTCAGAATCGCGATCTGTACTTCCGGCGAGCCGGTGTCCTTCTCGTGAATACGATTCTCGGAAATCAACTGCTGCTTAACGTTTGTGGCGCTCATGGCTCACCTTTCATCCGGGCGATCCCAGCCGGAAAACGCTTCCAGCCGCAGATGCCTAACCTATTGATATCCCGGGCATTATACTTACCCCCCCACGACTTGGCAATCGGGTTTTTCCCCAAATATAAAAAGTCAGCCCTGATGGCAAATACCATCAGGGCTGGCTTGAACATTGACGTTTCCTAGACCGACGTGGGCTTAGATGGCCTCGCTGCCATCGGTGCCATCGCTAATGCGAACCACGCGTTCCAGCGGCATGACAAAAATCTTGCCATCGCCGATTTGGCCCTTGCTGCCGGTACCGCTGCGGGCGCCCTTGATGATGGCATCCACGGTCGGCTGCACGAAATTGTCATTGACCGCGATATCCAGGCGCACCTTGCGGATCAGATTGACCTGCATGGGCTGGCCACGGAAATATTCGGTGTGCCCCTTCTGCCGGCCGTAACCCTGTACGTCGCTGACGGTAAGACGGAAAACTTCGACTTCGGTCAAAGCCTGTTTGACAGCCTCAAGACGATGGGGCTGAATGATGGCGACAATCCATTTCATAGTGTGTCTCCTAAATGTGAAACCGTAAAAACTTCACTGGGCCAAAGCCAGTGCCTCTGTTGCTACTCTACGCAAATAGCGGCAGATTACAAGTGAAATTCTGTAAAATCATCCGCGCGAATCAGTCCGCTTGGCGTCAGAGGCCGGAAACAATTAACTCCGCACCCAGACGGACTGACTCGCGAGGACAATTCTACAAGCATCAACCCAAAGTTTCCTCCTGGCCGTTTGGCCTGCCAGAACTCGGGCTCAGGAGCAAATGCACTATTGCGCATCACAACCCGAGCAATTCCCGCTTACGCTGTATAACTTATAATCAAGTGCTGTACCAAATCGGAACCGAAGGCTTCATTTCTCGACGAAACAACTTTAAGTGCCTATGAAATCAATTGTTACAACAACAACAAGAGACAGACATCCAACCCGCCAAACCCCGGCAATCCGCATTCGTGCTTAATTTATGCGCAATACCAAGCACCATTGCACCAATACCGCCCAAAAAACGACCAGCCACCATGGGGCGATCGCCTCCTGCGTCCACCCGACCCAAATCGGGGCTAAATCTCACTGCTAAGCCTATGCTGGTCAATATGTTGTGACTTACCCGGAGCCATCCGGCTATTTCCTATTCACCACTATATAAGGTATACTGACACACGTTGCGCACGTGCGGCGTGCGTGTTTTTTGATTTTTTCACTGGCTGGATGCCCGCATGCGACAGTTAGGACAACTGGTGTTTGTACCATGAACGATACTTCTTCTTCGCACTCCCATCACACTCCCACGCACACCCATCATGCCACACATCGGCATCCGCCGGTGCACGTGGAATTGCCGCCGGCCTTTGTGGCGCTGGGTTTGTGTGAACCATTGTTGCGTGCGATTGCCGAAAAAGGCTTTACCACGCCTTCGGATATTCAGGCCCAACTCATCCCCCCCGCACTGACGGGCCGGGACCTGATTGGCCAGGCGCGGACCGGCACCGGCAAGACGGCGGCCTTTGGGCTGCCGATTCTGCATCAGATCACCCCCGGCGTGGGCTTTCAGGCCTTGATTCTGACCCCCACGCGCGAACTGGCCGGCCAGATTGAACGCGAATTTGTCAGCTTTGCCAAACATATGAAGGTCAAAGTCGCCGCAGTGTACGGCGGTCGCCGTGTCCGCGGCGATCTGGATGTGCTCGCGGGCAGTCCCGAAGTCATCATCGGCACCCCCGGCCGCGTGCAGGATTTGATCAATCGCGGCGTGCTGCCGCTGGATGGCGTGCGCTTTGTCGTGTGTGACGAAGTGGACCGCATGTTTGATATCGGCTTCCGTGACGAAGTCCGCGAAATTCTGCGCGGCGCCACGGCCCCGCACCAGACCATCTTCGTCTCCGCCACCATCAGTTCGGATATCGAACGCCTGATCACCAAATTCATGCAGGACCCGCTGCGGATCAGCACCACCAGCGCTGAGGACGTGCAAACCGTCCCCGAAGCCCAACAGTTTTATGTCTATATCCCCAAACGGCACAAGATTCACGCCATTGCCGAATTGCTCAAACATGAGCAGCCCGAACTGGCCATCATCTTCTGCAACATGAAATCGGATGTGGACTTTGTCACCCGCCGGTTGCAGCAGGAAAAGATCAACGCCCGGGCGATTCACAGCGATCTGAACCAGAGCAAACGCGAGTCGGTGCTGCAGCAGTTCCGGGAACACAAGATTCACCTCCTGTGTGCCACCGATCTGGCCAGCCGCGGGCTGGATATTCCCGCCGTTTCGCACGTGATCAACTACGATCTGCCGGAAGACCCCGAGGTGTATGTACACCGCGTGGGCCGCACCGCCCGCATGGGCGCCACGGGCAAGGCGTTTTCGTTCATCTCCGAAGCCCAGGGCCAGATGCAGTTGCAGATCGAAGGCCTGATCAATCAGTTGCTCGAGGAATACAAGATTCCCGGCCTGCACTATACACGCACGATTCACAGCCAGAGCCAGACCCACGCCGTCAAGCCCAGCGAAACCGGCGAACCAGGCACCCCCTACGCCACGACTGATTCTGTGGCCAAGGAAGAAGTGTGGAGTCCCGAAGGCTTTGGCCATGTCAAAGCGGAAAACACGACGGCTTTGCGGCCGATTTCCGGACGTTATCCTTCACGCCGGGGCCGTCGTTAACCGGCGGACGGGTGGCTGATGTTCCAGACCCCCACGATCGAGCACCTCACGCTGCCTTGCGACCGGCTGCCCGCCGCGTTTGACCGGCTGCGCATCCTCCATTTAACCGATCTGCATATGTCACGCTGGAGCGCCTATTGGCAGCGCTGGCAAAAGGTTTTGCAGCGCTCCCGTCCGGATCTGTTGGCCATCACCGGCGATCTGACCCACCGGGCCTGGCGCTGGCAAACTTCGGTCGCGGCGGTGGTCAAATTACTCGCCGGCATCAATCCCCCACTGGGCAAGTTTTTCATCCTCGGCAATCACGATACCCTGCATCTGGTCTCCCCGTTGCAGGAACAGGGCTTTCAGTTACTACATAATCAGGCGGTGATTTTTCCGCGCGGACACCAGCGGTTGGCCGTAATCGGTCTGAATCAGCACCGGCGGATTGATACCGATGTCCCCGCCGCGCTGGCCCACGTGCAGCCCGGCGACTTCAAGATTATGCTGATGCATTATCCCGATCTGGTCCATGCCGCACAGGCGGCGGGTGTCGATGTCTGTCTGGCTGGCCATACCCACGGCGGGCAGATTTGCCTGCCCAACGGCCAACCGCTCTGGCGGCATGACAGTCTGCACCACACCCAGACGACCGGCGTACACCAGTTTGCCGGAACCTGGATGGTGATTAATCGCGGCATCGGGGTGGCGGGGCTGAAAATGCGGCTATTTTGCCCCCCCCAGGCGTTATTGATCGAATTAGTGCGCCCCGCCGTGAAATGAAATGCCGTTTCCGGCGTCTATAGATATGGAGTGGGTTGGTGTATTGCCTGACTCCCCTGTCATTATCTTATTGATCCGTTCAGGAGTTTACGTTGCGTTATCCCCTCGTCGGTCTACCCTGGTGGCAACAGGGCCTGTTGCTTGTTGGTTTGATTCTGGCCCAAAGTTCCTGCCAGCAACCGCCCACCCCCGTGGCCAGTACCCAATCCGCCGTGAAAGCTCCCGTCGTATCGACCGAGTGCGTGCGCATGGATTTGTCGGGTAAGGGCTGGAAGTTGCTGCTGGATCCGCAGGCACCATGGGCATCGGAACCGCTGGTCCTCAAGCCGGAGGTATTGAAAGATTCGCACCTGCCGGAAAATTATGTCCCCGCCACCCTACCTGCGACCAATCCTGCGAGTACCGCCCCCAGTACCATGCCCAGTGGCCCGTATAGTTGGCCGAATGGTCCGGCGCAGGACCTGGCCACGCTGCTGACTAAGCCCGAAACAATCAGCGTCTCGGTGCCTGGTACCGTGGAGCAATATTTCTGGGAAAAAGCGGCCAATCCCCACGAGACGCAGGGGAACTATCAGGGTGTGAGTTGGTGGCTCAAAGAATTCACGCTGCCGGACAATTTTCCCGCGGATCAGAATGTGTATGTGCATTTCCAGGCGTGCCGTTACCGGGCGGAAGTGTTTGTGAATAATCAGCCGGTGGGTTATGACGTGGTGGGCTCGACGCCCTTTACGCTGGACATCACCAAGGCGGTGAAACGGCAGGGGAAAAACCTGCTGGCGGTGCGCATCACCGATCCCAACGATAATACGCTGCAATACAATTTTAACTGGGCGGACTATGCGGCCATTCCCTGGGGGGCTACCAATGTACCCGCCGTGCACGGCTTTGGTGGTATACACGCGCCGGTGTGGCTGGAAAGCCGACCGGCGGCCCATATCAGTGATCTGGTGGTGCGGAACAAGCCCAGTCCCAGCACCACGCAGCCCAGCAGTGTGGATGTGATTGTGGAATTCCAGCAGCCCCCGAGTCTGCCCGGTACGCTGGAATATTACATAACCCCGCATGGCCAGGCGGGCCAGACGGTTTGGCAGCACATCCTGCCCCTGACCGAGGAATTGCTGAAAAAACCCATTACCATCACTGCCGACGTGCCTAGTGCCAAACTGTGGGACCTGAAGAATCCGAATCTGTATGACTGCACCGTGCGATTACGTCAGGGTGACCAAGTCACCGATGTAACCACGCAGCGCTTCGGCTTTCGCTGGTTCGCCCCGGAAGATGTGGGCGGTGCCGATGCGGTATTCCGGCTCAATGGCCAGCGCGTGGTGGTGCGCGGAGCGATCAGTTGGGGCTATTGGCCGGTGAACGGGATTTTCCCGACGCGCGAACAAGCCCTCCACCAAATCCGCCAAGCCAAAATTCTGGGGCTGAATCTGTTGGCCATGCACCGGGCCATCGCGGATCCGCTGGTGATCGAGGCGGCCGATGAGTTGGGCATGCTGATTTACAGCGAACCGGGCGGATATAAATGTGATTATGGCAACGATGATGCCCGGACCATCGCGCGGGAAAAGCTGCTGCGCCTGGTCCGCCGCGACCGCAGTTATCCCAGTGTGGTCATGTGGGGCATGATCAATGAAATATGGGTTAAGGAACGCACGGTCCGACCGGAGTATCTGCGGGATATGGCCGATGCCCACGCGCTGGACCCCAGCCGGGCCATTATGCTGGCCAGCGGTCAGGGTGGGATCAAAGGCGAACCCCGGGCCGAAGGTTCATGGATGCCGCCCTACGGCGACAAACGGCTGGAGGTTGGTTTCAGTAATGAACATCGGGCCGGCGGGCCGGGGGTATATCACGATGGTTTGTGGAGCAATCCGCAGTCCTACTCGGCCTCCGATGGCAACCCCGCCAATATCATCTATTGGGGCGAGGATGGCGCGATCTCGAATCCGCCGCAACTGGATAAATTGAAAGCCTTCTTCGAACAATCTCCGCAACGGGGCTGGGATGGCGACGATTTTCTCCGCATGCACAAGGAATATACCAAGTGGTTCGCCCAGCATGGCGGCTTGGGCGGCTTTGACAACCAACTGGACGTCTGGGCCCGGCGCATGGGGAATGTGACGTATTACTATCACGGCCGGCTGATTGAAAATATCCGCACCAACAACAAGACCGACGGCTATATGATCAATGGCTGGGAATGCATGAAGCTGGACAATCATTCCGGCATCGTGGACCAGTTGCGCAATATGAAGGGTGATCCGGACATTCTCGCCTATTACAACCGGCCGTTGCACTTGGCGGTCAAACTGCGCACCAAGGTCACCCAACCGGATACCAGTGTGGTGGCCGATGTGCTGGTGGCCAACGAAGTAAACTTGAAGGGCAAGTTACAACTGAAAGTGGTAACTTTGCGCGGTCAGGAACAATTGCAGGAACAGACTTGGGATGTGGAATTGGCCGGTGGGGAAACCTTTGGGCAATTGCTGCGCGACAACATTACCATGCCGGTAGGAAATGTGGCCGGGCGGGTGCGTGTGGTGGCCACTCTCAGCCGGGGTGCGGAAGTCGTCGTGCGCGGCGAGGACGAAGTGTTTGTGATCAATTACCGGGACCTGCCGCTGCCCGCCCAGGGCGCGGTGCATGACCAATCCGGCCAGTTGACCCGCTTCCTCCAGCAGGAAATGAAATACGAAGTCACCGATCTGACCAAAGCCGATACGGTGGCCACGCCACCGGCGTGGCTGCTGGTGGGGATCATCGGCCCGCAGGGGGATGCGATCATCAAACGGTATCTGGACCTGGCGCAGGCGGGTACGCGCTTGATTGTGGTGGCGGAACCGGAGCGCTGGGCAGCGGCCATGGCAGAACGGAAATGGGTCACGTATGAAGGCACAATGGCAGTGCCCCAAAACTGGGTGGGCGGGATGTTCTTCGCGTTGGATCACGCGGTACTCGATGGCCTGCCCACCAATCAGGGACTGAACTGGGAATATCAGGTAATCCAAACGTCCCGGCAGCGCAAAGGCTATTCCCGCTACGCCCTGTTGCTGGGCGGCGATCAATGTGCGCTCGGAGCCTGGAACCACCACGAACCGCGTTTGGGATCGGTGCTAGGGGTGGTGAAGACCGGCACCGGGTCGGTGACGCTCTGCACTGCGGACTTGTGCCGGATGGCCGTCGAAACCGCACCGCAATTTGCCACGGCCAAACGGTTGCTGGTTAATATGCTGCGGTATGCGCCCAAGCCGTAACAGGATTTACTTGCGGCGTCCCAAGGGGCTGGACGTTGCGGGTTTGGGCGCTGGCGCCGCCGGGGCTGGTGGCGGAACGACCACTTTTTCCGGGTTGAGCATATTGCGCAATACCACCAGCAGCGTCTGGGGTTCGAGATACTGCGGCGGTAGCCGCAGATGCACCGTGCGGGCATCGGCCACGCGCACCGAACCGGGGCCTTTGGTGCCCATGAGCGGCCCGAGTTTGGCCAGATCAGACAAGGTAAACACCACATCGGGCGTGCGCGTGAGGACATGCGACACGCCCCAGCCTTCGGCAAAGATTTTCAGTTCCGCCAACATCAGCAATAGCTCGGTGGACTTGGGCAGGGCGCCGAACGCATCCACCATATCTTTTTCCAGCGTGCGCACCTGCTCGAGGGTGTGACACCGGCCCAGTCGGCGATAAATATCCATGCGTTGCCGGTCGGATTCGATGTAGGTGCGCGGCACCGAACCGGTGACGCCGATTTCAATCACGGCATCAATGGGCTTGAGAATCGGCTCGTTGCGCATTTTCTTGACGGCTTCTTCCAGCAGTTGGCAATACATCTCATAACCCACAGCGGTAATGTGCCCGGATTGCTCGGGGCCGAGGATATTACCCGCCCCGCGTATTTCCAGATCGCGCAGGGCGATTTTGAAACCCGCCCCCAGACTGGCATATTCTTCCATGGCCTTCAGTCGTTTGGCCGCCGTGGAACTGATAGTCTTGTCGGGACTCAACAGCAGATAGCAATACGCCCGATGCTTCCACCGGCCCACCCGGCCGCGCAACTGGTGCAGCCCCGAAAGGCCGAAATGCTCCGCCTCGTTGATGATCATGGTGTTGGCATTGGGGATATCCAAACCGCTTTCGATAATCGTGGTGCAGACCAGAATGTCCAGCTCGTGATTGATGAACTTGTGCATCACATCTTCCAACTCGCCATCGGCCATCTGGCCGTGGCCGATGCCGATGCGGGCGCCGGGGGCCATCTGCCGGATGTCGTCGGCGACGCTCTGGATGTTCCAGACGCGGTTATGCACAAAATATATCTGCCCGTCGCGGGCCAGTTCCCGCTGGATGGCCATATGGATGCGGGCGCGATCGTAGGGTATCACCTCGGTGACGACACTGCGCCGGTCCATGGGCGGGGTGCTGAGATTGGAAATGTCGCGAATACCCAGCATGCTCATGTGCAGGGTACGCGGGATGGGCGTGGCCGTCAGGGTCAGCACATCCACCGTCATGCGCAACTGCTTGAGCCGTTCCTTGTGTTCCACGCCGAAGCGCTGCTCTTCATCAATAATCACCAGACCCAAATCCGCAAAGCTCACATCCTTGCTCAACAGCCGGTGCGTGCCGATCAGGATATCCACCTGCCCGGTGCGGACCGCTTCCAGATTGAGTTTCACTTCCTTGGGGGTTTTGAAACGGGAGACAGAGTTAATCACGAAGGGATAACCCGCCATGCGGTTACGGAAGCTCTTTTCATGCTGTTCGCACAGCACCGTGGTGGGTACCAGCACCGCGACCTGCTTGCCAAATTCGCACACTTTGAAGGCCGCACGCATGGCCAGTTCGGTTTTGCCGTAGCCCACATCACCGCATAACAAGCGATCCATGGGCCGGGGCAGCGCCAGATCATTTTTAATTTCGCCGGTGCAGCGGACCTGGTCTTCGGTGGGCGGATAGGGGAACGCTTCTTCGAATTCTTTGGTCCACGCGGTATCCGCCGGATAGGCGACCCCCGGCGCGGCCGCCCGGGCGGCCTGCACGGCCAGCAAATCCCCGGCCAGTTTCACTACGGCTTCGCTGACTTTTTCTTTTTGTTTGTTCCAACTGGTTCCGCCCAGCGCCGACAGCGTGGGCCGGCCATGGGGACTGCCGACATATTTCTGCACCAGATGAATCTGCGTTACCGGCACCTGCAGAACCGACTCGCCGGAGAATTTCAGGGTCAGATATTCCGCCCCCATGCCATCGCGGGCGATGGTTTTCATCCCTTCAAATTTGGCGATACCGTGCTGGACATGCACCACGTAATCGCCGGGCTGCAGGTCCAGAAAGGTATCCAGCGGCTTGGCCCCGGCCACGGAACGCAGACGCCGGCGCGTGGTATAACGGTGGAATAACTCATGATGCCCCACCAGCGTCAGACTACGCCCCGCGCAGAGCGGTTCCTCCCAACCAAAGCCCAGCCCCAAGGCCCCCACCTGCATCTGCATGCTGTGCTGGGCGCCGGGACATTTTACTTCCAGCAAATCCGTCAGCCGCTGCAAATCGCCCTTACTGTCGCACACCACCAAAGTCTGACTGCGCTGCGCCAACTCGGCCAATTCCCGCACCGCCGCATCTACCTGCGTGTCGAAGCGCATCAGCGATTGGCAGGGCAACCGCACCACATCCGCCACCCCGGCGGGAGCAAATTGGTGCAACTCCACCCAGGCAAATTGCTGGACATTCTGCAACACCGCTTGCGGGCTATAGGTGCCGCGGGTCTCATCCAGACGCTGATAATAACTGCGCCCCTGCTCCTGAATTTCGGTCGGCTCCAACAGCCAGATCAGAGTATCTTTCGCCATGTACTTGAGCAGATGCGTGGTATCTTCCACCGGCCAGGTGGCGCGATCGCCCAAGGCCACCAGCCGGGCATGGGTCTCGACCTTGATTGTGCCCATGGTTTCCAGATCAAACCGGGCCAGAGATTCGATCTGATCGCCGAAGAAATCTATGCGTAGCGGCTGGCCATCCCCCGGCGGCCACACGTCCAGAATATCACCACGCACGGCAAAATCACCGGCATCTTCCACCGCGTCCAAGCGGGTATAGCCATGTTCCCCGAGCCAGTGAATTAACGTGTCGCGGGCGTAGGTCTGGCCGGTCTTCAGGGCGATAAGCTGCTGGGCCAGCAGATGCGGCCCGGGTGCAGGTTGCATCAGCGCCTGAATGGGCGCGATGATAAACTCCGGCTGGGCGTCGGGCTGGGCATGCAACTGGGCCAGCAGATCCAAACGCTGCACGGCCAGCTCATAGCTGATATTCGATTCACCGGGCAGCACTTCATACGCCGGATACAACACCGCCCGGGCACCGGGGACGAAGTATTCCAGCATATCCACGGCATCATCGGCTTCATCCAGATGCCCCACCACCACAATCATGGGCCGGCGGAGTTGTTGCTGGGTAATCGCCGCCAGTGCCAGACCGGCGGAGCCCCAATGGCCCACGGTCACGGCATGACGGCAGGCGCTGATTTTGGCGCATAGGTCCCCCACCGCCTGCGCGTTACGCAGGGGGGTCAAAAAGTCCAATAGCGATGTCGCGCGGGCCATATACAACCAAACTCTACACAGGCGCTACGCACCGCCGCACCATGTGTGCGACGGTTTTTCACCATGCAAGCTCATAGCCTAGGCGCTGGCGTCCAACCAAGCAAGCCCCGGCCCACGGTTTAGCGCGGGGCGGGGGTAATTGTGAACTTCACCTGCCGCTGCTCGTCGAGGGTCTGGGTAAATATCTCACCCCCGGCTTCCACGCGCAAAGTGCCCTTCTTCCACCCCAACGAGACCGGCGCGGTGCTCCCGATGGGTTTATACAAGTCGAATTCCTTGTCCCACTGCCGGGACACACCATCGCGTACCACCAGCGGCAGGTCAGTCTCCTTGTTATATGTGACTTCCAGTTTACGACCATCACTGCCGGTCAACGTAGCCACCCCCTTATCGGCGGCAAAGGTAAAGGCCCCCTTGCCGCTGACGACCTTGCGGAAGTCATCCATCGTCTTAAACTGACTTCGGTCGCCGGTTTCCAGCGCAAAGCCGCGCAAACCGGAACCAACCCCATTGGCGGACATGATTTGATCCGCGGCGTCCACCTTACCCGATCCGGGTGCGGGACGTTCCAGCGCAATGGGCCGGACGGCGAGATAGGTTTTTTCCAAACCAATCCACCAAACACCTTCGTCGTATTGCACCTGCGCAGCCTTGGGCCATTGGAAATTAACTTTGCCCTGCTTGGTCAGGAACACACACAGATTGCGGTATTGGCCCATCTGTTCGCCGGCCATCTTGCCGTTAAGCTTGCTGCCGGCGAGGAAATATTCCACGCCCCGGGTGTCATGGTGACTGAGCAGCTTGAAAGCCCCCACATCGCTGGAAGCCCCGACCGAAACCACGGTCCCCAGATAATGCTGTGCACTGTAGTACATAGTCTCAAAGAACTCGGGCTTTTCATCCGCCCCCGGCAGCCAGTTGGAATATTCCGGTTTGGTATCCCACATTTCCACCGGCTTGGGAAAATCCTTCAGCGCCACCGCAATCACCGCCCGGGGTGGTCGGTAACCCGAAGTCACCGCATGCACCTCATCCTCATGCCAGGTACGTTTTTCCACCGGACTATCCCCGGCCCACAACCACATCAAACTGGCGGCACTGGAACCGAAGGGCCGGCTGGCCCCGCCGTAATCGCGTTTGGTGGGACCACCCATTCCGCCACGATAATACTTCAGCGCCAACGCGGTGTAGAGCCAGTCCAATGCGGCTTTGGCCTGCATGCGGACCTGGAGGTCTTTCGCGCAGTCGTACAAATTGTGGTAGGGCATAATCGTGTGGGCAATGTAATTTTCACTATCCCATTCGCCCATGCCGATGGTATACAGTGAGTTGACATAGTGGTGAATCTTATCAGCGTACAACCGCCGCACCGTCTCATTACCCGTCTCCTCGGCCATCAAATACACCGACGTTTCCCGCATCGCGCGCAGATTATCAGTATTCCGACCATCCACCCAATACCCACGGGCATTGGGGGAGAAATCTTTTCCGATGGCGCCGGCAAACCCTTTTTTATAGATCGGATGGGTGCGGGTGTTCATGAGCCGTTCGACATCTTCGAACACTTCCCACCCCTGATCCGAATAGCCGCGCCACCACTTGCGCCACTGGGCCAAGTCTGCGCCAAAATCCGGGGTCGTTTTGCCGGTTTCCTTGTCGTATTCGCTTTTCAATTTCTGGAGGCTTTCCAACGCATATTTCCGGACTACTTCATCGGGGCTGGACAATGATAAAATAAGTTCAAAATTGGGCCGGGGATCTTCCGCGGTCCAGGCTTTGGCCCCGTCGAACATTTTTTGGCGATAGTCGGGATTAAGATACTGCCCGAAGAAGAAATACTTGCGCATCTGGCCCTTGAGCGTGAAGCACCAGTAGTAGTCAATACCGTTGGTATGGGCATGATCGCCCGCTTCAATATCCGGCGCTTGCAGCACTCCCAAAGCGCCGGCGCGATCACCCCCGAGAAAACGGAACATATTCATGGGATAGGACCATTTTTCCCCCTCGCCAGTGGTACGGTTATCGCTCCCCGCGGCGTTGGCGATGACTTTATTGGCTCGTTGCCAAAATGCCGTTTCCGCCTCGGACGACCACGCGGGATTCTGTGCTTCGGCCGGGATAGGCAGGGGACGAATCCGTATCAGGCCTTGCTCGTCTTTGTAGACCCGTTCGTCGGTCGGCACCGGGCTGGGCCCTTTGGGGGCTTGTCCCCACGCCAGTGCGGCACCAACCGCCAGACTCAGCACCCCGACATTTCGTAAAATTCGCATGTTAAACTCCTCAAAGTTCAGACTCGTGAATTTTCATTCTACTACTTTAACGCGCCAGAAACGACCTTCTTGCCGCAATTCGTTGACCTATCGGTCCGAGGGGTTGCCCGAATCCATACCTCGGTCTAGTATCGAGTGTATATTAATGGATTCATAGTCGCTGGACCTAACCAGTGTTTATAAAGCAACGGTGAACCATGAAATCAGATTTACGCAAACAGATGCGGGCCATCATGGCCGCCATTCCGCCGGAACAACGCGAAGTGCGCTCCCGTACGGCCTGTGGCCAGATGGCCAGTCTACCCGAATTCCGCCGGGCGGGTATGGTCCTGTTGTTTTTAAGCATGCCCACGGAAATTGATACCACCCCGCTGCTCTTGCGCTGTTGGACCGAAGGCAAATCGGTCTGTGTGCCGCGCGTGGATTGGGATACCCAGCGGATGGACCTGATTGAAATCCGTTCCTTGGATACCGGCCTGTCCGATCGGGGCATCCCCGGCCTGCGTGAACCGGTGGCGGGGACTCCGGTACCGCTCGATATGATCAATTTCGCCGTGATCCCCGGCATGGCCTTTGACCGGCGCGGTTATCGCCTGGGACGGGGCAAGGGCTTCTATGACCGTTTGCTGGCCCGGCCGGATTTTGCTGGTATGCGCTGCGGATTTGGTTATGATGAGCAGTTGCTGCCGGAAATTGCCATCGAACCGCACGATATGCCGATGCAAATGATCGTGACCGATGCGCGGATTGTGCGCGTTGCGCTGGCCACCGGAGCCCATCGGCATTAAGCCCCAGGAACCACTATGGCTTCATCGCGCGGTCGCCCGAATAATCGTCTGTTCAAGTGGCTGCGGGCCTTGTTGCTGCTGGCGCTGTTGGGATGGAGTTCGTGGCAGGCGGTGGCATTTATCCGGGGGCTGAAACAGGAAATCGCCCGGCGCAATCCGCCCGTCCCCTCACCCGAACAAACCGCCGATAAACCCGCGCAGGAAATCCCCGATAATCTGGTCATCCCCAACGAAGTGGTGGAAATTCCCGAGACGGCCCCCGCCAGCCCCACCGGTTCGGGGGTGGTTGAAACCGTCCAGATTGATCTTGAGGCCACCCTGCGCGATGCCCAAAAGGCCTTGAGCCAGGAACAATTCGTCACCGCCCGGGGGTTGCTCAATCAGGCGTTGTATGCCCAGCCCAACCACCCGCTGGCCCCGCGCTGGCGGGAACAACTCAGCAGCATGAATATTCCGATTTTTCTCGGGCCTGATATCTGGGCGGATGATCCGCTGGCCCGCGCGGTCCCCATTGAGCGTGGCGACACTTTTGGCACGCTGGCCCGGCGTTATGCCCTGCCGGTGGAATTACTGGGGATTCTCAATCCCCAACTCACCAGCGATAAAATGATCGCAGGTCAGAATGTCAAAATCGTCTCCGGCCCGTTCCATCTGCGGATCAGCCGGCAACGCCAGAGCGCGGAATTGCATGCGGGCGAGATGTTTGTCTGCACGCTGCAACCCTTCTTTGACCCCGGCCAGCAAACCCCCAACGGCACGTATAGCGTCTGCACCAACGGCAAGTTAAAAAACAACAATCAGGTATCCCGCCTGCTCATCGAACGGCAGGCGGCACCGGCGGGCAATGTCCCGGGGCTGAGTCTGTATGGCCCGGCCGGACCGATCGGCGAGGCGATCGAAGGTCGTTTTGGGGGGGTGCGTTTTTCCCAAGCCCATTTGGATGTGCTGTATCTGACCCTGGTCGAGGGACAATCATTGGTATTTCTGGGGCCCTGAGGCGTGGTCATTCCCACGTCACCGTGATTGAATTTGGTCCGGGGGTAACATCCAACAGCAATTGTTGATCCTGAATCTGGATCGGCAGCGGCAGGGGTTCTTTTTTGGCATCGCGGCAGGCCACAGCTTTTGGGGCATGAACCCCGATCGCCACCGTCAGCGGTACGTTATACACCGCTGGGTCCAGATTGGACGTAAGCTGGAACACAACTTTTTTAGCGCCGGTCTGCAGTATTTTTAGCGTGGCGGTATCGCGCAGCTTAACGTAGCGCCCGATGGTGCCAAACGTATCCACCCAGATTTGCGGTTCCCGCTGTTTCAGATATTTCAGATGGGCTTCCAGCACCTTGACGCTGCTAAAAGCAGTAAAACCCTTTTCAATACCATGAATCATCGGCACCATCCAACGGTGCTGGTGGATCGCCTGATTGACCCAGCTATTGGCGGTGTCGGCAGTAAAGTCTGTCCGGCCGTAGACCAATTCTTCCTCGCGAACCAGCGGATATTGTTGCAACACCAGATCACGCACATGATCGGTACGCTGGTTATAGGGATAACAAAAGCTGATGGGCGTCAGGCCCAGCTTGGTTTGGATAAATTTCTTGGATTGGACAATTTCGCGGATGAGTTTTTTGTCCTCAGTGACGCGGTCCAACATGGGGTGACTCAGCGAGTGGCTACCGATTTCGTGGCCACGTTTGGCCAACTCCCCCCATTCTTCCCAAGCCACACTAGCCCATTCCCCGGCGCGCTGGGCCCGCGGGTCCTTTTTCTGGTCCGGGGTCAGACCGGCAATCACAAAAAAAGTCGCACGAAAGCCATAACGCTCCAGCAACGGGACCGCCAGATCAACCTGATCGCGAATTCCATCATCGAAAGTAAAGCTCAGGGCTGCGGCTTTGTCGTCCTTGAATGGGCAGATTTCCACCTCAACCGCCGCAGGTTGCGCCGGCTGAGTGGTGGAACCCGCCCCTTGTATGATGAATTGGCATCAAGAACTAAGGGCGGTAAACTCATCCCGTCGCAGTGGCCTTGGCGAGCGTAGCGAGACAAGGCCACTGCGACGGCCGGCGAAAGATCGGTTGCTCCTGGGCCCCTCGGTGGCCGTTCTGAAGCGTGATCCTCGCCGGTTTCTTGACGTGTCGTCCGAACAGTCGCTAGGGCACACGGTCCCGCGCCGCTCTCGCTCGGCCGGGTTCCGGGTCAGCCCGTATTCGCAAGATCGGAACCCTGTCATGGAACATCCTCCTGTCTCGCACGCGGTGACCTCCGCACGCCCCAAGGCCGTGGTGGGCATTGACCTGGCCAAACGCACCCTCCAAGTGGCCGTGGACAGCAACGGTCAGGTAGCGTTCAACGTGACCTTCGACTACGACACCGCAGGCCTCGCCAGCCTGCGGAAGCGTCTGGCCGACTTCGAGATTGAACTGGTCGTCATGGAGGCCACCGGGGGTCTGGAGCGGCGTTTGGCCGCGGAACTGACCGACGCGGGCCTGACGGTCGCCGTCGTCAATCCCCGACAGGCGCGCAGCTATGCCGACGCCCGGGGCCGTCTGACCAAGACCGACAAAATTGACGCCCTCGTACTGGCGGAGATGGCCCGGATCCTCCGGCCTGAGGCCCGTCCACTGCCCGCGCCCGAGCAGTTGCGGCTCAAGGACTTGGTGGCCCGTCGCCGGCAACTCGTGCACATGCGGGCGCAGGAACGCAACCACGCCCAGCAGGCCGCCAGCAAGGAAATTAGCCGGAGTATCGAGGCCATTCTCAAAGCCTTGGATAAGCAGATTGAGGCTGTGGAGAAGCAGATCGCCGACTTCATTGACTCCAACTCCGATTGGAAACGCAAGAGCGAAATCCTCAGTTCCACCCCCGGGGTGGGCATACAGACCGCGCACAATCTGCTGGCGGAACTGCCGGAACTGGGGCAGCTCAACAAACGTCAGGTCGCCAGCCTGGCGGGCTTGGCGCCCCACGCCTTTCAGAGTGGCCAGTTCTGCGGCCAGAGCCGCATCTGGGGTGGTCGGGCTGCAGTCCGCACCACGCTCTACATGGCGACGATGGCGGCGTTGACCTACAACCCGGTCATTAAAAAGTTCTATCAGGCGTTGGTGGCACGTGGGAAACGCGGGATCGTCGCACTGGTCGCCAGCATGCGCAAACTACTGACCATCCTCAACGCGCTGCTACGCGATCGCGTCGAATGGAACCCGGAAATTGTGACAGAAATTGGTTGATTTTGAACACAGTCGCTACTATTGACGCCATGCCCAAGCATAATCCCGACACCAACGCCCAACACCAACGCATATTCATGAAGTTTCCTGTGTACTTTTCAAGTGGCCAACGCCAAATAACCAACCAAAGTGTGATACCTACAACGCACGAGTGGCAACAATAATGCCCCAAAGGGAATTTGAACCCCTACGTCATGGGTTCAGACGGTAATTTAGGGCCCAAAGTGAGTTGCTGCAACCGACAAGGCACGTTCGGGGTATGATAACGACCATACCAAAGGAGATAATTCACACTTAATTGAAAGAAAACACCCCCCACAGGCAACTAAGTGGTAGTCGGCGGATGGTGTAGGCAGGTATGCCCCATGGTGTCGTGCCCCCGCATCTAAAGCGGCAGGAATTTTTCTATAACGCCCTATGGCAGTGATACTTATGTTTGATGTGATTAATATTCTGCAGTCGGAAGAAATTGTTGATGCCCCAGCGGTGGCCCGCATCCGTGCGGCCCAGGCGGAGGGCAAGTCGCTGGAAGATGCCATCCACGCGCTGGGCGCTGACGACCGCATTTTGCCGGTCTTGGCCCGGCAGTTTGAAATCCCCTACAGCAATTTGGCCGATTATGCCCCCCCGGCCAATTTTCTGGCCAAATTTCCCGCCCGGCTGCTGCTCCAGCATCATTTACTGCCGGTACGGGAAGAACAGGGCATTGTCCATGTCGCCACCAGCAAGATTTTCGACTCTGCCGGGCTCGACGAACTGCGCGTGGCCACCGGAATGGATATTCGCCCCCTACTGGCCCCCACGGCGGAGATCGACCGCTGCATCAAAACCCATCTGGGCATCGGGGCCGATACCCTGCAATCCATGGCCCAGGAAAACGAGAACGATGTCCGCGTGCTGGATGATCCCGGCGACGACATGGACCTGACCATGGCGGCGGAAGATGCCTCCATCATCCGCTTCGTCAATCAGGTACTGGCCGAGGCGTTGGAAGCCCGGGCCACGGACGTGCATGTCGAACCCTATGAAAATGAACTTCGCGTGCGTTATCGCGTGGATGGCG
>JBIJDM010000073.1:0-11373 GCA_044344145.1 Phycisphaerae bacterium
CGTGTTGCAGGAAGCCAACATCCCCGCCGAGGTGCGCCGGTATCACGCCGCGATTGTCTCGCGTATCAAGATTCTCAGCCATCTGGACATCGCGGAAAAGCGCCTGCCTCAGGATGGCCGTATCCGGGTGAAAATCGCCGGCCGGGAAATTGATCTGCGCGTTTCGGTCATCCCCATGATTCACGGCGAAGCGGTGGTGCTGCGCATTCTCGACCGCGGCGATGCCCGGTATGGTCTGGAATATCTGGGTATGGCCCCGGAAGACGGCGCCCGCTTTGAACGCATCCTCGATCTGCCCCATGGCATCGTGCTGGTCACCGGGCCGACCGGCTCGGGTAAAACCACCACGCTGTATGCGGCACTGACGCATATCAATGATGTCGAACGCAAAATTATCACCGTCGAAGACCCCGTGGAATATCAGTTGCGCGGAATCAATCAAATTCAGGTGAATACCAAGACCGGCTTGTCTTTCGCCAGCAGTTTGCGGGCGATTCTGCGGCATGACCCCGATGTGGTGCTGATCGGGGAAATCCGCGACCGCGAGACGGCGGAAATTGCCGTGCAGGCGTCGCTGACCGGGCATTTGGTGTTCTCCACCCTGCATACCAACGATGCCCCTGGCGCGGTCACGCGTCTGGTGGATATGGGCGTCGAGCCGTATCTGGTTTCGTCCTCGCTGGAAATGGTGGTGGCCCAACGGCTAGTCCGCGTGATTTGTAAACACTGCAAAGAACCCACGCCCGTGGCGGACTATGAGGCCATGTGCAAAGAATTCGGCCATCTGGTGCCCGCAACGGTTTATCAGGGCCGCGGCTGCCGGCAGTGTCAGGGCACCGGGTTCCGGGGCCGGACCGGTATTTTCGAACTCATGCCCGTAACTGAAGAAATCCGCGCCATGACCATGGAACGCGCCTCGGTGGACCGGGTGCGCCGCAAAGCGATGCAACAGGGGATGCGCAGTCTGCGCGATGACGGCTGGCGGTTGGTGCGCGCGGGTGTGACCACGATCCAGGAAGTGGTGCGTTCGACCAAAGATGAACTTTTGGCCAAGTCCGGCGCGGCGGGAGGGGCTGCCCCGTAACGGGTGGTCATAACCATGACGATGTATCGCTATACCGCAGTCGGAACCGATGGCCGCAGCGTGACGGGTCTGCTGCCCGCCGACAATCGCAGCGCCGCGTTCGCCGCCGTGGTGGGCAAGGGGCTGCAGCCGGTGGCCATTCAGGAACAGTCGGCCCACGCCGCGCGGCGCGAAGTCAAAACCGCCCATGAACCCAATCTGGGCCGTGTCAGTATGCGGCAGGTGGAAAACTTCACCCGTGAGTTGGCCAGTCTGCTGGCCGGCGGGGTGCCTCTGGCCCGGGGACTTTTCCTGCTGCGCCGGCAATCCAATTCCCCCGCCGCGCAGCAATTATGGAGCCAGATTCACGATTCGGTGGTGGACGGAACTCCGCTGGCCGATGCGCTGGCCGTGCACCCCCGGCAATTTTCCAATGTTTACGTCGCCATGGTACGGGCTGGGGAAACCGGCGGTTTTTTGGATCTGGTGCTGCAACAAATCGCCGATCTGCGGACGCGCGAGCAGGAGTTGCTGGGCAAAGTCAAAACCGCGATGGTCTATCCGTGTGTGCTGGCCACGCTGGCGGTCAGTGTGCTGATTTTCCTGATGACGTTTTTCATCCCCAAATTTTCCACCATCTTTGCCGACTTCGGCGGTGAGTTGCCCGCGTTGACACGTTTTATCATGGCCTGCAGCGGGGTGATCACCTCGTATGGGCCATTTGTCGCGGTGGCCGTGGTGATTCTGGCCCTGGTGTTGCGGCGTTATCTGGGTACCGATGCGGGCAAACGCAAGGCCGAACAAATCATCCTCAGCGCCCCGATACTGGGCCGGGTGGTGGCCTTCTTTGCGATGGTCCGGTTCTGCCGGATGCTGGGGACCCTGCTGGGCGCAGGCGTGCCGTTGGTCAATTCGCTGCGCGTGGCCAAGGAGGCCATCGGCAATCAGACGCTGGCCGACACGGTCAGCCAAGGGATCGAGGATGTGCAGCGCGGGGAATCGCTGGCCCGGGCTTTGGGCGCGGCGGAAAAATTGTTCCCCCCCACCGTGGTGGAAATGATTGCCATCGCGGAGGAAACCGGCCGGCTGGATAAAGAACTGGTGCGGCTGGCCACGGCGTATGAAGCTGATCTGGATCGGCAGCTACGCATGGTAGTGGCCTTGGCCGAACCGTTGATGCTGATGATTATGGCCGCGCTGATTGGCACGGTCGTGGTGGGCATGTTGCTGCCCATCTTTAATTTGCAGGATTTAATCAAGTAAGCCGGCAAGCCCGGCACGCTACGAAGGAGCAGGTTATGCAGTTACGCCGTCGCATCCGTAAACCCCTCGGTTTTACTCTGGTCGAGCTGTTGCTCGTACTGGTCATTCTCGGCATTCTGGCCGCGGTGGTCATACCCAAATTCACCGGCCGGTCCAAGGACGCCCGGATTGCCGCGGCCAGGACGGATATCTCCAATATCGGTACGGCTCTGGATGCCTTTGAAGTGGATATCGGCCATTACCCCAAGACCGAAGAGGGCTTGCAGGCATTGCTGGAAAACTCCGCCAGCAATGGCAGTTGGAAGGGCCCGTATTTGAAGAAAGGCCTGCCCAAAGACCCCTGGGGCAATGCCTATAACTACGTCGCCCCGGGTACCCACGGCGACTATGACCTGTCGTCGAACGGGCCCGATGGCGTCGAAGGTGGCGACGATGATATTGTCAGTTGGTCCGACAGCAAGTAACTCCTGTGTGTGAGTGACGATGACCCGGCCCCGCATATTTTCTGCTTTCACCCTGCTGGAGCTGGTGCTGGTGCTGGCCCTGATCAGTCTGGTGATGCTGGCCTCGGCGCCCTCGCTGGCGCGCTGGAGTCAGGGGCAGGGCACACGCAATGCGGCAGAGCAATTCGTCGCGCTGACGCGGTGGACGCGCAGCCGCGCCATCACCGAAGGGATCACACACCGCATTCATCTGCAGGCCAGTACCGGCAAGTGGTGGGTGACGCAGGCGGAAGACGACCACGCCAGCCCACTGCCCACGCGGCTCCAGCCCATGCCCGAGAATGTGCGCTTTGAAACCGACGCCCCGCTCGAAAATGGTGTGGCCATCATTGATTTTGATCCCAGTGGTCGCAGTGTCACCGCCCAAGTGGTCTTCAGCGGTCAGCGTGGCGAGACGATCACCGTGGGGTGCCCGTCCGCGTATGACTTGTATCGCATACTACCCGCTGCGGAGGGACGCTGATGGCTTTAATGACAGCCCATCATCCCCCCACCCCGCCGCGCGGGGTCACCCTGATCGAAGTGCTGGTGGCCATGCTGGTTTTGTCCATCGTGCTGCCGGTGGCGATGCACGGCATGAGCCTGATCACCAATGCCGCCAGTCTGGCCCGGCAGCGCACGCAGGCCACCACGCTGGCCCAGAGCAAGCTCAACGAATTGATGATTACCGGCGGGTGGCGCAATGGCGCCCAGTCCGGCGCGTTCGCCGAACCCTGGCAGGAATACCAGTGGCGCATGGCCAGTGAAAGTTGGGAAGCACCCATGAGTCTGGCCAGCGGCAAGGCGCTGGAGCACATACTCCTTGAGGTCACAAACCGTATCAGGTGGCGCTGGATACGCTGGTCTATGACGATGGCAGCAGCAGCGGACTGAGCGGAGGGTTGACCCAATGAGCCAACGCCAACGCCGCGCCTTTACGCTGCTGGAATTGCTTCTGGCGCTGACCATGATGGTGGTGATCGCCACCGCACTGGGGGCCAGCATCTACACCGCCTACCGGGCCAAAACCAGCGCGGAAGAAGCCGTCGCGGCGAATCGCGCCTCGAGTCTGGCGATTGATATTCTGGCCCAGGAACTGGGCCATTGCCTGCCCCCCACGGCCAACAGTTCACAGGGCGGCTTCACGATTATCGGGCTGGGCAACAGCGGCAATATCATCGGGGCGTTCACGGGTACGGCGGAAGCGGTGACCTTTTCCGCCGCCGGGGCCGAACCGTATGCCACGCTGACCCATGATGTGCGTGAGATCGAATACGCCCTGACCACCGACAACGAAACGCAGGGCCAGATGCTGGTGCGGCGCGTCCGTACCAACCAACTCGCCCCGGTCATTGAAACCCCGCCCGAAGATGTCATCTGTCATGATGTGATCAGCTTCCAACTGCGCTACACCGATGGCGCCAGTTGGTATGACGCTTGGGACTCCACCCAAAAGAATAACGCCCTGCCCATCGCGGTGGAGCTAACTTTGGAACTTGCCCCCGCGCCCAGCAAACGCGGCACGAACAGCATCAATCAGCGGGTCGTGATGATGATTCCGATTACCTGCGGTGTCAGCAGCGCCAGTACTACGGGGGGGTTGTGATGTATCCCAATCATCATCCCCGGGGCAGCGCCTTTATCACCACCTTGTGGGTGATCACCGCGCTGGCGGCGCTGGTCCTGACGCTGGCCGGTACCATGCGGGTGGAAACCCAGGCCAGCGCCAACCGGATGGCCGCAGCCCAGGCGGAAGCAGCGCTGCGTGGGGCGGAGCAATTTGTCCTCGCCGCGGTGCAGGCTGAAGTCACCACGCCCGGCACGCTGGCCAACGTCAACATGGAAGACATGACTATCGGCACGGCCCATGTTTGGATCATAAAGCCCGACGTGGAAGACGCGGGCACACTGGCCTATGGCCTGACTGACGAATGTGGCAAGCTTAATATCAATTTTGCCACCCCCGAAATGCTGGCGGGCTTGCCCGACATCACGCAGGATGTGGTGGACAGCATCGTGGACTGGCGCGACCCCGACAGCACGCCGGGCGCGGAAGGGGCGGAAGACCCCTACTACCTCGCGCTGGCGGAACCCTACCATTGTAAGAACACCATATTTGAAACCCCTGAAGAACTGCTGCTGGTCAAAGGCGTGACGCTGGATCTGCTCTACGGGGCTGATCGCACCCGCGAAGGCTGGCTGGATGATAACGAACTCACCCGCGCCGCCAGCAGCACCAGCACCCTGACCGTGGGCAATACCTCACCCCGGGGCATTATGCCCTATCTGACGGTGTATCGTCCCACCGCCACAACTTCCAGCACCAGTGGCGTGGCCGATGTCAACGCCAATAATTCCAATCCTCTGCGTCAGGCCCTCAGCCCCACGCTGGGCAGCACCCGCACGGAGGAAATCGTCGGCCTGACCCGGCTGGGCCGACCCTACAACAGCGTCTTCGACTGGGCCGCCCGCGTGAATCTCACCAGTGCGGAATTTGCCAAAGTCAGCAGCAAAGTCACCGCCAATTTTCCCGGCAGTCAGGCCATCGCCAAACTGAACATCAACACCGCCGCCAAGCAGACGTTGATGTGTCTCCCCGGGTGCGATGAGTCCGATGCCAGCGCCATCATCAGCCGTCGGGACGCAAACACCGCCAATCCCGGCGATATCTCCTGGTTGCTGGATGTCCTCAGCAAAGAAAAAATCAGCAAGGTGGGGGCCTGGGTTACCGGAACCTCGAACATCTATTCCGCCGATATCGTGGCCGTCAGCGATGCCGGCCGGGCGTTCAAACGCAGTCACATCGTGGTCAATGGCGGCGTGACGCCGGCACGGATTATTTACCGCCGCGACATGACCGTCCATGGCTGGCCGCTGCCCGACACAATCCGGACGGCACTGCGGGCCGGTACAACTGTTTCTACTTCCTCTACCTCCAGTGGAGTCTTAGCACCGTGAAATCCCGTCTCCACAAGATCATCAGCCTTATCCCCGGCGCCAATGCGCTGACCTTGACCGAGGTCACCCAACACGGCGCCGCGCTCAAAGTGGTGCAAACGGCCACCTTTACCTATCCGGAAGGGGTCACACTGGCCAACCCGGCAGAGTTAGGGCAGGCCCTGCAGAGCTTTATGCGCCAACGGCAATTTTCCACCCGGCACTGCGTCATGGGCCTGTGGGGCCGGCAGATACTGGTCCGCGCCAAAACGATTCCCCCCATGACCGATGCACTGGCCCGCGCGGCGTTGCGGCTGCAGGCCGAAGCAGAATTTACGTACACGGATGAAGGTGGTTACAATGCTGATTTTATCGGCACCCCCCGGACCGATACGGCCAGTACGATTTTACTGGTCGCCGCGCCGATCCCGCTGGTGGAACAATATCAGACCCTCGCCAAAGCCGCAGGCCTGCAGTTGACGGGGATCACACTCATCCCGCCGACCCTCATCACCAGCGCTGCAACCGCCGTCTGGCTGATGCCTGATGGTCAGGGTGGAACCGACCTGATGGTTCAGGCCGACGGCCTGCCTGTGCTCCTGCGGCATCTGCCGGTGGATATCACGCAGGCCGAAGCCATCCCCACGCTGGCCGGCGACATCCGCCGCAGCCTTGCGGGATTGGCACTGTCGGGTCCGGATACGGAACTGAAATTATGGGATGTTTCTTCCGCTAATGCCGACCTGCTGGCCCAGCGTTTGGGCATGAAAGCCACGGTTCTACCGATAAGTACACTGGCCGAAACCGCTGACGCCGCGCCCGGCGCGGCGAGTCTGGGGCTGGCCCGCGCGGCGCTGAGTCCCGCAGGTTTACCGCTGAATTTCGCCCAACCACGATTGGCCGCCCCACCCCCGCCCTCGCGGCGGCGGTTATATACCATTCTGTCTCTGCTGGGCGTGATTGTGCTATTACTGGTCGGCTGGGCGCTGCTGGAAATGTGGACCCAACAGCAGACGCTGGACGACATCAATACGCGGCTGAAGACCGAGGCAACCACTGCGGTGAAGGCGCAACGGCAAGCGGACCAACTCCGACTCGCTCGTTCCTATGGCACCGGCAAGCCGGTTTATCTGGCCTGTCTGCGTGATCTCACCAACCTGTTTCCCGATGACGGCGTCATCTGGACGACCAATATCAGTCTGCAAGCCAATATGTCCGGGATGATGACCGGCAAGGCCACCAGCGAAAGTCAGGTCCGCGCGCTGGTCAAACAAATGATCGAAAGTAAAAAGTTCCTCAATGCCAAAGCCGTGGAGGTACGCGATGCCTCGCGCAACGGCGCGGCCAATGAAAAGTCTTTCACCATCAGTTACACCTATAAAGCCCCGGAGTAAACCGTGAAGTTAAAGAAACGCGAAATATTCATTGGCCTGATACTGGGGCTGACGCTGCTGCTCTGGCTGGCCTATAGCCTGCTACTGGAGCCCTATCTGGCGGAACGCACCCGGTTGCACAACGCGCTGACCAGCGCCACCAAAAAGCTGGACCAGCAGGATAAATTGCTGGCCAACGAAAAAAAGGTGGGCACCGCATGGGTGGCGCAAACCCAGCGCGGGGTCAGCAATAATGCCGCCACCACCAGCAGCCAAACCATGGCCGCGCTGTTCGACTGGGCGCAATCCAGCCGGATCGACATGCAGGCCCTGAAGCCGGACCGTATGACCCGGGTGGATGATTTCCAGCAAATCCGTTTCCAGGGGTCCTGTGTGGGCACGATGGCCAACCTCAGTCGTTTTCTCTATCTGGTGGAAACCAGCAGCCTGCCGGTGAAATTGGAGGATGTACGCATCAATGCCCGGCGTGAAGGCAGCGACGACCTGATGCTGCAATTCAGTCTGGTCACGATCTTCTTTGACCCGCAGGAAAATAAACCCAAGCGTAAACTCACTACCGATGCGGAGGATTTATGAACCTGAAACCCACCCATCTGGGCGTATGGACGGTGCTCGGGCTGGCGTTGGCCCTGACCGTACCAGTATCGGCCCAGAGTAGCCGCGGCCTGCCCGCCGAATATGAAACGCTGGCGACCAAAAGCATCTTTGCCAAGGACCGCAGCAGCCAGCGGGTCTGGCGGAATACCACCGAGAACGCGACCCTCCCCGCCCGCACCCGGGCCCAGCCCATTCTGATTGGCGTATTGCACGATGATCAAGGCTATGTGGCCTATATCGAAGACCCGGAACTGGGCAAGACCATCGCCGCCCGGCTGGGCGAAACCTTACCGTTGAATGCCGGTACGGTTTACGATCTGACCCTCGACGCGCTGATTATCCAGAGCGGAACCGAAGCCGAACCCGTGCTGCGGCGCATCGCCGTGGGGCAAACGCTGGCAGGGATGGCCCCGCCAATCGTGGCACCGACCTCCACCCCTGTTGCCACCAATAACAGTGCCACAACCACCCAGCCCGGCACCACCAGTGCCACGCCGTCCACCCCGCCGGTGACCAGCGGGGGTGGCGATGTTATAGAACAAATGCGGCGGCGCCGTCTAAAAGAATTAGGGCAATAACGTAACTTGCATCACCCCGGCCCGACCGGTATAAAGGAGTTCTGTATGATTCGTCCGCAAACCCAACCCATCTCCCACGCTGTGGCACTGCTGCTGACCCTCGCGGTCATGGCCCGGGCCCAGACCACCATGCCCACCACCAGCGCTGCAACGGAGCCGGCTACGCAGACCGCCACCGCCCCGGCGGATACCCAGCCCAGCACACAACCAAGCACGATGCCCACCACGCTGCCGGCCCGTACGCCGGTGCGCCCGCTGGTGGAGTATTCGCCCAACAACCGGGTGAGTTTCAACTTTACCGATGCCAGCGTGGATTCGGTGCTGGACTTCCTATCCGAAAACCTGGGCTTCATTGTGATCAAGGGCACAAAGCTCGAAGGCCGGGTGACCATCGTCTCGCGGCAGGCGGTTTCGCCCGATGAAGCGGTGGAACTAGTCAATACGGTGCTCAAACCGCTGAACTATACCGCCATCCAGAGCGGACGTGTGCTGAAGATCATGACCCGCGATCAGGCGAAAAAATCCAATATCCCCGTCCAATTCGGCGCCGATCCGGATAAGATCAAGGCCACCGACGAGATCATCACCCAGGTGATCCCCATGGGCCAGGTAGACGCCGCCAAACTGCGCCAGGACCTGAATGCGATGTTCAGCGCGGATGCGGATGTCACCTCCAATGCCGCGTCCAATACCATCATCATCACCGACACCTCGGCCAATATCCGCCGGATCGTGGAGATCATCCACGCCATGGACCGCCACCTCAACAGCGCTTCGGATATCAAGGTATTCCAACTCAAGAATGCGGTGGCTTCGACCACGGCCAAATTGATTACCGAACTGTTCAAAACCGACGCGTCTTCCAGCTCCTCCGGCCAGCGCGGCTTCACGTTCCCGGGCGTCTTCGTTGGGGGCGCGGTCCGGGGTGGCACCGGCGCCGCGGGCACCGAGAGTGCCATCACCCGGGGTGGGAAAGTAACCGCGTCTTCCGACGACCGCACCAATACACTGGTCGTCGTGGGACCGGCGGAAACGCTGGAAACCATTGATGGACTGGTTAAAAAACTGGATTCCGATCCCATCCAGGACACCAGTTTCTTCATCTATCCCCTGAAGAATGCCAAAGCGCAGAATCTGCAATCGGTCCTCAACGGCTTTTTCGGCAATTCCACCTCAGGCTCTACCGGCAGCACCAACACCAACCGCAGCAATAACTTCCAGCCGTTGGGCACCAGTTCCATCGGCGGCTTCGGCGGAAGTTCCGGCAGTTCCAGCCGTACCGGGACTACCGGCAGCCGCAACACCAGCACCCTGGGCTCCACCCTCGGGGGCAACACTTCGCGCAATACCGGACTGGCCTCCAACGTGTCGGGATTGGCGAAAGCCAACAGTGATCTGGTGGGCCAGGTCTATGTCGTGGCGGAACCCGATACCAATTCGCTGCTGATCACCACCAGCTCGAAATACCAGACCCGCGTCAAAGACATGATCGCCCAACTCGACCGCGATGTGCCGCAGGTACTGATCAAAGTGCTGGTGGCCGAAGTCACCCACACCGACAGCTCTGATATCGGTATCGAATATTCCATTCTCAACAAACGGCCCAGCGGTAACGGCTCGGACGGCGGCAGCGACATGGCCATTGCCTCGGCCATCAGCAATGCCATCGCCACCGGCACCCCTGGTGGTTTGGTGGCCTCGGTGGTGGAAAGCAATTTCACCATGGCACTCAAGGCCCTGGCCACCAATGGCAAGCTGGATGTATTGTCGCGGCCGTCCATCCTCGCTTCCGACAACCAACTCGCCTCGATTCTGGTCGGTCAATCGGTACCGTTCATCACCTCCTCGAACATCACCAGCAACGGCAATGTGGTCAACAGCGTGACTTATCAGGACGTGGGCATTATTCTGAACGTCACGCCGCATATCAATCCCGACGGGCTGGTCATCATGGATGTTGCCCCGGAAATTTCTCAGGTCAGCAGTCAGACCGTGACCATTCAGGAAGGGGTGAAAGTGCCCGTGATTGACAAACGTTCCGCCCAGAGCCGGGTGGCGATCAAGGATGGCCAGACCATTATTATCGGCGGGCTGATGCAGGATCGGGTGACCGATACGGTCAGCAAGATTCCGCTGCTGGGGGATATTCCCTGGCTGGGCGAATTGTTCAAGAGCACCACCAAGAAGAAGGAAAAGACCGAACTGCTCATCTTCCTGACCCCGCTGGTGGCACGCCAGCCGGATCATCTGCAGGGAATGACCACGGAAGATTTGAACCGCACCAAGCTGGTACCCAACGCGATTTCGCCCGAGACCTTTAACGAACATATGCAGGGGATGCAGCGGACCGCGGATCCGGCCGCCACCCAGCCGGCGACCACGCAGCCGGTACCGCAAAGCTAAGAACGGAGTCCGAATATGCGTAAGCTATTACTTGCGAGTCTGCTGGTGGGTTTGGCGACTTTGACGGCGTGTAATGCCACCCCCACTGCCACGCCCGCGCCGGCCACCCCAGTGGCCCCCGCGCTGCCCTCCAAACTGGATGAAGACTTGGCCGCGATACGTTTTCAGGATATCAGCGGCGCCCTGCTGCTGTATTACAGCCAGCACGGGGATGTCCCCTCCGAACTGAATGATTTGCTCGGGGTGGACCGCAGTCTGGAATTGACCAGCCCGTACGGTCAGCGCAATCTGGTCTACATCGCCACGGGCCTGAGCGTGGTCGGGCAGGACCGCATACTGATGCTGTATGATCCCCTGCCCTCGCCCGCCAGCAATACCCACTGGGCCATTGTCATCACACCCAAACAACCACGCCAGCCGCTGCGCACGGAAGTGGTGCGACTGGCACCATCGGTGCTCAAGGTTTATTGCGACCAGACCCAGCCGCAATAAACGGCCATCGTCACGCCAGCCTATATTAACACGTTATTATAGCGGTTGCCAAAAGTAATCAACGGATCGCGGCGGTGGTTTGGTTATCTTCCGTGCGCGCGATCAGCCAGTTCAGGGCTTGATCGAGTCGGGCCAGTAGTTGCTCATGATTCTTGGCGATAAAA
>JBIJDM010000066.1:0-12190 GCA_044344145.1 Phycisphaerae bacterium
TAGCGCCGTTGCGTGAGATCCCCCCGTACCCCCGTCCTCTAATTCGGAATTGTTAATTCGTAATTCGTAATTATTTTGTTCACTTGATCTAAATCAATTACCCCCCGCCCTCCACCCGCTACACTCGCCTCCATACGCCGGCTGCGGCGGGCATGTTGCCCGCCCCCGGCGTTGGGATCAGCAATCAGGAGTTGTCTCATGTTGTGTAATCAATGCGAACAGGCCGCCCACTGCACCGGCTGCACCGGCCCCGTCGGCGTCTGCGGCAAAAACGAGGACGTCCAGTCCCTCCAGGAAATCATCCTCTACGGCCTCAAAGGCATGGCCGCCTACGCCAACCACGCCCGGCGTCTGGGCCAGCACGACGAAAATGTCTCCGCCTTCATCGAAGAAGCCCTCTTCGCCACCATGACCAATGTCAATTTTGACATCCCCACGCTGCTGGAAATGGCCATGGAACTTGGCAAGCAAAATCTCCGCGTCATGGAAATGCTCGATACCGGCCACCTCGCCGCCTTCGGCAAACCCGCCCCCACCCAGGTCTTCGAAGGCACCCACGCCGGCCCGGGCATCCTCATCACCGGCCACGATCTGGTCGACCTCTACGACCTGCTCAAACAGTGCGAAGGCACCAACGTCAAGGTCTACACCCACGGCGAAATGCTCCCCGGCCACATGTATCCCAAGCTCAGCCAACACCCCAACCTCGGCGGCCACTACGGCAGCGCCTGGCAGGACCAGAAGCGCGAATTCGAATGCTTCTCCGGCCCCATCATCGCCACCACCAATTGCATCCTCATCCCCAAACTCACCTACGCCGATCGCCTCTACACCACCCGCGCCACCGCCGTCCCCGGCGGCACGCGTCTTAAGACCAATGACTTCAGCGCGGTCATCGCCCAGGCCAAGGTCTGCGCCCCGCTGCCCGAACACCACGAAAAGACCACCACCGTCGGCTTCCACCGCACCGTGCTGCTCGATGCCGCCGGCACCATCGTGGACGCCGTCAAGGCCGGCAAGATCAGCCGCTTCTTCGTCATCGGCGGCTGCGACGGCGCCGAACCGGGCCGCAACTATTTCTCCGACTACGCCCAGGCCACCCCGGCGGATTCCTTTATCCTCACCCTCGGTTGCGGCAAGTACCGCATCCGCAACCACGACTACGGCACGCTGCTGGGCCTGCCGCGCCTCATGGACATGGGCCAATGCAACGACGCCTACGGCGCCATCATGGTCGCCGTGGCCCTCGCCGATGCCTTCAAGTGCGGCGTCAATGATCTGCCGTTGACGCTGGTGGTCAGTTGGTTCGAACAAAAAGCCGTCGCCGTCCTACTCACCCTCCTGAGCCTGGGCGTCAAAGGCATCACCATCGGCCCCAACCCACCCGCGTTCGTAACGCCCAACGTCTTCAAAATCCTGCAAGACACCTTCGACCTCCGCCTCACCGGCCCCAGTGCGAAGGTAGACCTCAACCGCGTCCTGCAACCCGCCTAACCCATACCCACAGCCTGATCCCCGTGGACCGTACGAGCGCCCCGCGCCCGTGCGGTCCACTTTTTACACCGGTATTGCAGGGAAACGCTGCATCTTCTGCCCCAGATAACAACACCAAAGCGGACCTGTTTAAATGTAAATTGCCCGACAGTTGCGAGACAAAGTGGTATTAGCGTGTGCTACCAATGGACATCGCAATTTCCAAATCTGTTCTGGCGATTGCGACTCAATATGGAAAATCGGTAACGTAACACCACATTTCTTATCGTGATATATTCGTACACATGAATGTTGCGTCGTGAAACGGACATCAGTACAATACTCGTCGTGCGGTAAAAAGCGAGAATAAGGGTTAAAACTATGAAAACTATGAAAAATTTGATAGTGGTTTTTTTCGGTTTGGCGAGTTTGCTTAACCTGGCAACCGCAGATACGGTCACATTGAAAAACGGTACCGTGTTAAAAGGCAAAGTTCAAATGGGTACGTCTTCATCTTTGTTGTTTGATACAGAAGACGGTAGGCGACTGAAATTAACATCGTCAGATTTCGAAAAATACGTGGTCGATACCAACACGGGTTCGGGTGGCCAGCCTGCCACACCCACTACACGCCCAACGGCATCTAATGCTAGGGAACTAAACGACTCAAAAAATTTTTCGGCTGCACTACAAGAGGCCAAGGATTGCGCGGTTGTTGAAATCTTAGCCTATAATAATGACGTTGAAACCATGACCCAGATACAAAAAGAGGCGAGGTTAATCTTGCTGCTACAAAAAATACAAGAAATCAAAAAGAAGTCTACTGCAAATATAACCGATATCGTAAAGGTTGTCGATGTAGTCGTACAACAATATTCAGAAGAAGAGCTTGGGGAACAACAAGTTGATAGAGTGATACAGAACCTCACGAACATGCAAATAAACAGAAACCACCAGCTGGGAATTCGGGACAACCGGCAAGTGAAAGTTCAACGTAAACCAATTACAAAATATACGAGCACCTATACAGTAAAAGGTGTAATTAATGATTTTGATTATATTTTTGATATTACGATGGGAAATAATGCAGAAAAACTCAACAAAAGCTCGAAGTATAAATTTACAGCCGTAGCCTCTTTCGGTGTGGTTGTTGAAAATACACGTGGTCGTGGAGAGTTTGTTGGAAGCGATTGGAATGCTGATAGCATTAATAAACTTGCGAAAAATCTGTCTGCTGGTGGTGCGCTAAAGTTGGGAATAGCACCCTCAATCTCGTCTGCCAATATTACACCTACACCTGTTGATGACGAGGTTCCAAATACAGGACTAAAGACAAAATAAGCCGTCGGAATTAATGGTGGGAATAACTTTTTACTAAAGTTATATCACCCAACGCAATGTTGGTCGAAAGGTCTCCTCCCCCGCGTGCCCCCCGGCCGCGGGGTCTACTTTTTTAAACCCATCCCCCGCCTTCTGGGTTTCTTGTATATCTAGCACCGGATAGATGAGGCCATTTTTCACGTTATGACGGAGGTTCACCCAAGAACTCGTCCAAGAGTGTGCAAAACGGAGTGATGTCTTGAAAGAAGCTGCGATACGCATCGCGCAATCGCTCGGTCGAATTCACGGAAACGAGCACGGGCGCGAGAGCGCTGTCGTCGAAAGTAATCCGCTGTTCCTCGTTTGCATATTCGATAAGAGCCTGTTCCTGGCAATCTACTCCGTAAGACTGTATCGTCAGCTGATTTTGCCTAGAGTCTAATATTAGCAGCAAAATACCGCCTAGGCCTAGTGGGTGCGCTTCGAGTCTTTCTTGGAAATCATCGTTTAGCACCGCTCCCACCCGCGCACGGATTGTGTTGCGAGCATTAATTTCTTGTTCCGCCATCCTCAGTTGATTGCGAATGTTTTCGGTGCAGACATCCTGATAACCCGCCGATGAGGGCGTACCCTCTCGCCGAGCGATCATCTCTGCAATCAACGCAAAGAACTCCGTCCAAGCTGGGTCTCCCTCGTCGTACTTCACACGCTGGCCAGTCCACATACCGGTGACTTCCACGGCGGAAGCCCATAAGTGCTGTACGTCTGTTCGTACCTGCAACTCTATCCGGAGTCCATCGTATTCAGACGGTACCGGCCCCCTATAGCGAAACACCATGTGCATGCTACGATAGCCACCATCTTTTGGTGTCGCGATGTAGTCCCGGATTTGGGGTGTATCTGCTATCGGAGAGGGGTGGGTTACATAGTCATGGACAATTCGATTAACATCCTGAACACTGGGTGCAATCGCCCGGAGTCCTGCGATGTCCTGCATCGTTGTCGCGTTCATCGATTGTGTCTGACTGAGTTTCTCAACGATTCGGAATAAACGCTTCAAACGCAAGGCAACGGTGGCGTTGATACCCAGACGGACCAACCTCTCCTGCAAGTCCGTGGCCAATGCATGTAGCGGTAACAGGTGGCATGCTCGCCATTGGGCAAGAAGCACGCGCGCATTCTCAGAATTGCCAATTTTAACATCCTCAGGCGGATACGCCAGCAAATCGCCAGCAGCTCGAATCTGGCTCTTCGTCGTGGATGGATAGAGTGGAAACGCCATATATCATCACATTTTCTGCACGTGCTGTTCGTCGAGAATTTCCTGCACGGTGATGAGTTTAATGAGGCGACCGGTGCGCTTGTGGAAGTTAACGCATTCTTGTTCGGCATCAGAAGAAAAGGAAAAACCAATAAAGAAGCCCCGTTGGCGGTCTTCGCGCATCATTACGGCCTCAAACCCGTCAATGTCCGGGCGGCCCACCTTGTCCATTTGCTTGACCTGAATCGGGAACCAATCATCGGCGAACATCGTCCCACCCTTGGTGTCGGGCTTGGTGCCGACGGGGAAAATACGTCCGTCAATACCCATGTCGCCAACCTGTACCACGTTGGGCGTGCCACCGAGGGCGATGACTGCCCAGTTCTCAAACTCAAACGGCGGAATGGCCTTGAGCTTTTCAAGCGTCCACGGCAAATCGCGGACGATCAGCGATTGCGGATCGTGCGCGCGGTGGCCGGGCTCGCTTTCTCGCATATTGCAGACATCTTTGAGCCGCTTGGCCATCACGCGGCAGGCGGTGGGAGAAACGTCTATGCCGATCCACTGACGATTAAGCTTCTGCGCCGCAACCAGCGCCGTACCGCAGCCGCAGAAGGCATCGAGGATGATGTCATTGGGGTTGCTGCTTACCCTGAGGATCCGATCCAATAACATCAGTGGTTTCTGGGTCGGATACCCAAGTCGCTCATGGGCGAGATTGTGCAATGGTGGAATATCGACCCACATATCGGACAACGGAACCCCCGGGAGGTCTTCCGGGTACAGCTTTAGGCGTGGCATACCGCCGGTTTTCTTCGGCCAATGGATTTTCCCCTGTGCATCAAACTCATCCATCCGGTCCTTGGTCATAGCCCAGCATCTTGAAGGCGGTGGGCGGATGCCCTTCCATTCGTACAACTGGCCGCTTGACGCCCGCTGCATCGAGGCAGTGAGGTCGCGCCGCGCGTAGCGCCTTCCATCACTATCCGTTTGATCGAAGAAGGTCGCGACGTACTCGTCTTCGTACGGCACATACTGTTGGTTCCATGTGAAGTCTTCCGACCCAGCATAGAAGAAGATTGAGTCCTTCACCACAGCAAAGCTGTTGATGACGTTGGCGTGTGCGGAAGTTCTCTTCCATGCAATCTCGCTCTGGAAATTGTTCTCGCCAAAAATCTGATCAAGCATAACCTTGACGTAGTGGGAGGCGTGCCAGTCGCAGTGGTAGTAAAAACTGCCGGTCTTCTTGAGCACGCGGTGAAGTTGTTCGCAGCGGGGGCGCATGTAGTCGATGTAGGCGCGGGTGGATTCGTGGCGGTCTTCGAAGGCGCGTTTTTCCTTGGTCTCGCCCCAGAAGACTTCATAGTTGCGGTTGGAGTTAAACGGCGGGTCGATATAGATCAGATCGACGCACGCGGGAGGGAGCTTGGCGAGTTGTTCCAAGTTGTCGCCGCAGTAGATCACGCGAGTGTCGACCAGAGACGATGGACGTGCATTGCTCATGGGTTCATATAATACCGCAGCACCCTCATTTCCGTGTCCTTCCGTGTCCTCCGTGGTTAAACCCCTCCCCCCGTCCCCCCGGCATTCGCCTCCGCGCCTAAAATCGCTTATCTTAAACGCATCGTTTCTCCACAAGGGCGCTCGGCATGACCACGACCACCACATCCCCGGCCCTCTCCTGGCTGCGCTCCGGCGTGTTCTGGCTGCTCATCCCCCTGCTCTGGGCCGGCGCGTATCTCCCCGGTCTCAGCAGCCGCCCCCTGCGGCTGGAAGAAGGCCGTCGCGCCACCCCCGCCCGCGAAATGATGCAGACCCATAACTTCATCCAGCCCACGCTCTACGGCGAATCATACCTCAACAAACCCCCGCTCTTTTTCTGGGCCGTCGCCGGCACCGGTGCCCTGCTGGGCGACCCCACGCTGACCCACACCGCCGAATGGGCCGTGCGCCTGCCCTCGGTCTTCGCGCTACTCATCGGGGCCTATGTCATCTTTGCCTTCGCCCCCGGCCAGCTTGCCCGCGCCACCCGCGCCCTGGCCGTGCTGCTGCTCTGGTCCTTGATCGTCTGTCTCGATAAAGGCACCCTCGGCGAGATCGAATCCTTCCTCTCCCTGCTCGTGTTCGCCGCCGCCGTGGTCTGGTGGCGCGGCTACACCCCCGGCCTGCCCCACCGCCTAAGCGCCTGGCTGGGCACCGGCGGCCTGCTCGCCCTGGCCATGCTTACCAAAGGCCCCCCGGCCATCGTCCAATTCTATCTTCCGCTAATCATCTTCCTGCTCTGGCAGCGCGACTGGCGCCGCCTGTTTTCCCGCGGCCATCTCGCGTGCATCATCGTGTTTATCCTGCCCACCGCCGCGTGGGTCTGGGCCATTCACCTGACCGACCCCGTCGCCTTCGCCGCCACCGTGGGCAACTGGCTCCGGCAGATGGGCATCGCCACCGCCCTGCCCGTCCCCGCCACCGTGGCCCCCACCGTCGTCAACAATGCCCTCGAACATTACCTCAACTTCCCCTGGGAAGTCCTCGTCATGCTCCTGCCGTGGGTGCCGTTGGCCGTCATGGCCATGACCCGCCGCATCTTTACTCCCGGCGTGGAACAACCCGCCGCCCCCGATGCCGTCGCGCTGCGCCGCTTTCTCACCTGCGCGGTGGCCGCCAGCTTCGTATTCTTCTGGCTCTGGCCCATGGCCCGACCGCGGCACATGATGGCCGTCTGCTATCCCACCGCCATCCTCGCCGCCATCGCACTGGTCGCGCTGGCCCGGTATTACCGCCGCGAACGCGTGCTGCCCATGCTCGCCACCGTGGTGGTCATCATCCTCCTCACCCGCGGCGTGGTGTATTCCGTGGTCATGGCCCGCAAAGCCCCCAGCGACCAGCCCCGCGTCGTGGCGGAAGCCTTGCTGCCCGCCTTCCCCCCCGGCCAGCGCGTCTACACGCTCAACACCTTCCGCTCCGGCAAGGCCGATCTCGCCCCTGACCTGTACAACATCCAATTTTATCTGGCCCACAACCTCACCGGGATCAACCGCCTCGACGATCTGACCATCACCCAAACCCCCGCCGTAGTCCTGATGCTCAGCGCCGATTATCAATCACTCCCCACCACCCCCAACCTAACCTACCGCCCCCTGGCCCAGATCCCCCTGCGCAACAGCTCCGAAACCCTTTACGCCATAGAAATCACCACCCAACCCAAATAACCCGCACCCCTGGGACCGCAGACGTCCCCGTCGGCCTCCCCCCGTCCCCCCGTCCTCAACTCTTAACTCGTAACTCGTAATTCGTAACTTATTTCCTCACCCTCCCCATCCGCTGCTCCACCGGCACACTCTCCATCAGCTTCTGCAACTGTTTCAAACTCACCTGAAACTGTCCGCTCCCGCCCCGCCCATGGCCCGCCAGCGCCCACACCGGCGCCCCCGGCCCGGTGTAGACTTCTTCGAACGACCCATCCTTGAACATGCGCAGCACCAGCAACCGTTCCGGCCCGCCGCGCAGCGTCACCTTGTCCCCCTGCGTGGCCTTCACTTCCACATGCAATTCATGCACCCGCCCCTCGTGCCCCTTGCCCACCGGCGTATACAATTTGATCCCGTAATAATATTCCGCGTAGCACTCCGCCAGACTCCCCACCATGTGCCCATCCGGCGTGAACGGCCGCCCGGGAAACATCGCCTCCAACTGCCCGGCCACCCGGTACAGTTCGCCAATCAACTCCGGAAACCGTTTTTCATCCATAGCCATCACACACCTCCCCGGGCCACCCACCCCGTAACCCGCACCCCAATTCTACCACACCCCCACCCCACCCCAGCACAAAATCCCCCACCCGTGGACCGCCGACGTCCCCGCCGGCATTTCCCCCGTCCTAAAGTGGTGCCGACGCCCCGTCGGCATTCGGCCTACGGCCGACTCCCCCCGTCCCTCAATTCGTAATTGTTAATTCGTAATTCGTAATTGACTCTCACCTTCCCACCAGCGGCGGTACAAACATCATATCGTACGCGGGGCTAGTAACGGACGTCTTCGCCCCCGAAATTGTCGTCGGCACCACATACGTCCCCGCCGGAAACCGATTCCCCGTCGCAAATAACCCGCTCATATCCGGCAGGCCTGCACCTGCAGACACATAGATCGAATAGCCGGCCCTACTCTGGGTAATCGGCACCCATTCCACATGGGCATCGCCAAACGACACATTACTGCCCTGCCCCCGATGCGCTGGCGCCACATCCATAGCCTTGCTGAAATCCGCCCCCGCCTTGATCCCATCGGCCATAATCGGCTGGTGCGCATCGGCATTATTCTTCCACCACGGTGCCCGATAGAGCCCGGGGTCCCGACCCGCCAGGCCCGTATCCACCCACGGCGATGCCATCGAATAACTCAGGTTCCCGCTCCCCGCAAAATCATTCTGCCAATTCCCGTTGGCCAACTTGGTCCCACTGGCCGCCGCCGTATCCGACCGGCACACAAACTGCTGCGGCTGGGCCTGGCCCAATACCACCAGCAACCACAAACTCTGCGTGGCCTTGCGCTGGCCGGGCGTATACAGACTTTTCACCGCAGCCTCGGCATCCGCCGTACCACTATCACCCCCACACGGCGCCTCACCCACATCGCGCAGGCTATCAGTGATCACCGTCGGAAACGCATCCATATTTTCGTTGGCATAGATACACATGCTCTTGGCAATGCCCGACAGATTCGCCGAACACGCCTGCCGATTGGCCAGTTCTTTGGCCTGTGCAATGGCTGGCACCAAAATCGCAGCCAAGATCGCCAGCACCCCCACCACCGGCACCATCGCCACGGCCACAATCCCCACCACCAACCAAGTCTTCTGTTTCTTCGTCATGTGCGCTTCCTTGTTTTTAGTTGCCCAGCCACCAGACCCATTCGGTCCCAAATCCAACCACCCAAGCATCCTAACCCAACCCAAAATTAAGACGCAAACATCCAATTACAAAAACGTCCCCCGCCCTCGGCGTACCATAGCCATACCTGGCCATGTTTCCCCCACGTCCCTCAATTCGTAATTGTTAATTCGTAATTCGTAATTCGTAATTGCCTCTCACCTTCCCACCAGTGGCGGTACAAAAATCATATCATACACCCCGCCCACCTTCGTAGCCGTAATCGTCGTCGGCGTCACATACCGCCCCGACGGAAACACCGCCCCGGTCGCATAAATCCCACTCGCATCCGGCGCCGTCCCCCCGCTGGGCACCTGCACCGAAAAATTCGATCCCTGCTGCGTAATCGGCACCCACTCCACATGCGCATCCTGAAACGCCACATTACTCCCCTGTTCAAGGGGACCATCAATATCTATCGGGTCGCCCCTCTTCCTTCTGGCACCAGCTTCAAGCCCCCCTCGTTCTGCCAAGTGCACCGAACACACATCATTCAGCCGACCGAAATCCGCCCCCGACCTAATCCCATCCGCCATGATCGGCTGGTTCGCGTCACCACTATTCCGCCACCACGGCGCCACCGGCAGCGATGGCACCCGACCCTGCAATTCCCCCTCCACCCACGGCGAAGCCATGGAGTAACTAAAATTTTTAGAACTGGCAAAATCACTGGCCCAATTCTGGTTGGTGGCACTGACGGTCTTTAAGGCCGCGCTGGCGGTATCCCCCGGACAGATAAACTGCTCCGGCTGGGCCATCCCCAACACCACCAGCAACCACAAACACTGCGCCGGCCGCCGGTCCCCCGGCGTATAAAAACTCTGCGCCGCCTCCCAGGCATCCGCCGACCCCGTATCCCCCGCGCCCGGTTCTGCCCCCAACAACCGCAGTGACCGCGTTACCACCGTGGGGAACGCATCATTATTCTCGTTGGCATAGAGACGCATACTCATGGCAATGCCCGCCAAATTCGCCCCACACGTCGCCCGATTGGCTTGCTCCCGCGCTGCCCCGATTTGGTAATACATCACCCACCCGAACAGCAACGCTCCAATCACAAACATCAGCAAACAACCCTGTCCCAACGCTTGCCGGGTCTTGGATATCTTCGGTGGTTTCACATCCTGTGTCATCGCAAATCCGCCTTTTCTTATTGCCCGTCACTAGTTGCCACGATTATCGCGCCCACTCAGTGGCGGCACAAAAATCATATCATACACCGCCCCAAACCTTGTTACCGGCATCGTCGTGGGCGCGGCATACCGCCCCGACGGAAACACCGCCCCGGTCGCAAATATCCCACTCGCCTCCGGCGCCATCCCCCCGCTGGGCACCTGCAAAGAATAATTCGCCCCCTGCTTGGTAATTGGCACCCACTCCGCATGCCCATCAGCAAACGCCACATTACTCCCCGCACCGTAGTGGTTCGGGCACACGTCCATGTCCCGCTTAAAATCCGCCTCCGCCTTGATCCCATCCGCCAACAGCGGCTGGGCCGCATTGCCCGAATGATGCCACCACGGCGCCACCGGCAGCCCCGCCGCCCCCGCCCGCGTCCCCTCCACCCACGGCGACGCCACGGAGTAACTAAGATTCTTGGAACCCGCAAAATCACTCGCCAAAACAATACTGCTGGTGCTGACCGTCCTTAACGACGAACTGGCCTCATCCGACCGGCACACAAACTGCTGCGGCTGGACCTGCCCCAGAATCACCATCAGCCACAAACATTGACTCGCCTTGCGCTCCCCCGGCGTAAACAGGCTGGGCGCCGCAGTCTCCGGATCCGCACTCCCCGTATCACCCCCCGCCGGCGCCTGGGCCACCTGCGCATACGTATCCGTCACCACCGTGGGAAACATGTAACTATTTTCCTGCGCATAGGCCATCATACCCTTCACCACACCCGCCATATAGTACGCACACGACGCCCGACGCGCCGATTCCCCTCCCGCATGCCCGGGAGTCAAAATGACCCCCACCACCACCAACAAAACAAAATACAGCGCAATCCTGCCCACCAACCACTTGTCCCGTTTTTTCGGCGGCGTCATTTCCATACTCATAGCCCATACCTCAATAAAACTGACCCTCCCCCCGTCCCCAACTCTTAACTCTTCCCTTTTTACTTCTTAACTCTTCTCACCTTCCCACCAGCGGCGGCACAAAAATCATATCATACACACCGCCCAGTTTCGTGGCCGTAATCGTCGTCGGCGTCACATACCGCCCCGACGGAAACACCGCCCCCGTGGCAAATACTCCACTGCTATCTTCATTGGTCGTTTCCGCCGGCGCAATCAAGGCATGGTGATTGCCTCGTTGCGTAATCGGTACCCACTCCACATGCCCGTCCGCAAACGCCACGTTGCCCCCCTGTCCCTTGTGGTTCGGACACACCGCTTCCGCGTTGCCAAAATCCGCCCCCGCCTTAATCCCATCCGCCAACAGCGGCTGGGCCGCATCACCACTATACCGCCACCACGGCGCCCGCACCGGTGCTGCCGGCCCACTCGCGGGCATGGGCGCCACCTCCACCCACGGCGAGGCCATGGAATAACTCAAATTCCTGGAACTCCCAAAATCGCCCGCCCGGTTCGGGTTGCTCATACTGACCGCCTCCAAACCCACCTCGGCCGCATCCGACCGACACACAAAATGCTCCGGTCGGACCGTCCCCAACACCTCCAACAACCACAAACACTGTGTCGCCCGCCGGTCCCCCGGCGTGTAAAAACTCCGCGCCGCCTCTGCGGTCTTCGTAGACCCCGTATCCACCACGCCCGGCTCCGCCCCCACCTGCCGCAGCGTCTGCGTCACCACGAACGGAAACATATCATGATTATCGCTGGCATAGATATACATCGCCCTCATAATGTCCTTCAGATTACCTGCACATGCCGTTCGATTAGAATATTCCCGCGGATGCCCTCCTCTCGGCAAAACCACCACCAGCATAAGCAACAGCCATCCCACCAATACCAATATCCCCACCCAGGTCGAGCGCGAAGTTTTTCGTACCTCATTCATCATCCATACCTCTATAAACCTCACCCTCCCCCGCGTCCCCAACTCTTAACACTTACTTCTTACTTCTCAACTCCCCCTCCCTCTCCAATCTTAACCGCACATGAGATCAAGACCCAAACCAATTCTAAAAAATCCCGCTCCCATGCGGAGATTAACCCCTCCCCCCGTCCCCATCCTGTCCATC
>JBIJDM010000251.1:0-3463 GCA_044344145.1 Phycisphaerae bacterium
GTGGCCAAAATCCGCAACCCCGCCCGGGTGGTCGAGATGGTGCGCAATCTGCCCAGCGTGGTGGCCGCGGCCCCGACTGTGACCGGGAACATGGTGGCGATTTACGGGGCCAAACAGATTTCCATCAATGTCATCGGCATCGAGCCGCGTGAACAGACCCGCGTGACCAGCATCGGCGACAAAATTGTGGATGGCTCGTTTGAGCGGCTGTATTCGACGGCCAACGGCGTGTTGCTGGGTGATGGTGTGGCGCGGGTGATCGGGGCGCGGACGGATGATTCCATCACGCTGACCGGACCCACCGGCGCCCAGACCACCGCGCGGGTGGTGGGCATCTTTTCCACCGGGGTGACGCCGGTGGATTACACGCGGGCATATATGCTGCTCCGCGATGCGCAGGTGATGCTGGACAAACCCAATATTATTTCCGAGATCGTGGTCAAGGGCGATAACCCCGATCAGGCCCGGGCGCTCTCGGCGCAGATCGAAGCGATCACCGGCTACAAAACCGAATCGTGGCAGGAAGCCAACAATAATTTCCTGAGCATCTTTGTGATCCAGCAGGCGATCACCAACATTATCTGCGGGGCGATTCTGGTGGTGGCGGCGTTTGGTGTGTTCAACATTCTGACCATGTCGGTGATGGAAAAGATCAGTGATATTGCGATCATGCGCAGTTACGGGCTGACCCGGACGGATATCCGTTATGCATTTTTATTGCAGGGGCTGATGATCGGCGTGGTGGGCGCGGTGCTGGGCACGGGGCTGGCGCGTTCGATCATCTACATCATCCGCCAGTTCAAATTCCCCGTCGAGGGTCTGGTCAAAGCCCAGGGCATTCTGATGCATGAAAATCTGCGCGACTATATCGTCGCCGCCTGCGCGGCGGTGGTGATTACCATGCTGGCGGCGTATCTGCCCAGCAGCCGCGCGGCGCGGTTTAATCCCGTGGACATCTTGCGGGGGCGCCACTGATGACCACCACCCAACCACTGCTCGATACCCCCGCGGACTTGGCCGGTTATGTCTGGCCTGACATCGTCGCGCCCGGGCCGGACGTGCTGGTGGCCACGCGGCAACTGGTGCGTGTCATCGGTACCGACCCGCTGACCCAGCAACTGGTGCTCAAAGGGATTGATCTGGACATCCCGCGCGGGCAGTTTGTCTCCATCGTCGGGGCTTCGGGTTCGGGCAAGTCCACGCTGCTGTATCTGCTGGGCGGATTGGATCGCCAGACCCACGGCGAGGTCTATTTCAACGGCCAATCCACCCGCACCATGGATGATGGCCAGTTGACCAGTCTGCGCAATCAGGCGATTGGCTTTGTGTTCCAGTTCCATTTCCTGCTGGCGGAATTTTCCGCGTTGGAAAATGTCTGCCTGCCGATGTGGAAGCTGGGGCGGATGACCAAACGGGCCGCGCGGAAACATGGCGAGGAACTGCTGGGCATGATGGGGCTGGGCGATAAAACGCACCGGCAGATTACCCAGCTGTCCGGTGGTGAGCAGCAGCGTGTGGCCCTCGCCCGGGCGCTGGCCAATGACCCCGATATCCTGCTGGCCGATGAGCCCACTGGCAATCTGGACAAGCACAACAGCCAGAATGTGGCCCATATTTTCGAGGAAATCGCCGCGCAGGGGAACCGCACGATCCTGATGGTGACCCATGACCCGCACATGGCGGAACGGGCCCAGCGCGTCATCACCCTCGATGACGGGCTGATTATTTCCGATCAGATTCATGCCCGTTAAGTTGCGGGGCTTTGTCCCCGCACGCATCCTGATGTAACATAGCGGCTTTGCAGGAGTTACCCCATGGCCTTGTTGCTTACCGGCGGCGCCGGTTTTATCGGTTCGACGTTGCTGGATCAACTACTCGCCCAGGATAGCTGGGGGCAGATTGTGGTCGTGGACAGCTTCAACGATGCCTACAGCCCCGCCATCAAGCGGCGCAATATTGCCCATCATGCCGGTAACCCCCGGCTGGAACTGGTGGAAGCCGACTTTGCTGATGCCGACGTGATGCGGCCGTTGTTCGCGCGCTGCAAGTTTGATTATGTCGTCCATCTGGGCGCGCGGGCCGGGGTGCGGGCGAGTCTGCAGAACCCCATGGAATTCGAACGCTCCAATGGGCAGGCGACGACGCTGATTCTGGAACTGGCCCGGCAGCATAAATGTCGCCGCGTGGTCATGGCCAGCAGTTCCAGCGTGTATGGCAATACCAACACCGTCCCGTTCACGGAGGCCGATCCGTGTTTGCAGTGCGTCTCGCCCTACGCCGCCACCAAGCGGGCCAATGAGATCATGGCCTGGACGTTCTGGCACCTGTATAAAATGCCGATCTCCTGCCTGCGTTTCTTCACTGTGTACGGGCCCCGGCAACGCCCGGATATGGGCATCCATATTTTCACGCGTTCGATTCTCCGCGGCCAGCCGGTGAATATGTTCGGCGATGGCTCGATGAGCCGCGACTTCACCTACGTCAACGATATTGTCAGTGGGATTATCGCCACCATCACCGCCGACACGGGTTATGAAATCTTCAACCTCGGCAACACTCAGACCATCCGCCTGCGCGAACTGATTGACGTGGTGGCCGAAGCCTGCGGCCAGCCCGCCAAGATCAACCAGCTCCCCATGCAGTCCGGCGATGTGGACCGCACGTGGGCGGACATCAGCAAAGCCAAGAAGCTGCTGGGCTATCAGCCCAAGACGGATATCCGTACCGGGGTGAAGAACTTTGTGGCGTGGTACCGCGAAAATGAGGCGTTTCTGCAGCAGGCGTGAGGCTGTGCGGTCACTGCCCGTAGTCTAACGCGGAATGTTAAAGTGCATTCGGTATATCTGAAGGAGCAATATTTACTCCGAGGTGTAGCACTCATCAGGGGTAGAGATGTTTACAAAAGCGGTTCGGACTCGCGCAGTGCTCTTGAAACAGTTGCAAGCTTGCCGTCTGGTATGAAAATTGGTATTTTCGCGCGTGGGTTTTGTATATAAGAAAAGCCATATACCCCGCCTGATTCTTGAAAGTGTAATACGCCACCAACGCATGGATATTGTTGAAATAATCCCTCATCCTTGTGTGTCATACATTCAACCACCTCGTCGTGATCTAATACTGTTTCAAAGTTGCCGAATATTGCCACCACCATGCCGTATCCATGATCTTCTGCAAGTGACTTGTATGCCGCAACTTTATTTTGTGTTTTTTTATATAGTCGCTCGGAATGAGGAGGAATGAAACCAGCCCAAGCTTCACCCGCGTCCATGTGTGCGCTGATATCTTTGTCCATAGTAAGATTTGGGTGAAAACTAAAACATTCAAACAAAATCGTATTCCCCGCTTTGTCCATGCCGGTCCAGTCTGGTGTTTTTCCGTGAATTTCACGATCGTGTTCTACCTGAAAGCCTTGTTGCATCAGATATGCGCCCAAGACTAGTTCACGAAATGTATGCATTACCTG
>JBIJDM010000067.1:0-12071 GCA_044344145.1 Phycisphaerae bacterium
GCCGCGCGGGGGCGCCGGGGGGGGGGGGGGGGGGGGGGGGCCCCACCGGGGGGGGGGGTGTGGGGGGGGGGGGGGGGGGGGGGGCGGCGGTGGTGCCTATCCTCTTGCCACTGCTGGTGTTAGATAGTCTGATTATTTTCTCGCCTTACGGGGTGGTTATTGGTATCTTAGGGTTTTTAAGTGCGGCGGGTTTGTGTTGGTGGTATGGTTTGTATCCGCGCCGCCGGGAACGACAACTTTGGCAACAATTCATCCGGGTCCCGAAACCAACTTGATTAGCCGATGCTACGTGATGTCTATTCCGTCTGTTCCGCATATGGCGATGCGGATGCAAAGCGCGTTTCAAGGAGGAAACCATGGAACTTAAACGCTACATGGAGCGACAGGTCGAGGCGGCGAAACAGCACAAATGGTGTTTGGGCGTAAAAACCCAACGCGACCCGGGCGAGGCGGCCATCCGTGAATGGATCCGCACCCATGGCGAACAATACCGCAAAGAATACGAAGCCACCTACCTGCGCATCACCGAAGAAGTTTTCCACGAAGTCAAACAACTCACCCCACTGGATGAAGACCACCTGCGCATGATCACGGAATATGTGATTGATGCGTTTCTGGAAAAATGGATTGTGGACATGAGCATGGAAAAGGCGCACGTGGACGAGTTGTGAATGAGCGGGGGGAGGCTCACGCAACGGCGCAACGACGCAACGGGGGATAGGGGATAGTTGCGAATAACCCGCACCGCCGATTCACGCTACCAATCCATTAATGATGTCACGCGCAGATGTTTGCGGACTTGAGCAATGTTCAGGGGCCGGGAGGGGGTTACGGTCACGGTCTGGGGGGTGTGACTGTCCAGATGCAGGAAATTGTCGGAGAAGCGGGCATCAATGCCGTGGAGTTCCATCCGGGTCCAGAGGGCGGGGTGCTGGGATTTCAGGGTGATTTGATAGGCACCGGCCACGGCTTTGACTTGGGTGGTAATCTTCGGGGCCACCAGATCCAGATGCTTGGGCCGGGACCACAGGACCAGACTGCGTGATACCAGCGTACGGCCTTCCCAGGCTTCCAGCCAGACCAGCGTGTCGGAATCGGCGCGGAATTGCCCCAAGGCGCCTGTGCCCAAAATATCCAAATTCAGACCATTGGCCAGATGCGCCCCGGCCCGGCGGCGCAGGGCGGTGCAATCGAGCACGCGCACTTCGTGATTGGTTTGGGCGGGCACGGTGACGGCGGTCCGGCCGGTGGCGAGTTGCTTGCCCCGGGCATCGGTGATGCGCCAGCGCACCTCACCGCGGAACGGCGTGGCCCGCTGATTGGACAGGTGCACCGCCACGGTGGATTTTTCCAGATTTTCCAGCCCGCTGACCAGCACCGGGGCAAAGAACCGCCGGGCCATATATTGCAGCGCCTTCCAGCGGCCGCGCCAATCTATCGAACTCCACGTGGCCGCGGGCCAACGGTCGTTAAGCTGCCAATACAGACAGCCTTCCATGCGTTGTTGATTGCGCCGGGTATGTTCGGCGGCGAATTGGATGCACAGTCCCTGCAGCACCTGCGTGGCCCAGAGCAATTCGTCGAATTGGGTGGGCAGGCGGAACCAGTCGAGCAGATAACGCATAATCTGCTTGTTGCCCGTCCCCACCGAACGCTGGTGAAAATCCATGATCCGGCTGGTCAGATTGCGATCTTCGGGGAGGGTGAACTCCGCCACGGTGCGCGGCTCGGGTAGCGATTGGAAGCCAAACTCGCTTTGGAAGCGGTGCGACCACTCGCGCTGTTTTTCGAAGGGCTGACTGCCAAACCATACATCCCAGCAGTGGGCATCGCCGGAGGCGGGGTCGTTGAACTGGGTACGGTCGCCTTTGGGCGTGTGGGGACTGCAGGGCCAATAGGGAATAGCGGGACTTTCTGCGGCCAGCACGCGCGGCAGCAGTTCATCGAAGATGGCTTTGTATTCGGGCCAGTCCATGCGCCAGGAGGTCCACCCATCACCCACGATGCCTTGTTCCAATTCGTTGTTACCGCACCAGAGGGCCATACAGGCGTGGTCGCGCAGGCGCCGGGCCTGATCGCGGATTTCCGCGGCCACGTTGGCCAGAAACGCGGGGTCGCCGCCGGGGTAGGTACCGCAGGCAAACATGCAATCCTGCCACACCAGCAGGCCCAGTTCGTCGCAGGTGTCGTAGAAGGTATCCGATTCGTAGATGCCGCCGCCCCATTCGCGGATCATATTCATGTGACACGCCGCGGCATCCGCCAGCAGGCGGCGCACCGTGGTGGGATTCACTTCGCTGGGCCAGACGTCGCAGGGAATCCAGTTGGCCCCTTTGGCGAAGAAACGCAGGCCGTTGCAGCGGAAGGCGAAGCTTTCGCCGAATTGATCGGCTTCGCGTACCAATTCCAACGTGCGCAGACCAATGCGGCGCTGCCACACATCCACCGTCCCGGCGGGGCCGAGTAATTCCACCCGCAGTTCATACAAGGGCTGGACGCCCAAACCGTTGGGCCACCACAATTCGGGTTGATCCACCACCAGTTCCAAGGACGCCCCGGCGGCTCCAGTGGCCGCGGCCACTTGCGCGCCAGCACGATTCAGCACCGCGTGCACGCCCAGCGTACCACCCCAGCCTTCAACCTCTGGCGTTACCATCAGGCGCACGCAGCCGGGGGTGTGATGCTGGGTGACGCGGACCTGCACCAGTCGGCCGTGATCGGCGGCGTGGATGGTCAGCGGTTGCCAGATGCCCGAGGAAGGCGCGGCCGGGCCCCAATCCCAACCAAACGAACAGGCCTGTTTGCGCACGTGCCCGCGCCCGGCAAAGGCGGGGTCGTAACAATTCCACTGCGGCAGGTTGCGCTGGCGGTTGCGTTCAGCCATGACGGGCAGCGGGGAACGGATGGTGACGCTGATGCTATTCTTGCCGGGCTTGAGGACCGGCTTGAGGTCGGCTTCCCAAGTGCGGAACATGTTGTCGGCAGTGAGAACCACGGTGCCGTTGACGCGAATCTCGGCCAAGGTATCCAGCCCCTCGGCCCGCAGCCAAATCCGGGGCCGGGCCAGCAGGTCTGGGGTACAGACAAAGGTTTTTTCCCAGACCCAATCGTGGCGGATGAGTTCTTTGTGGACTATTTCGTTATCGCGCCAGAACAAGGGCGGCAGGGCCTTGGCGCGGAGCAGGTCGGCATGCACGCAGCCGGGGACCCGGGCGGGGAGGGTCTTTTTCTGGTCGCTGCGGCGCAGGGTCCAGTCTGGTCCGCCTAAATCGAGTGCTAACGTGGGGGCGGCAACGGAAGTTTTGGTTGTTACGGGAAGACGCGTTTTCGCCATGAGGACATCCTGCGTGTAATGAGCACTAAAAACCCGTAATCCGCAGCCAACAATGGGTTGCGCATGACCTTGGGAGTCCAAGATGATACTCGCAAGGGCGAAATCCTCAAATTCGCCGGTCGGGTGCGATGTAAATCATGCCCCGGGAGCTGGGGCGCAGGGCACTTGGGGGGTTGGCGGTCTGCGGTTATGATACGGACTTGCGGTTGTGATTGGCTATGAGCTTTATTGGTTTAGACGGGTGATGCATGTTTGATAGTTTACAGGATCGGTTCGGAACGTTGTTTCGGAATTTGTCGGGCAAGGGCAAGATCAGCGAGAGCAATGTCGCCGAAGCCATGGAGCAGGTGCGGCAGGCGCTGCTGGAAGCCGATGTGCATTACGAAATCGTGGACCAGTTTGTGGCCCATGTCCGCACCAAAGCCATTGGCACCGAAGTACTTAAGAGTCTGGAACCCGGCCAGCAGATGATCAAAATCGTCTATGACGAATTGATCAACCTGATGGGGCCGGTGGATCATAACATGATGTTCGTGGAGCCCGGACCGACCATCATCATGATGTGCGGTCTGCAGGGCGCGGGGAAAACCACCACCTGCGGCAAGCTGGCCAAATACCTCAAGAGCAAGGGCAAGAATCCCATGCTCGTGGCGGCGGATTTGCAGCGCCCCGCGGCCATTGACCAGTTGGAAACGCTGGGCGCCCAGATTGAAATTCCCGTGTACTGCGAACGTCAGGGCAATCCCGTGGCGGTGTGCCGCAATGCGGTGGCCCAGGCGCGGCAGGCCGGGCGCGATGTGCTGATTCTGGATACCGCCGGGCGCTTGCACATTGATCAGGCGCTGATGGACGAACTGCGGGCGATCAATGCCCAGGTCAAGCCGCACCAGGTGTATCTGGTGGTGGATGCCATGGTCGGGCAGGATGCGGTCAACTCGGCGAAGGCGTTTAATGCGCAACTGGAACTCGACGGGGTGATCCTGACCAAGTTCGATTCCGACACGCGCGGCGGGGCGGCGCTGTCGGTCAAGACCATTACCGGCAAGCCGATCAAATTCATCGGCGTGGGCGAAAAGCTTGATGCCTTGGAAGAGTTCCATCCCGAACGCATCGCGCAGCGCATGCTGGGCATGGGCGACGTGCTGACGCTGGTGGAAAAAGTCCAGAAGGAAATGGACGAAACCAAGACCCGCGAGATGCAGGAAAAGATGCTCTCGTCGGGGCTGACGCTGGATGACTTCCTTGATCAGATGAAGGCCGTGCGGCGCATGGGGCCGCTCAAGCAGCTCATGAGCCTGCTGCCGGGGATTGGGTCGGCGCTGAAGGATATTGACCTGCCGGAAGAACAGCTCAACAAGGTGGAAGCGATCATCCACTCGATGAACAAAAAGGAACGGCGCAATCCGGACATCATTGATAACTCGCGGCGGCGGCGCATCGCGCGCGGCAGCGGCAGCCAGCCGGAAGAAATCTCGCGCCTGATCAAAGGCTTCAGCGCGGCCCGCGACATGGCCAAGCGCCTGGGCGGTGCGACCATGGCCTCGCGCATGAAAGCCATGAGTGGCGGGATGGATATGGGCCAGTTGGGTATGATGGGTGGCAAGGTGGGCACCGCGCAGAAGCAATCGAAATTAACGCCTGAACAACGCCGGAAGCTGCGCGACAAACGGCGGCGCGGGAAGTGATGGTAAGGGTTCGGATAATTGAATACGCACGATTAAGGCCCGGAGTTCCGGGCCTTTTTTATATGGTACATTCGGGTATTGCGGGGAGTGTTTGATAGGGCATAGCCGCACGATGGTGGTGCGGGTTTTCATGCCGGAGGCATGATAGCGGGTAGCCGGTGGTTGGAACGAAGTGGAAACCACCGGATTAGGACGATGCGCTATGGGCACCCCGGCAGGGGTGCCAGAAATTGTTGACGGATCGGCAAGTTATTCCTTGTGGTGGAGGTCATCACATGCTTGCTGCCATCCCTGCCGGGATGGCGGGATTTATCGCACGATGTCCGGTGGTTTGCGCTGCGCTCCAACCACCGGCTACCAGCTGTAATGCCTCCGGCATTAGGACCACACTTCCGCGTGCTTGAAGATCATACACAATGCTCCCCTGACACCTTCGATGGCGCAACAAAAAAGCCCGCAGGGGCTGCCTGCGGGCTTTGGGGTTTCGTTACTGGTTGCGACCGGTCTTACTTGGTCGAGTAGCTGCCGCCGGTGGTGGCGCGGACGACGGCCTGGGCAGCGGCCAGACGGGCGATCGGGACGCGGTAGGGGCTGCAGGAGACATAGTTCAGGCCGGTGCGGTGGCAGAATTCCACCGAGGCCGGGTCGCCGCCATGTTCACCGCAGATGCCGACCTTCAGGTCCTTGCGGGTGCCGCGGCCCTTTTCGACCGCAAACTTGATCAGTTGGCCCACGCCGTCCTGATCAAGGCTCTGGAACGGATCCTTGGGCAGGATTTCCATTTCCACATACTTGGGCACAAAGCTGGCCACATCGTCGCGGCTGAAGCCAAAGGTCATCTGGGTCAGGTCGTTGGTGCCGAAGCTGAAGAACTCGGCTTCCTTGGCGATGGCGTCGGCGGTCATGGCCGCGCGGGGCAGCTCAATCATAGTGCCGACCTTGTAATCCACCTTCGTACCGGCTTTGGCAAAAACTTCCTTGGCGATGCCGTGCACCTTGGGCAGCAGGAACTCCAGTTCCTTGACCGTGCTGACAATCGGGATCATCACTTCGGGGAGGACCTTGATGCCCTTCTTGGCACATTCGGCGGCGGCCTGGAAGATGGCCGTGACCTGCATTTCCAGAATTTCCGGGAAGATCACCGCGAGGCGGCAACCACGGAAGCCCAACATGGGGTTGGCTTCGTGCAGTTCGGCGACGCGGCGCTGGATGACCTCGAGCTTGACCTTCATCTGCTTGGCCATTTCGCGCTGGTTCTTGTCCTCGTGGGGCAGGAACTCATGCAGCGGGGGATCCAGCAGACGCACGGTCACGGGCAGGCCGTCCATCGCCTTGAAGATGCCCACGAAGTCTTTCTTCTGGTAGGGCAGCAGTTTCTTGAGCGCCGCCCGGCGGGACTTTTCATCACGGGCGAGAATCATCTCGCGCACGGCGATGATGCGGTCGCCTTCGAAGAACATGTGCTCGGTACGGCACAGGCCGATGCCCTGGGCGCCGAATTCACGGGCCACCTTGGCATCGTTGGGGGTGTCGGCATTGGTGCGGACCAGCAGGGTGCGCTTGGCGTCGGCCCAGGCCATCAGGGTGTTGAAATCGCCGCTGATGGCGGGTTTGACGGTGGCGACTTCGCCCACGTACACGCCGCCGGTGGAACCATCAATCGAGAGCACATCCTTGCGGGAGAACTTGCGGACCTTGCCGGCGGCATCGCGCACCACAATGGTGCCGGCCTTGGCGTCAATGTCCAACACGCCGCAACCGGCGACGCAGGGCTTGCCCATACCACGGGCGACGACGGCCGCGTGGCTGGTCATCCCGCCGGTGCTGGTCAGAATACCCTTGGCGACGTTCATGCCGCCGATATCTTCGGGCGAGGTTTCCTTGCGGACCAGCAGGACGTTTTCGCCCGCATGGACGCGGTCTTCGGCTTCCTGCGCGGTGAAGGCCAGCCGGCCCACGGCGGCGCCGGGGGAAGCGGGCAGACCCTTGGCCAACTGATCTTTCTTGGCCTTGGGGTCAAACGACGGGTGCAAGAGCTGATCGAGTGCCGCGGCATCCACGCGGAGCAGGGCGGTATCCTGATTGATCAGGCCTTCCTTGACCATTTCCACGGCGATGCGGACGGCCGCCTGGGCGGTACGCTTGCCGTTGCGGGTTTGCAGCATGTAGAAGGTGTTGTGTTCGACGGTGAATTCCATGTCCTGCACATCTTTGAAATGCTTTTCCAAGGTGTCCTTGGCGTTGAGCAGATCGCGGTAGGCATCGGGCAGGGTGTCGCCCATCTTGACGATTTCCAGCGGGGTGCGGATGCCGGCGACCACATCTTCGCCCTGGGCGTTGATGAGGAATTCGCCGTAGAAGACGTTTTCGCCGGTGGACGGATCGCGGGTGAAGCATACGCCGGTGGCGCAGTCGGCGCCCATGTTGCCGAAGACCATCGCCTGCACGTTGACGGCGGTGCCAGCCAGGCCGCTGATTTCATTGAGTTGACGATACTTGATGGCGCGATCGGAGTTCCAGCTTTGGAAGACCGCACGCACCGAGGCGAGAATCTGTTCCAGCGGATCGGTGGGGAAGCTCTTTTTGGTGTGCTTCTTGTAGACCGCGAGGTAACGCTTGCAGACTTCCTGCAGGCCGGCGACATCCAGATCGGTGTCGAGTTTGACCTTGCGTTGGCGCTTCACTTCGCTGAGTTCATGCTCGAAGTGGTGGTGGTCCACGCCCATGACGGTATCGCCGAACATATTGATGAGGCGACGCCACGAATCCCAGGCGAAGCGTTCGTTGCCGGCGGTTTTACCGAACCCGGCGATCATATCTTCGGTCAGGCCGATGTTAAGCACGGTATCCATCATGCCGGGCATGGAGACCGCCGCCCCGGAGCGGCAGGAGACCAGCAGGGGGTTTTTGGGGTCGCCGAGTTTCTTGCCGGTCTGGGCTTCGAGCTTGGCGATATTTTCTTTGATTTGTTCGACGAGACCGTCGGGGAACTTTTCGCCGGACTTGTAATAGGCGGCGCAGGTTTCGGTGCTGATGGTGAAGCCGGGCGGTACGGGCAGGCCCATGTTACACATTTCCGCGAGATTGGCGCCCTTGCCTCCGAGCAACATCCTGTCTTTGGCGGAACCTTCGGAATTGCCCTTGCCAAAGTAATAAACCATCTTACCAGCCATATGCCAGCTCCTTAAAAAGCCTTGAAAGTGACGAGGATACCCGTACCGTGCACGGGCGGTCTCTCCGCCGTAGAACGCAGTAGTATAGATTGGTGGCGCTGGCTGTCAAACGGGGGCGGCGCGGTCAGCAGGGTGGTCCAATGGTGAGCTACGCAATAGCGAAAGGTTGCGGGTGCGCTATACTTTTTGGTGGATAGTAAGCAATAGTATTGTTGGGGTTGGCGTTATCAGTCTGGAAACGGAACCATGCAATCATCCCGAGGTAATGAACTATGCGATATGTAACATTATGGCGTGGATTGGCATGCGGTATGCTTGCGTTGGCGGGAGGTGTGGTTTGGGGGCAATCGGCAACGAATCAGAATGCACCCGCGCAGACGCAACCTAACGTGGCGCTGCAAGTGGGGGTTACCCAGAAACTTACTGCGGAGGCCAACGCCGAGGCGCACTATAAATTGTATCTGCCCAAGGCGTATGCCCAAGACCCAGAGCGCATTTTTCCCCTGCTGATCAACCAGAACCCCAGCGGTAAGACAAATCTGAAACCCTATGAAGCCTGGGCCGAGGCGCAGGAGGTGATTCTGCTGGGGATAGACGGGATCAGCAATGGCAAGATACAGGGACTCAAGAACACCATCGCCGATGCGGTCCTGGCCGATCTGGTGGCACGACAGGTGCGGGCTCATCCCACTCTGCGGTTGGTCATCGGCATGAGCGGGGGCAGTGCCGACGGTATACGGCTGGTCCGACGCAAGCCGGAACACTATGCGGGGTGCGTCATAATGGGGGCTGGCGGCATCTTGGACAAACCCAATGCCAAGCATCTGGCCTATGCTATTTTGGGCGGAGCCAAAGACGAATGGATGCCCGGCGATGCGTGTGCGGCGATGGCGGAGCAGGCGCGGGCGCTGGGGTGTGCGGTGCGGTTGGAAGTGGAACTGGATCGCCAACATAAAGAGGCCCCGCTGGAGCAACAGACGGCGGCCCTGACGTGGTTGCTGGAATTGCAGCAGCTACAGTTGCCCGCATTATCGGCCGATGCCCGCGCGGCCAATCTCGCTGTCGCACGGGAACGCATGAAAGCCGTGGCTAAAATTACCCCGGCGGATGCCCGGCGGAGCGAGGCGGAATTACTGTTGAGTTTGGTCCCGCTGAAAACCTACTCCGAGGAACGCACGCAGGTGGTCGCGGCCTGGGCCAGTGCCATGACGGAATTATGCGCGGCGCTGCCGAATGCCGGGGAACGGCATACCTTCCTGTGTACCGCTGTCTTGGCCGGTCCGTATGCTGTTGATCTGACACCCGAGGCCAAAACGGCGTTTGAACAACAGGTGACCGAATTGCGCAAAGATGCTGCGGTGGCCAAGGATTGGTCGCTCCGGCAACGTTACAGCGCCGCAGAAGCATTGGAATCCAGCGCGGGGCTAAAACCGGAGAAACTGGCCTTGGCACTGCCCCTATGGGAAGCGCTGGCGAAAGATGTGGCCGGAACGCCGTGGGAAGCCCTGGTGGCCTGGCGAATACGGATCGTGAAATTATTGATCGAAATGCCGTCCACGATTCAGAATCCGACCAAGTTAGAAAAGTAACATGGTGTCGCACCACGAGCGCAGGCTCAATCCGCCAATAATTTGCGTGCCAGTGCCGTCACCAGCGGTAGCAGCGGAGTTGGGGTGTGGCCCGAAGGCATGGGGTGATGCACGGGCCAGCGCTGGCAGGTGCCGTGTTCGTGGGCATCAATGCCGGCGGGTTGCAGCGGCGCCGCGTTGCGGGCTTTGACCAACCAGATAATTTCGGGTTGGGCAAGCTTGGGTTCGTAAAACAGTGCCAGTGCGGTGGGTTCGGCCAGATAATCCTCGGGCAGCAAACCAAGTTCCTCTTCCAACTCGCGGTACAGATGGGCCAGCAGGGGATGAGCACCGGTCGCGTCCACGGCATCAAGAATCCCGCCGAAGACATGCAGGTGATCAGCATAATGCAGCGTGCGCTGCGAACGCACGCCGGCAATAAAATGACCGTCCTGCCAGATCAGGGCGGAATTGCCCAGCGGGCCCAGTGGCCACGGCTGGCGATACGTATGTAATTGTTCGCCTACCGCGCCGGCCCGGGCCACAAACGTGGCAAAGTCAGAAGGCTCCATCCGCAATTCCAGCGTGCCGGCGGGGGTCTGTTCCCAAGCGCACAAATTCCACACCGGGCCATTGAACAGATGACGGCCATGGGCCTGGGCGGCAGTCATCTGGGCCTGCCAATGAGAGGTGATCAGTGCTTGGGCCGCGCTGGGCCAGAGATAGGCGGGTTGGGTTTGCACCCGAATCTGCGCGGCCGTCCACGGTCCCAACGCCAAGGTTTGCACCTGCCGGTCTTCAGTAAGGTGGTCAGTGAGATTGCGGTGGGTATCAGCCTTGGTCATCGCGGGTATGTGCTTTAGGGAACCAGCGGATTGGGTTGGCGGAAGCGGCGCGGCGAACCAATGCCCACTTCGTTGAAGCCTTCCGGCCACAGGCTGACCATGATGGTGGTGTCGTTGACGGAACTCCAGCTCTGGCTGAAGGTCAGAGCCAGAAACATACGCGGCAGTTCGCGGATGATGGTGAACTCGGAGCTTACATTTTCCTTCTTGGCAATGTCATAGCTGAAGGAACCCTGCAGCGTATACTTGCGGCTGAGTTGGTATTCGGCGCCAACCGTCCAGATGTCGGTATCGGGGATGCGGATGTAGCGGTCGGAAACGTAATAGCTGATGGCGGGGGTGTGATCAAACACCACCGTACCGGCGTATTGTTCCAACGTGTTGGTCTCCATGCCGTAGCTGGTTTCCAATTCCATGCGGGTCCGTTCGCCCATCTGCCAGCGAATCTGATTATTGAGCGATTCCTGAGCCAGCGACAACTCCGGTCGGCTGGCCATAAACATGCCGCGATAGGAATTACTGGTCGGGAAGGGACCGGCTTTCACATCATTGAAGAAGTAGTTGTAGCTGGTACGGACGGTGAGCCAATCCACATTTTTCCAGTTGCCGGGCCGGCCGCGCTTGGTCTGGAAGCGTTGATGCAGTGCGATTTCCATGCCACTGGCCGTATTGATCCCTTCGACATCGCGATCAAACGGCTGCAGATCGCTGGCTTCGCGCGAGGTGGCGGCGGTGTAGAGATTAAACTGCGGTTCGATGATATGGCGCAGGCGCTTGACATCAAAGAGCGGCCAATCCACATCGTCATAGACGCGCCAGAATTGGCTGGAGGCCCGCACGCCGGCATTGCCGAGGAAACGTGCATCATTATTGCCGCCCGGCTCGGGGAAGGCCGTATCCCACCAGGTAATGCGGCCGCCCACATAGGGGGCGACTTTCACAAAACCCAGTTGCATGGGCAACGACACCTCGTGGCGGGTATCGAACCGCAGGACCGAACTATCGGTCCAGCCATTGGTCCGGTAATAATCCTTGAACGTCTGTCCGGGCAGGATGCCGGGGTACAGGCCGGTCAGGGCCAACTCGCCCGGCGTGGCGGTGGAGAAACTGTGGTTGACGTTGGCAAAACCGCTTTCGCTGTAGTAACTCAGCATGCCGAACAGGTCATCGCCGATGCGGTAATACTTGATTTCCGGGGACTTTTCCGTGCTGTATTGCGTGGCATAGAGGTCCGCATTGGCCATGAAGTCGTATAGGTTCCACTTGCCCAGAAAGGTCAGGGCTTCGGTTTTAACCTGACGTTTCAGATACAGCGAGGTTTCCAGCTCTTTGTCGGTATCAAAATCATTGACAAAGTACTGTTCCATGTAGTTAGGGTCACTGACGTAGGCCCCCTCGATTTGCAGGGTCCATTCGTCGGAGAGTTTGCGCCGGTCACGCAAGATCACCCGCCCGCGGATGTCGTC
>JBIJDM010000225.1:0-4383 GCA_044344145.1 Phycisphaerae bacterium
AGCACCACTGTCTTGACCCCCGCCCCCAGAAACGTCCCGCCGGGGCAATCCAGCACGGTATGCAGGTTGCATTCGGTCAGCAGCTTCTGGCGCAGACTCACCGAGGCATTGTCGGTATTCGACAGAAAAGTGTTTTTAATCACCACCCCCGCCCGGCCCCCGGCCTTGAGCACTTTGATAAAGTGCTGGAGAAACAGAAACGCCGTCTCGCCGGTGCGGATGGGGAAGTTCTGCTGCACTTCCTTGCGTTCCTTGCCGCCAAAGGGCGGATTGGCCACGATGATGTCGAAGCGGTCTTTTTCCTGCACATCGGCCAGATTCTCGGCCAGCGTGTTGGTGTGGATGATGTTGGGCGCTTCGATGCCGTGCAGGATCATATTCATGATCGCAATCACATAGGCCAGCGACTTCTTTTCCTTGCCGTAGAAGGTATGCTGCTGCAACGTGCGGTCCTGCGCGGTAGTCCGTTTGGGGTTCTGGGCCTTGAGGTAATCAAACGATTCGCACAAAAAGCCCGCCGACCCCACCGCCGGGTCGCAAATGGTCTCGCCCAGCCGGGGCGCGGTCACCGCCACGATGGCGCGAATCAGCGGGCGCGGGGTGTAATACTCGCCGCCATTGCGCCCGGCATTGCCCATATTCTTGATCTTGGCTTCGTACAGGTGCGATAATTCGTGTTTTTCGGTCTGCGAGGCAAAGCGCAGTTCATCAACATGGTCAATAATCTCGCGCAGGTTATACCCGCTCTGGATGCGGTTCTTGATCTCGCCAAAGATTTCGCCAATCTTGTATTCGATGGTATTGGGCCCGGTGGCCTTCGCTTTGAAGCCGTGCAGATAGGGAAAGAGTTTGCCATTGACAAAGGCAATCAGGTCATCGCCGGTCAGGGCGGTGTTATGGTCCAGCTTGCCATCCTTACCCTGAGGCGCAGCCCAGGCCACCCAGCGGTAGGGTTTATCGAGAATATGGGCGTATTTCTTCCCCTCCAGCGCCGCCTCGGTGGCTTTGTCGTGTTCCAGCGCATCGAGATATTTCAGGAACAGCAGCCACGAGGTCTGCTCGGTGTAGTCCAGTTCACTGGTACAACCCGCATCTTTCCAGAGCACATCATCAATATTTTTGAAGGCTTGTTCGAACATAAGCTTCCCAATTCCTGACCAGACGTTGTAAACCCCGCATGACGGCCATACTTACGCCCCCTGATGGTAACCCTTTTGCCCATACTGTCAATCTGAGCCGGGCAATATCCCCCCACAGTTGAATGATTGCCCCATGGTCTCTACACTGGGCCGCATGAAGGAGCCTATTTTCATTGTCGGCTGCACCGCCAGCGGGAAAAGCGATCTCGCCGAAGCCCTCGCGCTGAAGCTGGGCGCGGCGATTCTCTGCGTGGACTGCATGCAGGTCTATCAGGGCATGGATATCGGCTCCGCTAAGCCCACGCCAGCCAGCCGGGCCCGGATCGAACATTTCATGCTCGATCTCGTCCCCCCCAGTGCCAGCTTCAACGTGGCTGACTTCACCGCACCTGCCCGGGATATCATCGCCCGGTTCACCTCCGGCGCCGACCCGCGCCCGCTGATCATCGTCGGCGGCACCATCTTTTACCTCCGCGCCCTGATCGAAGGCCTGTTCGATGGCCCCAGTGCCGATCCTGCCCGCCGCGCCCGGCTGCAAGCCGAAGCCGACAGCGCCGGCCCGGAAGCCCTGCACCAGCGTCTCCAAGCCATTGACCCCCGCGCCGCCGCACGCATCCACGCCCACGACCTGATGCGTGTCATCCGCGCGCTGGAAGTCTACGAAATCACCGGCCAGCCCATCACCGAACTGCAAACCCAGTGGCAGGCCAACCACCCCGCCATGCGTGGCACATTCATCGGCATCCAACGCGATAAAGACCTGCTCAACCGCCGCATCAACAGCCGTGTGCGTCTGATGCTGGAACAGGGCTTGGTGGACGAAGTCAAACAGATCCAAACCACCACCGGCTTTTCCTCCGAGGCCGCCAGCGGTGTGGGCTATCGGCAAATTTTGGATTATTTGGAAGGGAAAATCACCCTGACCGAAGCCGGCGAGGAAATCAAAATCCGCACCCGCCATCTGGCCAAGTCCCAGCGCACCTGGCTAAAACGTTATCACGCCACCCAATGGCTGACCGCCGAAGAAAACCAGTCCGGCGCCGACCTCTGCCCCGCCGCGCTGGAATTACTGAACCAGCGCCCAGCGCCATAAACGCCGCGTGCCCGCCCCCCGTACTTACGCCTCCACCGTCACCGGCGCCGCCTTGGACCGCGGCTTCCAGCCCCATTTCCGCAGCGCCATGGGCAAATCCACCAACTGTTGAATCAGCGCATCGGCGGTATTGAATTTTTCCCGATCATGCGGGTAATACTCCGCCGGTTTCCACACGGTGCGCATCCCCACCCGCCGGGCACCCTTGATATCATTGTTCAACAGGTCCCCGACAAAGACCGTATTCTGCGGACTCACGCCCAGCGCCTGCAGGGCCAGCAGGAATATTTGCTTGTGTGGTTTTTGATACCGCACATCGGACGAATAAATCCGCACCGGGAAATAATGCAATACCCCCGCCAGCTTCAACTGCCGGTCCAGACAGTGCGCGGAGATAAAGGTATTGGAGACAATCCCCAGCTTGATCCCCGAGTCCTGCAACTCTTGCAGCATCTCCGCCAGCCCGGCTTCCATCCGGCCAATATCCAGAATCGGCTGATACCACAACCAGGTCAATTCATCCAGTTCCACCGCCGTCAGATGGATGTGCATTTTTTGCAGCAAGCCATTGAGCGTGTTCATCGAGTTGAACTCGCGCCGGCAGATGCGCGACCACAGGTACGCCCGCCGGATGCCGCGATAGTGCATCTTGCGGTATTCATCGAACGCCGGAATCTTGTACCGCGCCGCCAGATAGGCGTGCGTCAATGCGGCGCCTTTGTGGAAGAGGCCTTCGGCGTCCATGATTCCGAAATTGATCACGGTATCGCCCAAATCAAATAATACAGCTTCAACTGCGTGCGTCATACGAACCAGAACCTTACTCGAATTTGATCGTCAGGAGTTCCGGATCCGCCACAGGGGGCGGCTCCGGCGCCATCATTTCCAACTGCGCCAGGACCAGCTTGGCAATCTGATAATTGCGTACCCACTTGCGGTCAGACGGTATGATATACCAAGGCGCATGGGGGGTGGAAGTCGCCGTAAGCATTTTTTCAAATGCATCCTGATATTGTCCCCAGAACGGACGCTGCTCAAAATCAACCCGGCTAAGTTTCCAATGTTTCTCGGGGTCATGTTGCCGCGCCCGTAACCGCTCGGCCTGTTCCTCCGGCGAGATATGCAGGAAAAACTTGAGGATGCGCACGCGATTGCGGCTGAGGTGCAGTTCGAAATTATTGATGCTTTCGTAGCGCTCCGCCCACAGGTCTTTGCGCTCTCGTAATTCCGGCACCACGGCCTTATCCGCATGCACCCGGGCCACCAGCACATCTTCATAATGCGACCGGTTGAACACCCCAATGTACCCGCGCGACGGCACCGCCACATGGATCCGGGCCAGAAAGTCCTGTTTGATTTCAATCGAACTGGGCACCTTGAAACTCGTCACCCGCACGCCCGCCGGGTTCACTTCCTGCAGCACGGTGCGCACCGTGCCATCTTTACCCGCCGCGTCCATGCCCTGCAGCACAATCAACAGCGCCTGTGTGCCCTGGGCATACAGCCGGTCCTGCCAGGTGCCGATGCCCTTGAGATATTCAGCCAGACACATCTCCGCCTCATCGCGCTCGGGCACGCCATACGTGCTGGCGGGATCAAACTTGTTCAGTTTGACCTTCCGGCCGGGCTTGATCTGTAAAACGGATTTGGGTGGTTTCATCCTGGCTCCGGGTTCGTGCACGATTAGAACGAATCCAAAAATTCATCATTGTTCTTGAACCGCGCCAGCGCCTTGAGCAGCACATCCATGGCCGCCACGGTATCACGCTGCACCAGATCACGCCGCATGAAGGCCATCTTGCGCGCCACATCAAAGCCCAGCAGCAGCTCTTCTTTACGCGTGCCCGACGCGGGAATATCAATCGCCGGCCAGATGCGCCGTTCCGCCAGTTTGCGCGACAACACCAATTCCATGTTGCCCGTGCCTTTGAATTCCTGGAAGATCAGCTCGTCCATGCGGCTACCGGTGTCAATCAGCGCTGAGGCGATGATCGTCAGCGATCCGCCCCGTTCGATGTTGCGCGCCGCGCCGAACATGGTGCGCGGTTCCTGCATCGCCTGCGAGTCAATCCCGCCCGACATGGTCCGGCCCGAATTGCCCACATAATGGTTGAACGCCCGGCCCAACCGCGTGGTCGAATCCATGATCAC
>JBIJDM010000164.1:0-6737 GCA_044344145.1 Phycisphaerae bacterium
GATGGCCGTATTCCACCATCCGCTTGGCCTGTTCGATCACCAGCCGCGCCGTGCGCACATGCGATTCATAATCCTCGTCCGAATTGCTCGCCCAGACGTTCGCCTCCGGCAGCGTGCGCCGGAAATCGGTCACTTCTTCGGGCCGTTCGTCAATCAGCATGACGAACACATAAATATCCTTGTGGTTGTGCAGCACGCCCTGGGCGATATGCTTGAGCAGCGTGGTCTTGCCGGTTTTGGGCGGCGCCACAATCAGCCCGCGCTGGCCGCGCCCGATCGGCGTGACCAGGTCCATCACCCGCATGGTCAGCGGCCCGTTGGGGATTTCCAGCTTGATGCGCTCGCGCGGATCAATGACGATGGCCTCGCCCAATTCGCGCAGCCGCATGTAATCCGGTACCGGCTGGCCGTTGATATCATTGACAAAGCTCGCCTGCGGCCCGCCGCTGCCGCTGCGCCGCCCCGCGTTCACCTGCACGGTCAGCCACAGCCCCGAACGCAGATTGAATTTCCGGATGATGTCCGGCTGCAGGAAAATATCGTCCGGACTGGGCCGGAACTTGCGACTCTGCTGCCGCAGATAGCCCGCGCCTTTTTCGTTGATTTCCAACAACCCGGTCACTAACGTTGACCCCCCGCCACCCGCGCCATGATTGGACGCCGCGCCCGAGGGCTTCGCACTCGCTGAATTCAAGAGAAATACTCCATAAAAAATCCGTACCCGTCACCCGACTCCCGCACCGGGACGCCGGAAAAATTAACTCAAGTCGGTCACCGCCGCACCGGCCGGATCAAGTCCGGCTGGTCGGTAATCACACCCTTCACCCCCAGCGCCCCGCATAACGCCACGGTCCCGATGTGGTTGACGGTGTAACTCCACACGTCCAACCCCAGCGTCCCCGCCCGTTCCACCCGGGCCAGCGTCAATAATTCGCTGTTGAGTACCAGGACATCCGCGCCAATTTGGGCCGCCCGTTCGGGCAATTCGTCATCCCATTCATCCGCCAGCAAACCCAGCGGAACCAGCGGATAACTGCCGTGCAGTTGGGCCAACTGGTCGGCCGCAAAGCTGATTACCAGACAACGTTGGGTGACACCAAAATCATACAGATGCCGCAGCAGCAGGTCCGGGGCGATCGGCACTTTTAATTCCAACACCGGCCGGGCTCGATCGGCGATACACGCCAAGGCCTCGCCCAGTGTGGGAATGCGCACACCCGCAAACCGTGGATGCTTCCAGGTTCCCGCATCCAAACGCATCAAATCATGACTGGTCCAGTCTTGCAGCAGGCCCTGCCCACTGGTGGTCCGGCTGATTTCCGCATCGTGGAAAATCACCGGCACGCCGTCGGCCGCCATACGCACATCAAACTCCACGGCCGGGGCCCCTAACTCAATCGCCCGGTCGAACGCCGCCACCGTATTTTCCGGGTACTCGTTCGACGCGCCCCGATGGGCCACCGCAAATATCGTTGATGCTTCCATAAGACCAGCTCCCCATAATAACCGGGTCGCCGGGGAATTACCCACATTTCTAGCCGGAAAATACCACTTTGGCAACCGCGCCGTAATTTTTAGCTTTGCACCGCTGGTCATACCCGTTAATATGCCCGCAACGGAGATACTATTATGGATGCAATTCGCTATTACGTCAAAGGTGCGGACAACGGAACCTACGGACCCGTGGACCTCACCGCACTGAACCAATGGGTCGCAGAAAACCGCCTCGCGGGCAACACCCTCATTCAGATCGAAGGCACCCAGCGCTGGCAACTCGCCAGCACCATCCCCGAAATCGCCGCCCTGCTGCCGGGCTATACCGCCCCCGCAACCTCAGCACCAAATGCAACCGATACCACCATTCCCCTCGCCACCACCGCCCCCGGCGTCGCCGGCGTCCCCCTGCCTACCCCCACCACCGGGCCCGCGCTGGCCTATGGCGCAGCACTGGGCTATAGCACAATGGATCAAGTCACCAACGCCCTCGCCTTTGGCTCCCTACTCTGCGGCATCGTCAGCCTCGTCAGTTGCAACCCCATCGGCAGCATCCTCGCCATCGTCTGCGGCCACATGGGTCGCAAACAAATCCGCCAACGCCCCGAACGCTTCACCGGCGACGGCATGGGCCTCGCCGGCCTGATTCTCGGCTACATCTGTCTGGGTTTATGGGTCGCGTTAATCCTGTTTTATGTCGTCATGTTTATCGTATTGATCGCCGCCTCCTCGGCCCATCCCTGATGCGTTACCAACTCATCATCTTCGATATGGATGGCACCCTCGTCGAAGAGATGCTCGACTTCGATCAGATCCGCCGCGACATTGGCCTGCCCGCCCACGGGCCGATCCTCGAACAGATCGCCACGCTGCCCCCCGCGGCCCAAGCCCGCGCCCACACGATTCTCGAACGCCACGAAGACACCGCCGCCGCGCAAAGCAAGCTCCATCCCGGTGCGGCCGACCTCCTCGCCCAGCTTTCCGCCCTGCGCCTGCAAACCGCCCTGCTGACGCGCAACTCCCCCGCGTGTACCCAGCAAGTGCTGGCCCGTCACCACCTGCGCTTCGACCACATCGCCACCCGCGCCCATACCCCCTATAAACCCCACCCCGACAGCATCCTCAACATCGTCCGCGCCCTCAACGCCGATCTCACCCGCACCCTCATGGTCGGCGATGCCATCTACGACCTCCAAGCCGCCCAGCGCGCCAACTGCGCCAGCGCCTGGCTCAAACCCCGCCACCCGCGCGCCGACCTATCCGCCCACGCCACCTATGTCATCACCAGCCTCCTCCAGCTTCTGCCCCTCATCACCACCCCCGCCCCCTGACCCGCCTATCATGATGCATGGCTACCCGCACCCAGATTCCCCCCCCGGTCATCAAGCCCAAGCTGCTGCGCTGGTTCCGCCACTATGGCCGGGGCTATATCCGCAAACATTTTGACGCCCTGCGGCTGGTGCCCCCGCCCTTCACTCCCGACACTCTCGATACCGCCATCATCGCCGTCAATCACCCATCCTGGTGGGACCCGCTGGTCTGCATGACGCTGGCGGAACATCTGTTCCCCCAACATCGCCACTACGCCCCCATCGACGCCGCCGCGCTGGAACAATACCGCTTCTTCCGCCATCTGGGCTTCTTCGGCGTCGCCCGCGATACCCGCGCCGGCGCGGCCGAGTTTTTACAACGCAGCACCGCCATTCTCACCCAGCCCAAAAGCCTGCTCTGGATCACCGTCCAAGGCCACTTTGCCGACCCACGCCAGCGCCCCATCACCCTCGCGCCCGGCATCGGCCATCTCGCCGCGGCTCTGCCCACGGTGCCCGTGCTCCCGCTGGCACTGGAATACCCCTATTGGGAGCAGCGCTCCCCCGAAGCCCTCGCCGCGTTCGGCCCGCCGCTGACGCCCCCCCCCGGCCAGCGCGCCACCGCCTGCACCATCCAAATCACCGCCGCCCTGACCGCCACCATGGACCAATTAGCCCAGCTTGCCCAAGCCCAGGACCCCGACGCCTTTACCACCGTGCTCGACGGCCAGGCCCGCGTGAATTGGTTTTATGACCTCTGGCGGCGCGGCCGGGCCTTACTCACCGGGCAACAATTCACCCCCCGTCACGGCCCGCGGGTATAATGGCGGCGTTTCTGGGCGCATCACTGAGGACCCCTCGGCATGTTGTGGCTCGCAATAGCTTGTTTCCTCCTGGCCTTATGGCCGGCGCTGCAGGCTTGGGCCAATAGCCGGATATTTACCATTCTCCCTCCCGCCAACCCGAACGTGCCCGCACTCAGCCTGCTCATCCCCGCCCGCGATGAAGAGGCCCACATTGACGGCATCCTCTCCGATGCCCTCGCCAGCGCTGGCGTCACCCTCGAAGTCATCGTGCTCGACGACCACTCCACCGACCAGACCCGGCAAATGGTCCAACACTGGCAAGCCGTGGACCCGCGCGTGCGCCTGGAGTCCGCACCCGACCTACCCCCCGGCTGGTGCGGCAAGCAACACGCCTGCTGGCAACTGGCCCAATTGGCCACCCATCCCCTGCTGGTCTTTGTGGATGCCGATGTGCGTTTGGAACAATCCGCGCTGGCCCGTATCGCCAGCGCCATGGCCGCCCGGCCCCAGATCGCGCTGGCCAGCGGCTTCCCGCGCCAAATTACCACCGGCTTTCTCGACCGCCTGCTCATCCCGCTGATCCATTTTGTCCTGCTGGGCTTTTTACCCCTCGGTCGCATGCGCCGCAGCACCCACCCCGGCTATGCCGCCGGCTGCGGGCAATTATTCATCGCGCGTAAGGAACTCTATCTCCGCGTCGGCGGCCATCAGGCCATCCGCGCCACCCGCCACGACGGCCTGAAACTCCCTGCCCTGTTCCGCAAGCATAACTGCGCCACCGACATCTTTGACGCCACCGATCTGGCCACCTGTCACATGTACGAATCCGAACCCGCCACCTGGTCCGGCCTGGCCAAAAACGCCACCGAAGGCCTCGGCAGCCCCGGCCGCATCCTCCCCATGACCCTCATCCTGCTGGGCGGCCAAGTGCTGCCGCTGGTACTCCTGCTGCTCGGTCTCTACTTGCCCCTCCCCCTGCCCACCCTGGCCCTACTCACCGCCGCCTATCTACTCGCCTACACCACCCGCATCCTCTGTCACCTCCGCTACACCGGCAGCAAACTAGGCACCTTCCTGCACCCCCTCAGCATCATCCTGCTCATCACCATCCAATGGTACGCCCTAACCCGCAAACTCCTCGGCGGCCAATCCACCTGGCGCGGCCGCAATTATGGTGGTTAAGTATGCCCCCACCCGTAACATGGTCATCTCTGACCATGATTCCTCCCCTCGTCTCCAGCCTCAACGGGACGTCCAAGGGAAAGTCCGACCGAGTTATGTCAGGAATGTTTGCGCAACTCTTCCAGATTTGCACTGGCTAAGAAGGCTTGCCCTGCAACTTCCAAATCACCATCTATTCCAAACGTCAGATTTCGCACCCTGATGTCGCCCAGACGCACATCCAAGTTTGCTTTGACGTCACGCGGATAAACCAAGATTGCATTCGTGCATCCTTTGATCTCCGCATAGGTCACGACCTGAGCAATGTCATCATTCGCCGGTGTGTCGGGACATTTGTATTTGGTATCTAGGACGCAAAGTATACGGCCCGTTGCCAGGTCGCAGATGACTAGGTCAATGATGAATTTCAGACGATTTGCTTCCGAGAAACTGACGTTTGCCTGTATTTGCAACGTATAGCCTGCAGGAAGGTGTTCCCGTAGCCATTCGGCAACATAAAGCTCATAGAGATGCGCCATATCAATCAGGAACGGGAACATTGTATGGTCACCAGCAGCATGCAAAGGCCCGCTTTGCTCCAAGAAAAACCGACACAGACCGTGCAATACTTCATAATCGCCATTAAGCCGGTTATAGAGTCGCCCGATGCAGTCGGAGTAATGGAACTGCTGTAACGAGGCAATATCTTGCAACCCGCGGTAGCACCGGCGCACCGATGGCATAACGCGCTCCGAACATAATCCGCTTTGCGCGATACAACGCAGCGTCCAAAGTAGGATGCGGTTCTCTTCAATATTTGCGGTGTGCTCTTCATAGTCGCATTTTCGATTGACGACCCATGGTCGACGTACCGCGTCATCTACATCCATACGACCACGAACAAACCCGACTGCCTCACTTTCGGAAACGTAGGTTCGGTAGAGCCCTTTTCGTTGCCGATTTAAGATTCGCTTGGCGAGCACATTGGCCAGGCGCTCATAAAACTCCTCCAGTGTTGCACAGTCGAAGATACCCTCCATCAACTTGAAGTCGAGTTGATACGCATATTCCATCATCCCAAACAAATTGGTCAAGCCAACTTTGGGGCGAAGGGCCAAACCTAGTTCTTCTGAGACTGGAATAAACCCAACGTATCCAAGGGAGGTGAGTTTCCACTGGTTGTTGGTGCGGAAATCAGGGAACTCAATATCGAGTTGATCTCGGTAGTTTTCCCAGAGCCTCTTGGCAACGTCTTCAGACAGCGCGCTGGCAGGCAGCAACCGGGGCTGATACTCCAGCAATTCGACTATCTGTTGACTCATGCTAAAACCTTCGGCTTAATTTTGTCCCACCGGAAGGGCTCAAGCTTGTCTGGTTGATCAAAGAAATACTCCTCAAGATAGGGCTCAATCTCGAGCGCCCAGATATCACCAAGCTCGTTTTTCAAATCCGAGCGCAGAAAGAAACTAATGCCAACATGATAATGCTTGTCATGGATGATACTGTTGAGGCTCTTGAGCACTTCAATCAAACCTGCCGGCGCGAACCCAGTATTTTGGTGGAATTTTTCGATTACCCCGTATTGCGGTGAAAGTGGAATGAATGCAAACCTGCGGCGCAAGGCATGGTCCACCAAAGCAATCGAACGGTCTGCGGTGTTCATCGTGCCGATGAGACGGACGTTTGTCGGAATTTGAAAGGTCGTTCCACCTGCCAGCGCGATTTTCTGTTGCCGATATTCGAGTAGATACATCAACTCACCAAAGACCCGAGCGAGGTTGGCGCGGTTGATTTCATCAATGATTAAAACGCAAGTGTCGTGGCGACTGGCAGCTTTTGCGCAAAAGTCCAAGAACCGCCCGGCGACGAGGGGATACGTTAATACGCCACCTGCCCCGGTTTGCGGGCGAATACCTTGGATAAAATCTTCATAGGCATATGCCGGATGAAACTGCACGATATTATA
>JBIJDM010000253.1:0-3442 GCA_044344145.1 Phycisphaerae bacterium
CGTTTTCCTTGAGATAGGTCCAGAACTTGCGCACCGACTGCACTTCGGCGGCTTTGCTCTCAGCCATCCAGGTCTCCACATCTGCCCGGCCACTGCGGTTATCTGCATGCTTGCGCAGACCATAATCCTCGGGATTCTTATCCAACAGTTGCACCAGTGTGGCCAGGGCATCCAGGCGCTGACTTAGGTAATACCCATCGCCTGACATGCCTGAATTCATTTCTGAATTACAGGCCACCGGCACCAGCAGGGGGGCGGCCTCCGTAATTTTGTACTGGACCAGCAACTTATAGAGCCACCCTCGCGAGTTGTCGTTCACGCGTGACACCTCGGTTTGCAGATACTTGGGGGCCACAATTTCCTGTAGCCGTTGTTTAACCAATGGGCTGTCCAAGCGCATCAGCAGGGCCGACGCATGGGCATTAAAGACGGCATCATTGACGTAGTCATAAAATTCGACCGGTTCGGCCAGACCGGGCATCTCTATCTTAACGCTGTTTTCCTCGGCCATGGCCTGCTCATCGACCGGTCCGGTAACGGTCTGGATCGCGCCGAGGGTACGCAACTGGTGTGTTGAAAGAAAAGTCCGGTCCAGTAACGCCTCAATGATCACATTGGCCGGTTTCTTGGTGTCCCATAACGCCGCAATGGCGGGCAGACATTCAATCTCACTGGGCTGACGGATCATGTAGGCCATCAGCCAATCGCGGACATCGCCCTCTTCCGCCGCCAAATCTTTGATTGCCTGTACCATTGTTTGCCGCTTGGCGCCAAAGAGCTGGCAGATCATGCCGATGCGTTTGCTGTCACAGGCCCAGTCCACAATTTTCTGGCGTTTGGCCAACGGCTCATCCCGGCAGGCTGCGGCCAACCGCCCCAGCGCCACCTGCGTTTGGATGAGCATGTCGCAACGTGAGGCCGCTTCTTCTCCTTTGGCCCCCATAAGCGTCTTCATCTGTTTAGCCAGCGGTTGCTGTAAATCCTGAAGTAGTGCCTCAGTCTGTAGCGACAGACGGGTCTGTTCTGCGATTATTTTCTGTAATTGCTGCAGCGCCACTTCGCGGGTTTGATAATTCTCCGCGCCCAGCAATTTGACCGCATCAGCCATGGGGTTGGCCGAGGGTTGGGTCGTCTGGGCGGATAATTGACCGGCCAAACTCACTACGGCGATAGCGGTAAGAGCGGTTTTATGCCACATTGAATTAATCTCCTGCAAGTAATGTGGCCATAATACCAAGCGGCGAAATATTTATCCCGCAAGCTCGACTTGAGTACACACATGTACCACAAAGGCACAGACCCGGCGCTGCGTGGCGTCACACTGATGGTCTTGGGCCCCGGACCCGGGCGCTAGCCGATGCGGTGATCATCGCCACCAACCATAGTGCCTATGACTATGAGTTGATCGTCAAGGCGTCCAAACTGGTGGTGGACACGCGCAATGCCTGTGCGTCAGTCAAGACCGAACGCGACAAGATTATCAAGGCTTAACCCACCGCTCGTGGTGCGCCCGGTACGGGCGGAACAGGTATCCCCATGGGGACCGGCATGTGCTCGGGCTTGTTGGGGTCTTCTGCTTTGTCGCCTTCGTCTTTGACTTCTTCAGGCATCTTCCCGCGCGGGACGGGCAATTTCAGGGCTTTGGCGTTTTCCTTGAGATAGGTCCAGAACTTACGCACCGACTGCACTTCGGCGGCCTTGCTCTCTGCCATCCACGTCTCCACATCGGCCCGGCCGCACCGGTCGTCTGCATGCTTGCTCAGACCATAATCTTCCGGATTTTTATCCAATAGCTGCACCAGGGTGGCCAGTGCATCCAGCCGCGGGGTCAGATAACGTCCATCGCCCTCCATCATGGCGTAATTCATTTCTGCAGTACAGGCCACCGGCACCAGCAGGGGGGCTGCTTCCGTGATTTTGTACTGGACCAGCAACTTGAAAAACCATCCCTGCGTATTGTCATTAAGGTTTTGCACCCCGGATTGCAGATACTTGGGGGCGACGATTTCCTTTAGCCGTTGTTTTACGAGCGGACTGTCCAGACGCATCAGTAAGGCCGCGGCATGGGGATTAACGCCACTGTTATAGACTTCGTCATAGTGTTCAATCGGTTGGGCCAGACCGGGCATCTCAATTTTAACGGCATTATCCTCGGCCATGCCCTGCTCGTCGGCTGGTCCGGTCACGCTCTGGATCACGCCCAGATTGCGTAATTGGTTGGGTGATAGACATGCCCGGTCGAGCAGTGCTTCAATGATCACATCGGCGGGTTTCTTAGTTTCCCACAGCGCCGCAATTGCGGGCAGACATTCGACATCGCTGGGCTGACGAATCATATACGCCATCAGCCAATCGCGGACTTCGCCCTCTTCCGCCGCCAAGTCTTTGATCGCCTGTACCATGGTTTGCTTTTTGGCGCCAAAGAGCTGACTGATCATGCCGATGCGTTTGCTGTCACAGCCCCAATCCACAATTTTCTGGCGTTTGGCTAATGGCTCTTCCCGGCAGGCTTCGGCCAACAGTCCGAGCGCCACCTGCGTTTGAATGAGCATATTACAACGCGAAACGGCCTCATCGCCCTGAGCACCCATGAGTGTCTTCATCTGTTTGGTAACCGGCTTCTGCAACTCCTGCAGCAGCGCCTCGGTTTGCAGCGCTAGACGGGTTTGTTCCGCGATCATTTTCTGTAATTGCTGCAGCGCCACTTCGCGGGTCTGGTAATCCTCCGCGCCCAGCAATTTGACGGTGTCGGCCATGGGGTTGGCCGAGGGCTGGGTCGCTTGGGCGGATAATGGACCGGCCAAACTTAATACGGCCAGAGTTGTAAGTACGGTTTTATGCCACATTGAAATAATCTCCTGCTAGGAATGTGGCTATAATACCAAGCAGGGAAATATTTATCCTGCCCCGTGGTTTTTTATCCTTAGGTGACCTATGTTCAAACGCATCGCAAAATGGCTGGTCTTGGCTGCGGTTCTGCTGGTGGTGGTCTTGGGGGCGCTGTTTTACATCTCCGGCCAGAAGGGTTCAAGCATCGTGGAGCAATGGATCGCCAGTGAACTTAAAGCCATTGCCAAGGACTACTTAAATCCCGAATTGGAATTCGCCGATTTGGACTATCAGTACCCCAGTACGGTGATTCTGACCGATCTGGCCCTGACGGTACCCGACCCCTTAAATCCGGGTAAGAAAGTCCGCATTTTGGCGGTCAAAACTGCCCGTCTGACGCTGGCCGAAATCCCCGCTTCAGGCAAGCCCTTGCGCCTCTCCGAATTCATCCTCGAAAAACCCGAATTCCGTGCCATCGCCCTGAAACCCGGCAGCAGTGAATTCGCCGGGTTCTCCAATCTGCTCAAGCAATCTGCCACCACGGCCCAGCCGACCGTCAATGCCGCGCCCGCGCCAGCCCACAAACTCTCCGAAGTTTTTGCCATCAAACTGA
>JBIJDM010000176.1:0-6309 GCA_044344145.1 Phycisphaerae bacterium
AATCAGGCTGTAACCCGCAAACTCGGGTATACCGATGTCGAATTGCAGAAAATGAATATGCTGGAGCTACATCCACCGGAAGTGCGGCAGGAGGCGGGAGAGCTCTTTGCGGCCATGTTCCGTGGGGAACGCAATCACTGTCCGCTACCGCTGCTGGGGAAAACCGGGCAACTGGTACCGGTGGAAACCCGGATCTGTTCGGGGAAATGGGACGGTCAGGATTGTATTTTTGGAATTTGTAAAGACTTAAGCGCAGAGCAGGATTCCCAGCAGCGTTTTGAGCGTTTGTTCCGTAATAATCCCACCCTGATGGCGCTTTCGACGGTGGCCGACCGACAGTTTGCGGATGTCAATGACACGTTTCTCCAGACGCTGGGTTATTCCCGCGAGGAAATTGTCGGCAAAACCAGTGCGGACTTGAATCTGTTTGTGGATCCCCAGCGCCATCATGAGATGGGCACCCAATTGATCGGCACCGGGCAGATCAAGGATTTTGAAATGCAGATTCGGCGCAAGGATGGCACGATTCTGGAAGGCTTATTCTGGGGTGAAGTGGTCCGCAGCCAGGGGCAGCACTATCTATTAACCGTGATGATTGATATTACCGAGCGCAAACAGATCGCGGAGAAATTATCCCGCATGTCCGTCATCCAGAAGGCCCTGATGAGTCTGGCCACTAATTTTGTCAATGTGCCCTGGGCGTTGCAGGAATCGGCGATCAACCAATCCCTGGCTACCATGGGACGGCTCATTGATGCCGACCGGGCCTATCTGTTCAGTTATGATTTCAATAGCCAAACCACGTCCAACACCCATGAGTGGTGTGCCGATGGGATCACCCCGGAAATCCACAATCTGCAGCAGTTGCCCATAACCATGCTGCACGAATGGCTGGAGGCGCATACCCAGGGCCAATTGGTACACATTCCCAGCGTGGCCGCGCTGCCGTTGGCCGATTCGGTGCGTCAGGTGCTGGTTGACCAAGGGATCAAGTCCTTAATCACGCTGCCTTTGCTGTTGGATGGCCGGTGTCTGGGCTTTGTGGGATTTGATGCGGTGCGGTACGAACGGGTTTGGGGCCAGGAGGAAATCTCCTTGTTGCAGGTATTGGCGGAACTGTATGCCCATTTTGAGGCGCGGCGCAACCGCGAGTTGGAAAACCGGGCGTTGCAGGAACGCCTCACCCAGGCTTTGGATACCGCGCAGCAAGCCGTAGGGGCGAAATCCATGTTTTTGGCCAATATGTCCCACGAAATCCGCACCCCGTTGAATGCCATTCTCGGCTACTCGCAGATCATGGAACGCGAGTGCCGGCAATGTCCCAGCGGACGCTGGATTCCATCCTTGTCCAAGAGCGGCGAACACTTGTTGGAATTGATTAACGATGTTCTGGATCTGGCCCGGAGTGATACCCAGAAGATCAACCTGCAGCCGCAGGAATTTGATTTCAAGCAGATGTTGGATGATGTCCGGATGATGTTTTCGCATCGGCCCGAGGCCCAACCATTGGTGGTAGATCTGGTCTATCAGCCGGGTGTGCCCCAGAATATTTATGCCGATGCGGGGAAAATCCGTCAGATCCTGATCAATCTGGTGGGGAATGCCATCAAGTTCACCAAACAGGGGGCGGTGACACTGGTGGCCGCGCTGGAGACCACCCAGGCAGACAATAAAATTACGCTGGTTGTGGACGTGCGCGATACCGGCTGCGGGATTCGGACCGAGGATATAAGTCACGTATTCGATCTGTTTTACCGGGTTGAAGACAGGACGCGGACCGGCCAGGGAACCGGTCTGGGGTTGCCCCTCAGTCAGCGCTATGCCCAGGCCTTGGGTGGGGATGTCACGGTGACCAGTGAGGTGGGGGTGGGCAGTTGTTTCCATTTCACTTTCGTGGCGCAGCAATTGGGCCAGGCAACCATGGATTCCACGGCGCAGCGCAATGTGCTGCGTTTGGCGCCCGGACAACCACCGTGCCGGGTCTTAATCGTGGATGACGATGCCCCCAGCCGGAATATGACCATGAATCTGCTGCAAAGTGTGGGTTTTGTTCTGGAATCGGTCACGGGCGGTGCCGCCGCGGTGCAACGCATGCAAAGTGCCGCGGACCCGATGGCGGTGATCCTGATGGACATACATATGCCGGAGATGGATGGATATGAAACCATCCGCCAGATCCGGGCGCTACCCAACGGGGCGCAGGTTAAAATTCTGATGGTCAGCGCTTCGGGACTGGTTGATCAATTAGAGCACGCCCAGACGGCCGGGGCCGATGGCAATGTGCCCAAACCGATCCACCGCGAAGAATTGTTGGCCGCCATCGCCCAGGTGACCGGGGTGTGTTATGAATATGACCCCGAACCCGCCATCAAGGTCCAGAGCTCAGTGCCGGGGCGGGATTTGACTGCGGAAGTGGCCCGATTGTCCGCGCGTCTGCGGGTGCTGTTGGAACAGGCGCTGCGGCGCGGTGATGTGGCCCTGCTCCGGGCCACACTGGAGGCGATTGCCTCTGAACAGCCGGAACTGGCCCGAAGCCTGGGCACCCTCGCAAACAATTACGATTACGACGGTATCCGATCCCTGCTGCATACCAAGAAAGAGGTGGAACCATGAATCAGCTATACACCAATACCCGGATCATGATTATTGACGATGAACCGGAAAATCTGAATGTCCTCGGTGAGATGCTGCGGCATGAAGGCTTGGGGGTGCGGGCGTTTCTGCGCGGCGATCAGGCGCTGATGGCCGCCCGGGAAGAGCCGCCCGATCTGCTTTTGTTGGATATTCGTATGCCCCTGATGGACGGCTACGAAGTGTGCCGACAGTTCAAAAATGACGCGCTCTTGCGGGCCATCCCGGTGATTTTCCTCAGCGCCTATTCCGAACCCTCCGACAAGGTCCGGGCGTTCGATGTCGGCGGGGTGGACTATGTAACCAAGCCGTTTGCCGAAGTTGAGGTGTTGGCCCGCGTCCGCACGCATCTGCAGTTGCGCCGCAATCAGTTGCATCTGGAAGATTTGGTCCGGCAGCGGGTGTCGGAACTGACCGAAGCCCACCGCCGGTTACGCTTGTGGGATGAGGCCAAGGACCAATGGCTCAAGACGCTGTCTCATGAAATGCGCACACCGTTGTGCGGGATCTTCGGGGTGACGGATCTGCTGTTCATGGATCTGGCCGAGACGGCCGGCAATCACGAATTGTATCAGGCTTACAAAACCTCCCGGGCCCGGATTGAAAAGCTGATTGATGACGCGCTGACGCTTTCCCAAATTGATGTGGCGGCGGAATATTATCAGGAACAACCGCTGGAATTGGCCCTGATGCTGCGGGAAACACTGGCCCAGATTACCCGGCAGATGCCCGGCATCCGGCTCTATAACACGGTGGCAGTGACCCCGGATGTCGCCGTTATGGGTGATTCCAAACTGCTCCATCGTGCGTTCCATGATCTGGTGCTGACGGCTACCCATTGTGTCACCGGTACCGAGTCCATCACGCTGGAAGCCTATCGGGCCGAGGAACAGGTCCATGTGGTGATCCGGACCGCCGGCAAGCCGCTACCCACTAATGCCTTGGAAACGTTTTTTGCCGTGGGAGGACAACGCCATCTGTTCAAAGGTGGTGGTGATTATGGACTCAGCACCGCACTGGCCAGCCGGATCATCCGGTTGCTTAAAGGCCAGGTGTCGGTAGCCAATGGTTCCGAGCGCGGAATCACCATTACCGTGACATTGCCGTTTACCCACCTGCCTGTGGCGAAATAGTTTTGCGCCCACGGCTGGGAAGCCATATTGCCAAGGTGTCTGACTGGCTGGCCAGTCACGGTAATCCGGATATAGAAGTCCCATTTGATACGTCGACACTACCCTATCAACCATAACCCGTTAGTGTGCGATTTCGAGCGAAGTGTCGGTTGGGACTGTGCTTGCGTATTGACCATCTCCCCCAAAAACAATCACGATAATCCGGAAAAGGAACCGGGCCGATGGCTATCATTATGCGGCGGACTTTTCTGAGAGGATACGACCATGCAACAAATCCAGATGCAGACCGATTTGGTGGAATGGATGATCTGGGCGGATGCCCGGGTGCTGGCGGCCATCACTGCGGGCGTGCCCGAGCCGGCCGAGGTGGAGCGGCTGTACCGGCATATCATCAGTGCGGAATTGAACTGGCTGGCGCGCAGTGCCGGCCAACCGCTGGCGATGCCGATCTGGCCCCAGTGGGACCGGGCGGAATTGACCGCACGGGTGGCGGCCAGCGCGGCGGGGTATCGCACACTGGTCCAGACCACCAATGCCAATGAATGGCAGCAGGTCATCAGTTACCAGAACTCCGCTGGGGAGCGCTTTCATAATTCCCTGCGTGATATCCTGCTGCACGTGACCAGCCATGGGGCCTATCATCGCGGCCAGATCGCGCGGATTATCGGCCGGGCGGGGGGCACGCCACCGCCGACGGATTACATTGTGTATCTGCGCACGCGCGATTAAGCTAGCGGCATGCGTAACCCCAGAAAGCGTATCGGCACGATCATGGTTGCGGTCCTCGTGGCCGGGGTGGCTATCTCTACCCGGCGGTATGGGGCGTGGTATCCGACGCTGGTGCGTACCTATGGCGGGGATACGCTGTATGCGGTGTTTGTGTATATCCTGTTGTGCGGGCTCTGGCCACGGGGGCGGGTGGTGACACTCGGGGTTTTGGCATTACTGGTCTGTTTCGGGGTGGAGTTTTCCCAGCGGCTGGAGTGGGATTGGTTGGCCAGTCTGCGTGCTACCACGGTGGGCGGGTTGATTCTGGGGCATGGGTTCTTGTGGTCGGATATGGTGTGCTACATGGTGGGCGTGGCGCTGGCGATGGGGGTGGATGGGGTGTGGCGGCGCAGAGCGGGAGTACGTGGCAAGGTGGCCGAGGGTTAGCGCCAGCGGTTGGGGGCGTTTTCTGCGGAAATAATCACCTTGATGGTGTCGGGCTTTTTCTTTTGATAGGGGCCGATGGCCGCGAGCCATTGCTGGGCGCGGGCTTTGGCCGGGCCGGGTGGGGCTTGGTCGGCGTAGGTTTTGAGTGCCTGATAGTAGGTGTGGGCCTGGGCTTGCCAAGCCTTATCCTTGTCGGCCAGGATTAGTTTCAGCAGGTTGGCATGCTGGGCCGCTTCGGCGCTGAAGAAGGCTGTGGGCTGGGTGGTGGCGAAGTCCAGAATCTGCTCAGGCCCGAAGGCTTCGGGTAGCGTCTGACGCAGGCTTTGCATCCATGCGACGCTGCCGGTGGCGCTGATGGCCTGAGCGATTTGCTGGCGGCGCAAATCTGGGTAATCCAGCGGACCTCCGGACGGTTTTTCGCTCAAATATTGGTGGAGCTTTTTGAGTTCGTTATCATCAAGCTGGCCCGCTTGGGCTTGCGTCACCACGCGCTCGAATTGATGCTGAAAAGCAGTCTCGGTGGCGGGACGGCCGGGGGTGGGGCCGGTGAGGGCTTTACGAGCGACCGGTTCGGACTTCAGCGTCGGATTCAAATCTCGCCAAATGATATTGGACGGCTGGCCATCCGTCTGGCTGTGCGTGCATTGGCCCCCAGCGAAGTAATACCGGCTGGTAGTTTTGTAGATGACGGATTCCCCTTCGGCGTTGGCGCCGAAGCGACCAAAATATATTTCCACGGCCAGGAGTCGTCCTTGATCGTAGTAGTAGGTATCCAGCTCATTGCTGTCTTCGCTGCCATATTCGGCGGTCATCATAATTAGTTGGTCTTGAGCATCATAGTATCCCGAATAAACCGGTTCACGTTCGCCGGTGGCGGCCCGCAGCCGCCGGCAGAGCGGGAGTTTGGCTTCGAGGGCGCGAATTTGCTGATCGGTCTGGGCGGTCTGCTGGGCTTGCGTCAGCGCGGGCGCGGAAGTGGGCACGCGGGCGGGCGCTGTGGCAGGCACGCCGGCGCCCAGCAGGGGGAGGATAAAGAGTATTCCAAGGTGCCGCATGTCAAAATCTCTACCAAGTTCAGATATCCATCAACGCGCAAATTTCCGGGTCGTTGTATTCCGTGATGGCTTCCAAGACCCAGGCAGACAGGGCCACGGTTGCTGGGGTATCGCGTTTGGGGTCAGCGTCCGGGGGCGTGGTGCTGTTGGCGGCGCTATTCTCGGTGGCACGATGCATCAGATACCAATCGCAATAGGCGATTTTCGTGCTGATGGCCCGGGGTGATTTTTCCGGCCTGAGGCGATAAGTAATCCCGGACCAGTCAACTTGCACCAAGGCCTGGTCGGGCTGGGTGCTACTGCCGGGCTTGAGGGCGATGACAGTCACGGAACCC
>JBIJDM010000214.1:0-4810 GCA_044344145.1 Phycisphaerae bacterium
GCCGCACCCAATATGCAGCGGCGCTCGCCATTGACCAAAGGGGACAAGTGCTTGGCAAAGTTGGCGCGAAACTGCGGGGTGGCGACCTGTTCAAGCGGGGCGACATGGCCCAGACGCTGTGCGGTTATAATCCGGGTGAATATCACGGCCGCGCGCTGGGTACAATCCACCACGGAGAATTTGGGGTCATATTCGCGCAGCATCGGCAGCAAGGGCAGATTCGGTGCCGTGGGGTGGCGCCACGCCTCTGCAGGGGTAATTTTGGCGAGGATCCAATCGGACCGGGCGGGCGGCGGCGCTGGCAGTTCCTCGCTCATGGCGGAGGCGTCACAGGGGCGCTGCAGGGTCCAGTATTCTGTAAATGCCATGGGGGTATCCGTTCCGCCGCACCGTTGGCCCGCTGGAGTTACCGATTGTTCCACCGCCGACGCAAGTACCCGTACCGTGGCGGTATCGTATACCTCATCGCACTCCGAATTAACCAGCGTTATTTCATGAATTTCCACCTCGCTCTGCATGGTACGATAGCCTAGGAATTGCTGCTCGGTAAACTGGAGCAGGAGCTGTTCGCGAACTGCCTCAGAAAACAGGGCGCGGACCGGGTCCAGATTCTGCTGCGACCAGGCGTCATGCAGCCTCAGGCAAGCGTTATTCACCCATTGAGTCAACTGGGCCGGGTCAAAGTCGGGATCATAGGCAGATAGCGCGAAGGCGGCATCGTCAAATTCGGGATCATCCGCCGATGGGACGGCAGTGGCTTCGTCCTCGGCTTGAGGAATATTCTCGTAAGGCTCGGGTTCCGATTCTGGCTCAATCTCAGGCTCTGAGTCAAAATCAGACTTGGACTCAGGCTCAGCGACCCGATCCATACTATATTTTGTACTCGCGCGGAATAATTGGCGAATGGCCAGCACTGCGAGGAGCACGACCACTATCATGGGAATTAGCGCGATGGCGTCATCGCTCAACCTGCCGAGAATACTAACGTTCATGCTGGCCAAGCTCTGGTCCGCGCTAACTTGGCTAAGGGTAACGGCGCGGCCGTAAACTTGAGTACCGACCAGTAATCCGGCCGGGAACAGATAACGCGGCAAGCGGAAATAATGTGGGGTAGTCATAGCCGCTAACTATAATCGCTGCATGCGTGGGAAGGAAATGAGTGGGACTTGAAAATTAGGCTACACCAACAGATGCGGGTTGTTCATTAACAGAACCAATCGGTCCATATTGTGAAGGGTATGTGCGAAGCACAGAAAGGGCATCCAAGTCCCAGAACAAGTTAATTTCGCGCCTTATACGTGTAATTTGCGGTCAGTTCCCGATCTGACTTCAAACGCGACGAGATGAGCAGCTTGCCATCCTGAATCTTGTACGGTTCGTGATAGCACTCAAGAATCTTTGTAACTTTCTCAACATGCTCGGTAGTCAGCCAATCAGGACGGTCGGCCAATAGGCTCTGAGATGTCAATTCAACAGGTATGTACTCTTGAAATCCAGTGATGCTAATTATCATGTAGCCGCCAGTCAGTACCAGAAATGCCAAAAATATTCCCAGTAGAACATTACGGTGGATGCGGATTGCCATAACTCGACCTCCGAAACAGTTTTAATCCAAGCTCCTGTCAGGGCCACCGGGCCGAAACGTTTAGATATCCATTATCTGCCGCAATTCGGGGTCGTTATGTGCCCGCACGGCCTCCAGCACCCAGCCGTGGGAACCGTCAGCCAACGGTGTATTGCAATATTCACAGGCATCCGATGCGGTGTCGGTCAGCGGGGCGCCGCAGTTGGGGCAGTGGGCGGAGGCGATGGTGCTGTTGGCTTGGGTCAGGCCGGTGGCGGTGCGTTGCAGCAGATACCAACTGAAGCGGGGGGTATTTTCGCTGATGGCGCTGGGGGGTTTATCCGGACTGACACGATAGGTGACCCCGGACCAGTGGAGTTCCACCAAAACCCGATCGGGCCGATCGGCACTGCCGGGCTTGAGGGCGATGGTGGTCACTGAGCCCACGCCCGCATCCATGAAACACTTCCGTTGGCCGGTGGATAGGGGGGCCAGTTGCGGGGCATAGCCGGCGACAAATTCGGGGGTGGCGATTTTCCGCAGCGGGTTGACATTGCCCAGCCGCTGGGCGGCCAGAATCCGCCAGAACATCACCGACACGCGGTCTTCGATATCGGCCACGGTGAAATTCGGATCACGCTGGCGCAGGATTGGCAGCAGGGGCAACTCCGGCGTGGTGGCGCGGCGCCAGTCTTCGGCCTGGGTGATTTCGGTCAGGACCCAATCGTACTGGGCCCCGCGCAATTCCGCCTGACAGTGCGTGCACTGGGCGTTTTGATTGATGCTGATGGCCGCGCCGCAATTGGGACAGTTGCCTTCCATCAGGCCGGTCGTCACCGAGGTGGCCCCGTGTTTGCGCAGGAAGGTCCAGTATTCGATGAACGGCGCGGGCAGTTCCGACCCGCCGCGCAGGCGGCCGTCGGGGGTTAATTCCCGGTCCACCGCCGCGGCATTGATGCGCACGGTGACGGTGTCATAAAGCCCGTCGCTGTCGGTATGCACCAGCGTGGTGGCATAGACCCGGATGTCGCTCATATCGTTGCGATAGCCGAGAAACGCCTGTTCGGCGAATTGCAGGGTGAAACGCTCATAGATGGCATCGGAGATAAAGGGGCGTACCGGGTCGAGGTTCTGCTCAGACCAGGCGTTTTGCAGGGCCACAAAGGCGGACTGGACCCGGGTGTAAAACGTTTCTGGATCGAATGTGGTATCGCGGAGCATCAAGTCTGTCAGTACCGCTTCACTCGCGGCGTTCTGATTGGGCGTAACCTCCATACCATCCAAATCCGACTGAATATCACCGGGCTTGATGAAAGTCTTACGTTTGGCATCGCTCATATTTTTGAACACCAGCACCAAGATGACGATGATGAAGATGATGGCAAAAAATACAAACTCCGTGCCGTTGCCCGAACCACCGCCGCCACTGCCATACGAATGAGACCCGCCCCCCGAAAAACCACCGCCACCGCCTGAGGAATGCCCACCGCCGGAGGAGTGTCCGCCCCCGCTGAAATGCCCACCACCGCCAGCCCGGCCATAGACATGGGTACACACCAACACCCCGGCCAGCAGGAGATAGCGTTGCAGCGGTAAACCACGTGGGATACTCATGGGCAAATACTATAATCGTTTTGAGTGTGGCTAGGTAATGAGGCCAAAGAGAATTTCAGGATAGGCCAGTCGCCGGCTGCAGCGCGGTGAAAATACAACCCTTGGGTCTAAATTATGGGCAAGTAGTTTTCTCGTCTTGGCGTGTTCTTGGTATCCTAATGGTGCGGTATCAAATCTGTTACGAGGTGTGTTATGGCTTGGCGACATGGCCTGACTCTGGGTGTGCTGTTAATCTGGGCGATTGTGGCGCAGGCCCAGACGACCGCGCCCAAGTATCTATGGATCGAAGGCGAACAACCGGCGCGGGTGTCTGCGAATTTATCCAGCAAGCATTGGTACGATGCCGCGCATGCCAATCTCTCTGGCGGGGTTTCGCTGGGGGGTAATCTGGAAAAGGGCGCCAAAGCGTGGGCGGAATACGATGTGCAAATTCCGGTGGCGGGAGAGTATCACCTGTATGTCCGCAAGTTCTGGCACCATGGACCATTTACGTGGACCATCGCCGGTCAGCCAGCCCAGACGGTGGACCAGTTTCCGCTGCTGGATGCGGTGAAACTCAACGGGCATGTGATCAACTGGGTGGAGGCGGGCAGTGTGACGTTGCCTGCGGGCAAACAGACTTTGCGGATTGATTCCATCAAAGACGGGCCGTTTGTATTGGACTGTCTGGTCTTGTCGGCTCAGCCCTTTGTACCCAATGGCTTACGCCGTCCCGGCGAAAAACTGGGTCTGGCGGAACCGGGGACGTGGGCGTTTGAGCCGTATTATGATGCCTTCACCCCGGCGGCCAAGCTGGATTTACGGGGTTTGAACGAACCCGTGGCCGGGACCGGTGGGTATATCAAAGCCAACGCACAGGGGGATTTTATCACCGGCGCGGGCCAGCCGATCCGCTTTTGGTGCATCAATACCACCGTGCAGGAAGGCCCCGGCACCGCGAACCTGACCCAGCATGCCCGACATCTGGCCAAGCGCGGAGTCAATATGGTGCGGCATCACGGGCACCTCAATCCCGGCCCCGACCAACCGCTGACCGAGGTGAACAGCGCCAATATTGATGCCGTTCAAAAGCTGGTGGCAGTGATGAAACAGCAGGGCATCTATACCACACTGTCGCCGTACTGGGCGCACGCGCAGGCCGGGCCGGCGTGGGCGCTGCCGGGATTGAACAAGGGCCAGCCCTGGGGGCTGCTGTTCTGGGAGCCGGACCTGCAGCAGGCGTATAAGGGCTGGCTGAAAGAATTACTGACGCGGCCTAATCCGTATGATGCGCAGAAAACGCCGTTGGCCAAAGACCCGGCGCTGGCTATTATGCAGCTACAAAATGAAGACAGTCTGCTGTTCTGGACGTTGCGGCAATATGTGGACAGTCCGGATAAAACCCGGCTGCAGCGTTTGCAGGCCCGGTATACGCAATGGCTGACGCAGCAGAAATTGCCCGACGAAAAGCTGAATCTGAATTTTTGGGAAGCAGACAAGCCCAACGAGGCGTTGCGCCACTCCATGCGGTTTTTGACCGAGACGATGTATGCTTTCAATCAGGAAATCGCCCGGTATCTGCGTGCGGAGTTGGGGTATCTGGGGTTGGTGAACGCGGGAAATTGGCGCACGGCCAGCGCGGCGGTGCTGCTG
>JBIJDM010000120.1:0-8450 GCA_044344145.1 Phycisphaerae bacterium
ACGGTGATCGAGGCGAATCGTTATGTGAACGGCGGGCCGCATATCAATCCGGGTAACAACCCCGGCCGCAGCGGTTATGCGCTGGACCCCGGCGATCTGTTCGCGGATGTGTCGGTGCTGAAGAATCCCGCCGAATTAGCGGTGAATGCCCGGCAGGTGGCGGGGCTGCCCTACATTATCCCGGAAAGCTCCTGGGTTCCGCCGATGAATCATCAGAGCGAAGGGCCGTTTCTGGTGGCGGCATATAGCAGTCTTAACGGCGTGGACGGGTATTATTGGTTTGCCACCGGCACACCCGCGTGGGAGGCGAATCTGGGCAAGTGGACCTGTGCCGATCCGGTGCAGATGGGCGGCTTTCCCGCAGCGGCGCTGGCGTATCGCAAACGGCTGATTAAAGCTGCGGACAAGCCCGCCGTATTCGAGCAGCGACCGCTGGCGGATTTGTGGGCGCTAAAGCCCACAGCATTGGCGGAAGAGGCGGGTTTTGATCCCAATCGTGATACCGCACCCCAGACCCGCAGCGCGGGGGGGAGTGTTCATCCGTTGGCGTATCTGGTCGGGCCGGTGCTGGCGCAGTACAACGCCCCGGCGTATCGATTGCAGACTGATGATCTGAATAAATATATCAACCCCGCCCTGTCGACGGTATCGTCAAGTACCGGCGAATTGCGCTGGGACTATGGCCGGGGCGTGTGTACCTTAACGGCCCCGGGGGCGCAGGGCGCCACGGGTATGCTGGGGGCTGTTTCGCCGTTGACTCTGCCGGCGGTGACGATTACCACGGGCAATACGTACGCCACGCTCTGGGTGGTGAGTATGGATGATCAGCCCCTGACCCAAAGCCATAAAATATTGGTGCAGGTAACCACGCAGGCCCGGCCGCATGGCTGGAACGTCGAAGCCACCGAATTCAGCCCCGGCAAGAATCAGCCCACGCAGGCGGGCTACAAAATTCTGGCCACCGGCGGGGCGCCGTGGAATGTGGTGAATACTGATATCAGTCTGGTGGTTAATAATCCACACCTGCAGCAGGCCACGTTATTGGATGCCAATGGTTATGCAGTGGCCGGCGTTCCCGTGACCACCGCAGCGGGAACTGTGCAGATAAAATTGCCCCCCAACGCGCTCTATGTGATGTTGGAAGGCAAATAATCTTGACGCATACTGGATCGTAAATGGTGGTACGCAACGCAAGGAGCCGATGATGTGGATATTAAGTCTGCCGTGGTGGGAGTTTGTGGTGCGGGCCGCCGTGGTCTATGTCTTTATGCTGGTCCTGCTGCGGATCACCGGCAAACGGCAGGTGGGGCAGTTGGCACCGTTTGATCTGGTGTTGCTGCTGGTCTTGAGCAACGCCGTACAGAATTCCATGAATGGGGGCGATAATTCGGTGCTGGGGGGGATTATTCTGGCGGTCACCTTGGTGGCGTTGAATTACGGCGTCAGCTGGCTGACCTTCCGCAACAAACGGCTGGAGGCCATTGTGGAAGGCCGGCCCGTCATTTTGGTGCACCGCGGCAACATTCAGCGTGAGGCGATGCGGGAAATGAAAATGACCACCCACGAACTTAACGCCGCCCTGCGCGCGGCCGGCTGTACCACGGCGGATGAAGTCTTGGTGGCGGTATTGGAAAACAGCGGACAGATTACCGTGGTGCCCAGAAAGAAAGATGCTGAGACTTAAACCCGTTGCCGGCGCCTTATAAGTCCATGATCTGCCGCAGTTCGGGATCATTATGCGGGCGGACGGCCTCCAGTAGCCAGCCATGCAGCCCATCGGCCAGCGGGGTATTGCAGTATTCGCACGCATCGGATTCAGTGATCGTCAGCGGGGCGCCGCAGTTGGGGCAGTGGGCCGAAGTAATGGCCTGCTTGGGATTGGTCACGCACTGGGCGGAGCGTTGCAGCAGATACCAACTGTACCGTGGGCGATTTTCGGAAATGGGTTGCGGCGGGCGGTCGGCACTGAGCCGATACGCGACGCCGGACCAGTGGATTTCCACCAGGGCGCGGTCGGGGCGTTGGGCACTGCCGGGCTTGAGGGCGATGGTGGTCACCGAGCCCACACCCGCATCGAGATAGCATTGCCGCTGGCCATTGACGGTCTGGGTCACTTGCGGGGCAAACCAGGCGATAAAGCCATGATCGGCCACCTTGCGCAGCGGATTCACCGACCCCAGACGCTGGGCGGCCAGCACGCGCCAGAACATCACCGACACCCGGTCTTCCAAATCGGCGGGAGTGAAGTCGGGATCGCGCTGGCGCAGAATCGGCAGCAGCGGTAGCGCTGGCGTGATCGCCCGCTGCCATTCCTGCGCCTGGGTGATTTCGGTCAGCACCCAATCGTACCGTGCCCCGCGCAGTTCCGCGTGACAGTGGTCGCACTGGGCGTTTTGGTTGATCTTGAGGGCCGCGCCGCAATTCGGGCAGTTGCCCTCCATCAGGCCGGTGGTGACGGATTTTGCCCCGCATTTACGCACAAAGGTCCAGTATTCGGTGAACGGTTCGGGGGTGATATCACCACTGAGTACCCGGCCTTCCAGATTCAGCCGGCGGTCCAGCGCCGCGGCATTGATCCGCACCGTGGCGATGTCATAAACCCCATCGGATTCCGCGTGCATCAGCAGCACCCCGAGCACGCCGATCTGGCTCATATCGTTGCGATAGCCCAGAAACCGCTGTTCGGCAAATTGCAGCGTGAAACGCTCGTAGATGGCATCAGAGATAAAGGGGCGTACCGGATCGAGATTCTGCTCGGACCAGGCATTTTGCACGGCGATAAACCCCGCCCGGACGCGGGTGTAGAATTTGTCATGATCGAAACGCGGATCGCGCACACTCAGGGCGGCGATGGCCTTATAAACATTGCTGGCTGCTGCGGGCTGGAGCACGGAACTGGAGGGATTGTAGAGCCGGGTGGACTGGTCCGCACGCGGGATCGCATCATCCAGGGTCACGCCGGGAACTTGGATATATTTGTTGCCGCGCAGGTATTTGAACAGGTGGCTGATCGCAACGGCCAAGCCCGTGACAATGAGGATAACCACACACACCGGATCGGTGAGATCAAGATCGCCCCCGTCCCCGGACGAGCCCCCGGAGGAACCGCCACCACTGCTGAAACTTTCCCCGCCCCCGGCGCGCCCATACGCGCTAACGCAGATGAGGAGGACCAAAACCAGAGCCAACCAGCCCCGGCGGATAAAAGTCTTGAGGTGCATAACAATAAATATAAGCGCAGCGGGGCAAACGCCCAAAGCGACCGGTCCGAAATTCCGCCCCGCGTTATTTTTCCAGCCGTAACCACCGGCCCGAATGCCCGGCCAAGGGGATCGGCTTGCCTAATTCCAGCACCGCACCGGTGACCGCGTCGGTCATGCGGGTATAACGATACGCCTTGGTATCCAGCGTCACGGTTGTGGCGGCGTCATCATTAATCAGGAAATAGTGATCCGCCGCCGGACTGGCCAGCCGGTAGACCAACGCACCGGGGCAGGCGTACGGCGCACGGTACCCGCCCAGCGTGTTGGCCACCAACAGACGTTCCATGGCCGCATTGCCCGGCCGGTAGCAGTTCAAACTGGCTTGGGCCGCGATAATGACGGCCGTCCCCTGACCCACGTGGGCTTCCGTGATGGCGGGACGGTCATATTCGCCATACTTGGCCAGCACCCGCGCGGTGGTGGGGGTGAGTTGGGCGGTAAAGCCGGGGGTGATATTCACCCCGTTGATGCTGTAGGGGGTGTTGTCGTTGGCATAATGAAATTCGTTGAGTACCACGCCGAAGGTCTGTTCAAAAACACTGCCCCGGTCGGTATTGAACACCACGCCGTGACCATCAAAATACGCGCACGGCAGGTCCAGCACCAGGCGCCCGCCCGCTTGTACGTAGTCATGCAGCAGTTTTTGTAACTCCGCACTGAGTGCGATAAATGCGGGCACATAGATGATCCGGTAACGTGGCCCCAGACCGCGCTGCAGATTGCGCGGGGTGACATATTCCCACGGGACATTGGCGTTCATGAGCGCCCGACTGACACCGATGCGTGCCCGCACGGGCAGGGTGCGATAAAACGTGCGTCCCGATACGGCCATCGCCGCCCACATGGCGTCGTTTTCCCAGTCCTGCAAGACGCCTACCAGTGGTTCTTTGTGGGCGTTCCAGAGTTCGCGGCGATATTTCACGGCCGCCTTGCCGATAGCGCCGGCTTGGATGGCCCGCGGGGTCACATTGCGGTTGCGGTCCAGCAGGGCATATTCCCCCGCCTCCCAGCCGGCAGTACGTGCGTTCCACGTCCAGAGGCCAAAACCTTTGAAACCAGCGGCCAGCCAGGAGAGCATCAATTGGGTGATGGTGTTTTCGTCGGTGGTGAAGCCGGGTTGGGCGTTACGTGTTTCTTCGACGAAGGGGGACTTGCCGCCGGAGAAAAATTGCGGCCCGCCGGTGGATTCCCACGTGGCGGACCAGATGCCTTTGGCCCAGTCGGCGGCGATCTGCGATTGCATATAAACCGGCCGCACCACTTCGAAGGCGACCTCTTCAAAATGCCAAGCCAGATGCATCGAAGGGTAAAAACTGCCCCCCTCGGCCATGGCTTCCGCGACGCCTTCCATATCCATGCCACGATAGGCGAAGGGCAGAAACAGCCCCATTTCCCCGCCCGCCCGGATGGGTTCATCGGGGTCTATCTGTTGGTGGGCTTGCACTTTTTGCGTCACGCGCTGCAGATAACGATCCGCCCGGAAGCGCAGCACATCGCGGATGCGCCGATAATCATGGCCGAGAAAACCTGCGCGGATTCCCGCTTCGACCTGAGCCCAATCCTGCCAATTCAGCAACTGCCGACCGCCCAGGCCGACATGCTGGGCGTTCCACGCCGTTTGCAGGGCGGTGACGGAGCCGTAGGTTTGTTCCAGCCAGCGCACAAACTCGGGCACCGATTCGGGGTCCAGTTCATAGCCTTTGAAATCATCCACCATACCGGGCACCCAGGTGGCATCGCGTGAACCGGTGTGGGCTTTGGCCATGTGGGGTATCACCGGCGCCGGGCCGGGCCGGCCGATGCGCTGGCGGATCAATTCCCGCTGGTGGGCCAAGACCTTGGGATGGGCCAGCGCGGCATCAATCTCCATGTCCGCGGGCAGGCCCAACTGGGTCAGTAGTTCGGGGGTGATATCGGCAAAGCCACCCTCGGCATACCAGAACGGCCACAACCCCTCATCCAGTGCGATATGCAGAATCTTTTCCGCCGGCCATTCGGGCGTGCCGGAGGTTTGTTTTAGACACGTGAACCCCAATTCTTTCATGGTGCGGAAATGCTGCCGGGCATCCGCTTCGGTCATGCCCGGCCAGGGCAAAAATACCGCTCCCACCGGCATGGGCGCCAGATGGCGGAACTTGCGCTGTAATGCGGTTTCATGCAGGGCGTCTATTTTGGCATGCAAAAACGGATCCGACGGAGCAACACCGGCCATGGTTTCCTCATCTCGTAAAAACTACAGTCCGACCAATAACCATGGGACTATATGGTAACGGAAACCGGGCAAGGTGTGCGAATCAACAAAAAATACCCTTAGCTCCGGATCATCGTCAGAACCATTTTCATGGCTGTCTGCGCTTTGAGTGCGTGGGGCTGGTGGGCGGGCATCAGGATGATTTCGCCGGCGTGGGTTGGGTGGACCTGCCCGGCGATGGTGATGTCCACTGTGCCTTCCAGCACCTGAACCAGTGCATCAAACGGGGCGGTATGTTCGCTGAGTTCCTGTCCGGCGGCGAAGGCAAACAGACTCACATTACCGGTTTTTTGCTTCAGAATCACGCGGCTGACCACCGCGGAGGGCTGATAGGCGACCAAATCCAATAACTTAAGCGCTTGGGCGGGAGGGGTTTCCATGATTGCGTTTCCTGTTCTGCCGGAAGGCGTAGAATTTCCAGCTAATCATAGCGCGCAGTTGCCCCCCGGCTGCCGGGGCGCGACAATAGGGGCAGGAATTATGGCCCGCCGACCGGGCCAGACAGGTCTTTAGCAAGGATATCCCCGCATGGCCACCCCCGTCTTTACGCCCAATGGAACCTGGTTTATCACCTGTCAATCCGTGGTAAGCTCCCGCGGCCGTATGCATGATGTGACGTTTGAATGGCGCCGGCGCGATGGCATCTGGGACCGTGAAGGCCTGGGCCTGACGCCCACCTTGGTGGGGAGTCTGCATGAATTCACCCTAACCGCCACCGGGCCGAGTACCTACGTCGCCGATGGCCGGATTGATCCCGATCCCTGGGTGGTGATCGGCGGGGCCATGAAAGTCACGGTCCAACTCGACGGCGACACGGGCACCTATACCGGCACTTTTGCGGGCAACGCCATCACCGGCAACGTCACCACGCGCTACGTTCCGGCGCTGCCTGTCAGCCGGGGCATCGCCCAGACCCGCTTGGAAATTCTCGAAATCTTTACCCGCGAGGGTTCGCGCAGCCGTTTGTATGACTATTCCTACGCTGGCCGGGGCACCACCGATCCCAGTGTGGGTCTGCCGGTCTTTATGGCCGAGGTGTATGGTGTGCGCGGCGACAGCGGTCAGGAGGCCCTGCCCGCCATTCAGGCGGCGCTGGATGCCGCCGGTGCGGCCGGCGGGGGCGTGGTGCAATTACCGCCCGGTATTTTGGATTGCAATGTGGACGCCAAATTGCCCGCGCTGCGGATTCGGCATGACCGCGTGATTCTGCGCGGCGCGGGCACCGGCCCCGCCGGGACTGTATTGGTGAATCATCGTTACAGCGATACGCCTGATCCCAAACAGCCTTGGCGCGCGGGCGAACACCCGCTGCTGATTATCGGGCCTGATGATCGCTCCGAGCCGCAGGCCCTGACGGCGGTTACCGCCGGGCGGCGCGGGGAATTGACCATCACCGTGGCCGATGCCAGCGCCTTGCGCGTGGGGGGCAGCTATCTGCTGCGGCAACTCGAAACCGCCGATGGTTCCTTGGCGCGGGATCTGGTGCAGGGGCATGTGGCCGTGGCCAAAAACTGGCAGGGCGCGGGCAAGGAACTGGTCAGCCAGCTTTGCACCATCACCGCCATTGCCGGGACGTGTGTCACGCTGGACGCTCCGCTGCATCGCAGTATCACGCAATGGCCCGCTGAGTTGTGCGCGTTCCCTATGATCACCGGCGCGGGGGTCACGAACCTGCACATGCGCGGGCTGTGGGGCGGTTTCTTTGTCCATCATAAGAACGGCGAACATGACAACGGTTGGGATCAGGTGCAATTCAAACGCGTGCGCGGCGGCTGGGCGGATAATCTGCTGCACGAAAGCACCACCAGTGCCTTGGGCATGCAGGATTGTCTGGGCTGTGTGATCCGGCGCTGCCGGATTATCGGCAATCTCGGACATAACGGCTTTGTGATCGCCGGGCGCAGCACGGGAAATCTGCATCTGGAGAGCCACGCGGGCCACAATATGCACGCGTTCAATGTGCAGGGGACCGTCAGCGGTAATGCGTTGGTGGATTGCAGCATGGACGAACCCAGCGGGATTGATCTGCACGGCGGGATCGGCTGCGACAATCTGTACGATGCCCTGCAAGGCGGGATTAATTTTGGCGGTGGTTCGGCCAACGCCGTCCCGCCGCGCCAGGGGCCGGGGATGGTGCTGTGGAACTGGCGGTGCGGGCATTACAACCCGTATAAGCCATGGCAGCGCTACGCCATCGCGGCGGATTACCAGAACGTCCCCGGCTTTATCGCCGTGGGCGTGCACGGGGCGTATGGTCAGGCCCTGACCTACAAAGGCCCCGCCGGTGAGGTGACTGGCCCGATTCAGGAGCCCTGGGGCTGGGTCGAAGCCCCCGGCCAGTGCGTGCATCCGCGTTCGCTCTACGTCTGGCAATGTGCCCGGCGGGCGAAATAATCACCCTCCCTGCGCCCGGACCGGGCCGCACGGGTAAGATAGTGCTATGGACTTCAGCGCCGGATATCTTCTGACCATGATGTTCTTCAGCATGGTGAGTATGGCCACCATCACGTATGGCTTCAAACAAAAGTCCGCCGTGGCCCTGCTGGGCGGACTGGTGCTGGGCACCTATCTCTACTTCATCACCGATATCCTGCTGATGTGGGTGGTGGGGATCTGCATCCTGGGATTGATGTACGTGCTGCGCAGCCGGGAGTGAAATGGCTCGCACGCGGGTGGATTTGGTTAATCCTCAGTTTCATCCCTGACCTACCTTGACCTCATCCGCGCACCGCAACATAATACGAACACGTTTGGGGTTACTATGCTGGTCTGCACCATGGTTGCTTGGGAAAGGGATTGCGATGACTGAAAATGAATCGGTGGCGAATATTTATATTGCCCGCGCGGGCCAACAGAGCGGCCCCTATACCCGTGCGCAGGTGTATTCGATGTTAACCGCACGGATGGTGTTACCCACCGATCTGGCGTGGCACGAA
>JBIJDM010000135.1:0-8052 GCA_044344145.1 Phycisphaerae bacterium
AGGGTTGCCTACGTGGGTGCCGCTGGGGCAGTTGTTACAAGTAGATTCCGGCACGTATACCGCCAGTCCGGGCCTCCCGCCCATGACTCTGGATTACAGCCGCGAGTCGAAGATTCCAGCTGGTTTCGGCTTGCGTTTGGGAGCTTTTATTATTGATTGGTTAATCACCAATGTTGCTGGTTTCTTTGTGGGTCTTTTTATTGGTGTGTTTGTGGGCATGGCCATGCGTGGGCAGCCCCCGCATGATATCCAAGTAACCGCACAATTATTGGGTGGTGTGACGGGGCTCATCCTTGGGTGGCTGTATTCTGCTCTGATGGAATGTTCCGCTACTCAGGCGACCCTGGGTAAGATGGCTTGTGGCATCAAGGTTACCGATCTTGATGGTAAGCGTATTTCTTTTGCGCGCGCCACAGGACGGTACTTCAGCAAAATACTTTCTGGATGCATTCTGTTGATTGGTTACCTCATGTGCCTCTGGACGGAAAAGAAACAGTGTTTGCACGACATGATGGCGGGGACCTTGGTCTTGGTTAAGGAACGCAAATAACAGCCGATCATCCCTTTTACCGGAGCCATTATTTGTCCGTGATTCCCACACTCACCACCGCCCGGTTGACCTTGCGGCCCATGACGCTGGCGGATGCACCCCGGGTGCAACTGCTGGCCGGGGATCGGCAGGTGGCGGCGACGACCGCACTGATTCCGCATCCCTATCCCGATGGCGCTGCGGAAGTCTGGATCGGCCAGCATGAGCGTAATGCCCTGTCCCACAATTACACTTTTGCCATAACACTGAATCCTACCGGCGAACTGATCGGGTGCATTGGTCTGAGTACCGATGCGACCAATCAGCGCAGTGAACTGGGCTATTGGCTCGGGGTTCCCTTCTGGGGACGGGGTTATGTGACCGAGGCAGCCCGCGCCGTGGTGGACTTTGCCTTTACCCAGATTCCCAACCTGCACAAAATCTCCGCCTGCCATCTGGGCAACAATCCCGCCAGTGGCCGCGTGATGCAGAAAATTGGTATGACCCGCGAAGGTGTCCGTCGCGACCATCGCTGCAAGTGGGGCGAATATCATGACGAAGTGGATTACGGCCTGTTGCGGACCGACTGGCAGCCATTAGCTGGGAGCAATATATGAAATACGGCGTGCTGACCTTATGGCTCTTATTCGCTACGATTGCCTTTGTGGCCAATCTTCAGGCTCAAGTTCCGCCGACCACGGCCCCGGCCACTGCACCGGCAGCGCAGGTGACGTACCGGGTAACCTGGAAAGGCACAGTGCAGGGGGTGGGGTTCCGGGCTTATCTGAAGCAGCAGGCCCAACACGCGGCGGTAACCGGGTGGGTGGCCAATCTGGCCGATGGCGCGGTTTGTGCGGAACTAACCGGAGCGCCGGCACAAGTGGCGCAGGTGATTCAGGCAACCCTGACGGGCCCGGCCCAGGCGGTGGTTACCGATCTGCATCTGGAGCGTCAGGAACGCGTTGTCAGCCACGCGGGATTCAAGGTGGACGATTAAACTGTGGTTTAGGTCGGGGGGAATCATGTTCGGGGTCATATATTGCACCCGGTAACAGCGCTCCCCGCTCGCATTCCGAGTCATTTCCCGCAATAATATCCCCAGCTTGGTGCACCATTTTGTGAGGTTTGAGCCATGATCGCATCGCACTTTCGCCTGAATCAAAACGAAATCCCCACCCACTGGTATAACCTGCCAGCGGATTTTGCCGTACCGATGCAGCCGCCCCTGCACCCCGGCACGCGTCAGCCCATTACCCCCGGCGACATGAGCCGTATCTTTTGCGAGCCCATCGTTGAGCAGGAAATGTGCCAGGACCGCTGGGTGGAGATTCCCCAGGAAGTGCGCGATATCTACGCTCTCTGGCGGCCCACCCCGCTGCTGCGGGCCGTGCGGCTGGAAAAGGCGCTGGGCACCCCGGCCCATATTTATTACAAGTACGAAGGCGCCAGCCCCGTGGGCAGCCATAAGCCCAATTCATCCGTGGCACAGGTGTATTACAACAAACAGGCCGGCATCAAACGTCTGACCACCGAAACCGGCGCCGGGCAGTGGGGGGCGTCGCTGGCGCTGGCGTGTAATTTCTTCGGGCTGGAATGTGTGGTGTACATGGTGAAGGTCAGCTTTCACCAGAAGCCCTACCGCAAATTATTGATGCAGTCATGGGGCGCCACGGTGCATGCCAGCCCCAGCAGTCATACCGCCTATGGCCGCAAGGTGCTGGCGGAGATGCCCGATACCAATGGTTCGCTGGGGATCGCCATCTCCGAGGCCATTGAAGACTGTTTCGAGAGTCAAAATACCCGCTATGCGCTGGGTAGCGTGCTGAATCATGTCTGCATGCACCAGAGCGTGATCGGTCTGGAAGCCATCAAGCAGATGGAACTGGCCGGGGAATATCCCGATGTGGTCATTGGCTGCGCCGGCGGCGGCAGCAACTTTGCCGGGATCGCCTTCCCCTTCATTCACCGCAACCTGCACGAAAGCAAACGCACCCGCATTGTCGCCGTTGAACCCACGGCCTGTCCGTCGCTGACCAAGGGGGAATTCCGCTATGACTTCGGCGACACCGCCGGCACCACTCCGCTGATGCCCATGTACACCATGGGTCATGACTTCATGCCGCCGGGCATCCACGCTGGCGGGCTGCGTTACCACGGCATGGCGCCCACGGTTAGCCACGCCTATAAGCAAGGCTTGTGCGAAGCGGTCTCGTGTCCGCAAACCAAAGTATTCGAAGCGGCCATGATGTTCGCCCGCGCCGAAGGCATGATCCCCGCGCCGGAATCCAGCCACGCCATCCGCGTGGCCATTGATGAAGCGCTCGCGGCCAAAGCCACCGGCGAAAAGAAGGTTATCCTCTTCAACCTCTCCGGCCACGGCTTGCTGGATCTGACTTCGTTCGATTCGTATCTGACTGGCCAGATGCAGGACGCGTAAGCTCGCGCGACTTTGCCGTTGCGGTTTTTGTCCCGTTGGAACTATTGCGTTATTGCGAATTAACGGTCTTCAAGCCCCACTTTTAGCCCATTTGACCCCTGAACAGTATCTGCTATACTAATTACATATAAAACCGATAGGAGTAGTCTGAGTAATGTCCGGAAGTGCTGAAAATTTCACCCGCCAAGACCCACGCCGGGACCCGTGGTGGCTCAAATGGAGCCTCATTGGTTTCGTCGTGGCCTTCATGAGCGTATTCATCATCATACCGGTAGGCAACATTTTTGTGCAGGCTTTTGCCAATGGGTGGGAGCGGTATCTGAGCACGTTTTTTGCCTCCGGCGAGTCCACTCAGATTCAGGAAGTCCAGTTCAATCTCAATGCCATCGGAATGTCGCTGTTTTTGATGGCCGTGGTGGTGCCGCTCAATACCCTGTTTGGGGTTGCCGTGGCGTGGTTGGTGACGCGGTTTCAGTTTCGGGGCAAGGCCGCGCTGCTGACGCTGATTGATATGCCCTTTGCGGTTTCGCCGGTGGTGGCGGGGATGTTGTTTGTGATTCTGTTCGGGGCTCAGGGGTATATCGCCCAGGCGCTGGCGTGGGCGCATGACCAGTCATGGGCGCAGGCCGGGAGTGGGCAGTATGCCGTCTGGTATCTGAATTGGCTAAATGCCCAAGTGATTTTCAACTGGCCGGGTGTGGTACTGGCCACGGCGTTTGTCACGCTGCCGTTTGTGGCCCGGGAATTGATCCCGGTGTTGGAGTCCCAGGGCTCGCAGGAAGAGCAGGCGGCCATTACGCTGGGGGCCAATGGCTGGCAGATGTTTTTCCGCATCACGCTGATCAATATGAAGTGGGGCCTGCTGTATGGCATGGTCTTGTGCAACGCCCGGGTGCTGGGCGAATTTGGCGCGGTGAATGTGGTGTCCGGCAATGTGCGCGGGCAGAACACCACCATCCCACTGCGGATTCACCAATTGTGGGAAGATTTTTCCCTCACCAGTGCCTTTGCCCTCAGTACCATTCTGGTGGCGGTGGCGTTGCTTACGCTGGTGGCCAAGGTGATTTTGGAACGGGTCAGTGATGGTACGGTTGGCCGGCGCGTGCGGCATTAAGGAGTGCGTCAATGAGTATTACGGTTAAAAATATCAGCAAGCTGTTCGGCAGTTTTAAAGCGCTCGATGATGTCAGCGTGGAAGCGCCCGGCGGGCAATTGGTGGCGCTCTTGGGGCCGTCGGGTTCGGGTAAAACCACGCTGCTGCGGATTATCGCAGGGCTGGAATATGCCGATGCCGGCCAGGTGCTGTTCGATGGCGAGGATGCCACCGACCGCCACGCCCGGCAACGTAATGTAGGTTTTGTATTCCAGCATTACGCATTGTTCCGCCACATGACCATTTTTGAAAACGTGGCGTTCGGTCTGCGCGTACGCAAGACGCCGCGCGATGAAGTGGAAAACCGCGTCATGGAATTGCTCAAGCTGGTGCAGTTGGAAAATACCGCCCAGCGCTATCCCGCCCAACTCTCGGGCGGACAGCGCCAGCGCATTGCGCTGGCCCGCGCGCTGGCTTCGCGCCCGCGCGTGCTATTGTTGGATGAGCCCTTCGGAGCGCTGGATGCCAAGGTGCGCAAGGAGCTGCGCCGCTGGCTGCGGAAACTGCACGAAGAAATTCACGTGACCAGTCTGTTCGTCACCCACGATCAGGAAGAGGCGCTGGAAGTCGCCGACCGGATTGTGATCATGAACAAGGGCCGCATCGAGCAGGTCGGCACGCCCGAGGAAGTCTATCACTCTCCGGCCAATGCCTTTGTACTCTCGTTTTTGGGGCATGTGAATGTGTTCCATGGCCGGCTGGAAGGGGGCGTGGCCACGCTGGCGGGGGGGCAACAAGTGGCCCTCAGCAATCATCCCGGTGGGGATGGCCAGATTACCGCGCTGGCCCGGCCGCATGAAATTGATATTGCCATCGAGGCCGGTCAGGGCGGGGTTCCGGCCAAGGTGACCTGGGTCCACCGGGCCGGGGCATTGGTCAAGGTGGAAGTGGAACTGGAAGACGGTGGGACGTTGCTGGTGATCGAGCTCTCGCCGGAACGGTATGCCAGTACGCCGGTGGTGGCGGGGCAGCGGATCTTTGCCACCCCCCGGGCCGCGCGGGTTTATGGGGCGGAATACCAGATTTAATGGGCAAATAGTCCCGGTTTTTGTCATCACATGGAAAAATAATCCCACGCCGGGAACTTTGGACGCTCTGGGGCGTCTATAGCTCCGGACGCAGGGCTATTTTAAGGAGATGTGCCATGACGACCAGAGCTTCCAGTGTTTCGATCCTGTTGACCGCACTTGTGACCTGTGGCATTACGTTGGCGATGCTGGCCCCGGCCAGCGTCTCGGCAGACGAACCGGTCCGTCCGGCCCGCATAAACATCCAGACGCCCACGCTAACCATCGGGACCATCAGTGTCGTGACCAGACTGGCTACTGTGCAGACCACGGCGGTGGCGGAAACCCCCACCAGCACCACCATGCCAGCGGGGGATATTCCCACCTTCAGTCTGGTGGCCACCAATCAGGGCAAGACCGCGGCAGAGGCCAAGTTTGTCGCCTCGGCCACGGTAACCACGATGCGCGATGAGCTGTCGCGGGTAATGCGCGTCACCCCGCCGCAGGTGGTGGAAGAATTTATCATCACGCTGGCGCCGGGCGAAACCAAGACCCTCATTCTGAAAGTTCCCGGCAAAGTCGAAGCCATGGGCAGTGTGGCAGTCGCGCTGCGCAGCGGGGGCAAGGAAGTGGTGACCGATACCATAACCATGCTGCAAAATAAGCCGGTGCAGCAGGCGCCGCAATAAGTCTGAATACGACTAAACCGCAGTACCATAATTGCCGGGTGGCCTTAGGGGCAGCCCGGCATTTTACTAATAGCCCCGAAGAATAATTGCGCGGCTGGGCAAACCAATGGCAGGACCCGCTGTCTATACCACACAGTGTGGCGCTTGTGGACACTTAATCAGGTAACGCAATCATGTTCCGCTGGCAAACCTTGGTTGGCATCGTATTGGGCCTGCTGCTGGCCGCAGGTATTCTGAGCGTCTGGCAACCGCGTCCGGCACCGAGCAGCGGGCCGATGATTCCGGATTACGGCGGGTCACTTTCGACCATAACCATGCAATACACCAAGGGTGCGGAATTTACCTGGCCGATTTACCGGGCGTTTTTAAGTCAGCAAGCGACGTCCTTAACCGTGCAGGTAATCTGTCCCGAGCCGGCGGATTACGAAGAATTGTTGTCCCAGCTCGGGCTGGTATCACCGCAATTACAGCCCCTGTATACGCATCATACGCAGACACCCTGGTCGCGTGACCGCTGGGTTTTATTGGCGGGTACGCAGGAGCGGTTGCCTACGGTGCTGGTGCCGCGCGGGGAATATCAGCAGGAAGTCTGGGCCCAGCGGGCGGGTGATGCGCGGGTGGGTGAGGATATCAGCCGGGCCCTGCCGACCCGGTACGCATTCCGGCGGAGCACGTTATATTTTGACGCGGGTGATTTTCTCGCCGACGGGGCGTATGTGTTTGTGGCGCCGGCGGTGGCGCGGCGCAATGTGCAGCATACCGTGGAGACGCGTGCGGACTTGCTGCGGGTGTTGGCGCTGGATTTGAAACGCGAACCAATATTGCTGGACGCCGCGCCGGATCATCATGTGGGCATGTTTATGATGTCGGCGGGGGCCCAGACCATCGTGGTGGCGGACCCTTCATTAGGGCAAACCGTGTTTAATCCCGAGGGCGCTGCGGCGGCGGGCTTGGCGGGTGGGGCGGATTTTAGTGCCGCCACCCAACGGCACTTCGATGCCGTGGCCGATTTGGTGCGTGACAAGGGATTTCGCGTGGTGCGGATCCCGGTGGTGCCGGCGCGGGAAGACAACAAGGTCTATCTGACGTATGTCAATGTGATGTTGGATATGCGGGCGGGGCAGCGGGTCGTCTATATGCCCAGTTATGCCGGACAGGAACGCATGAATGCCGCGGCCCAGCAGGTATGGGAAACGCTGGGCTATACCGTGCATCCCATTGATTGTACCGGCGCGTTCATGCGCGGCGGTACGCTGCACTGTCTGGTGAATGTGCTGGAGCGTGAATCACACTAATCTATTCCGGTGCTTCTGGTAAAGCCAGATAGATTTGTGCTCAGTGAATTTCTGTGGCCACCCGGGTGACCACCGATTGCAGGACGAGAGCCTCGGTGGCATTGACCGTGACCAGCCTCCGCCCCTTGGGATCGCGTACGTCCGCAGGCAGACCCGCGACCGACTCACCCAGCAGGGACCGAACAAACATACACGCGGCCAGATAGGTGCCTTTTTCGTTGGGGTGCCGGCGGTCCAGCAATAATTCCAGTTTATGCAGCTCAATTTGGGGGTGTTCGCGCCGCATGATGCCCCAGGCGGTCCCCACCGGCACAACTGTGGCATGGAGTTGTGCACCCAAGGCATCGTACGTGTCGTTGATCGTATTTTGGCTGGCGCCTTGGGTACGCCGGGCCCAGGTCATGAACAGAACCGTTTTGGCCCCGGCTTTGCGGATGGCCGTATCGAAGGCGCTGGCGGCGACAAACATGCGGTCACGCTCTTGCACGGCACTGGTGCTGTAATCCTGCAGGACGACATAATCCCAGTGTCCCTGCTCGATGGCCCGCAGGGCTTCGCCGTTGCGCCAGTGGCCCGCCAGCGACCACAGGCTGTGGGCGACCATTTGCGTTTCCACGCGCCGGCCCCGCGCGGCGGCCAGTTGTTTAACAACTTGGGGTAGGTCATTGCGATAGGTCAGGCTGTTACCGATGAAGAGCACACGCAGCGGATGCGGATCGCTGGTTGCAGGCAAAGACGTGGGATTGGGGGCGGACGTAGTGGTGCAGGCGGTGCTCAGACCGAGCAGGAAGAGGAACAGGAAAAGACGGAAGTTGAACACGGTGCGGTTCCTGGTTGAGACGCGCAAGTATTGATCAGGCCGGGGTTTCCCGGGGTTGGTGGCAGCATAACAGGTTGGCCATGAGCGTCAACCGGGCCGGAAGTGGCGTGGGGTGGGCTGGG